>CADCPC010000073.1 GCA_902803285.1 uncultured Erysipelotrichaceae bacterium | reverse complement strand
TCTGGATAAAGAAAAAGGAATGCCGTTTTTAGTGGCACTCCTTTGTTGTGAGGGACATTCTGAATATTGGAGTATAAAGTCTTAAAAAATGTAAAAATGTCCTATTTTAGAGTAATTCGCTTATAATGGAATATCCACGTTCGCCCTTAATTTTTGTTGGGATAGCTTCAAAGTAATCTTGAATCATGCTTCCCTTGATTAACTTGTCAGGGTGAATATTAAGTTCATTATAAATTCTTGTTAGTTCTTTCTTAATGAAATCATTGCTGTATTTTTGCCCAACGCGAAAACTGTTTTTTACCATCTGAACGGCTTTGTTTCCTTTTCGTGAACACATAATAATGGCTTCTTTCATCTTCTTTTCAGAATATTTCAACTCTTCAATTTTCTTTTTGCCAAGCAAATCGTATGCTTCCATGAAGAGGGGGTCAATCTTCCGTATCTCAGTTATTGTATCATAGTCAAACTCACTATAGGGTTGTCGTAAAGTGTTAAGAATTGCCATAAACTCCTTTCTCTTGCTTTTAATGTTTGTAGTGCCTCTTAACACTTTTAGGCGGTCGTTAGAGGTAAACATATTGAAATCATCTGCCGATTCCACTCCAAAGAAGTGACATTGCCGATATGCACTATCTATCAAATCCATATCGTTGTAACGACTCTTTACAAGATCTTCGTTTATCTTGTTGTCTATGGCAAAGTAGTTCGTTTTACCGTTTGGGTATATGAACCTGTTATATGGTAGGGAGTCTAGTGCTTCTCCAAATGCTCTTCTTTCTTCAATTGTTCCTGCATTATCATATAAAGTTTTGAGGACGTTGAATGTGTGCTGATGAGCTTTCACCTCAATTTCAGATTGTTCTTTTGTCTTTACGGGAATGTTTTTATTTGTATTGTAAATATGGGTAATAGAGTTCACACCATTACGGAAACGACCAACAATCTGAACACAGTCTGTATCAACATCAAGCATCGTGTATTCGGCATTGAACACGTCTGTTATTATAAGGACATCTGGTTTGAATTCCAGTTCTATGTCGAAGGCATTGAAAAATCTTCCTGTAAAGAAGTTGTATCTTTTAGCGTTCTTTGAATCCCAGTTCTTGTAAGTGTTCTTAAAGTTGAAATCTGTAATAAGTTTCACCCTGCTTTTGGGTGCACAGAAAACAGATGATTCCTTTTCTATGCCAAGTTGACAGATTAAAGAATATATGAGATTAACTGAGTTTATAAAAATGAAAACTTTTTCATTGTGTCTTTTCAGGTAATAGTCTTTTATTTCAAGGAATATATGATTGGTATGAAGTACGTCTATCCATTGCTTATAATTGTAAGTTGGCTTAATTACCATTATTTCAAATCCTTGTTGACCAAACCTCGGATCGCTAAGCTCTATTGGGGTTGCTGAAACCAAAGCCTTGCCTTTGAACTTGAAGAAATCATCTATAGGAAGAACTATGTCTGACCGATAATCAACATCCTTAACAAGAGAGTGGCATTCATCAAGAAGGCAGAAATAATCCTCGTACAAGTCAGCCCCACTCTCTGCAAAAGCAAGTCTCACTTTACCAAAACTTTCAGGAGTTGTCATAATCTTCTTAAACTCCAAATCTCTCTGTAAGTATTCAATAATGTCATTGGAAGTGACACCTTCAACAACACCCATTAATGAATTGGGAAACTTCTCACACTTTCCTGTAATTACGGGGACATTAGGCACAATGATAATTGAATTGCGGTGTGACTCCAGTTCAAGTGTAGTAGCACCACATCCCGGGATAGTCTTAGAAAGAACGATATTAGAAGGTATTTCTTTCAAGACATCACTAAGATATTGTCCTTTATTAATCTGTATCTCCCTCATATCGTTTATTCTCTTTCAAGTATATAAGAAGATCGTCATTCATCTTTAATTCAAAATGGAGCTTGCCATAAGGGAAAGGAATGATGAGTTTAATGCGAGCTTGTGTTTCACGTAAGAATGGAACTCGAAGGATGTTAATGTTTGGATCCTCTATCATCTTTTTAATCTCATCCTTAATGAAGTCCATGTCAACAGGTACCTCAGACGGATTAACACCAAAGTCTTCATAGTCACCTGACTTCAAATAACTGATAATCCATTTCCATCCATTATCAGTTATTTGATAACGTAGTCTGGTCACAGGATAACTGCTTATCCACACATTTGACTGATTATCGACTTTAACATCAATAATCTTCTTCTGCTTCATCAATATTTTTAATTGATTGTGGGCAGATGAATTGTCGTATGGTGGGTGGGGCGTTTGTGGAATCTTAATGCCCATAATGGTTATAGTTCAATAACGTTGGCACCACCAACATAAAAGGTCTTTAAGAGTTCATTTACTCCCATATTCTCTATAAGTCTGATTTCTATAGTACGTTTGTCTATAAAGAATTTCGCATCTCTAACAGGAATTCCCTTGTAATTATTAGCTCCTTGTTTTGAAACTAATCTTTTAAGTTCTGTTCCCATTAGCAACTCGCATAATTCTTCTGTATTGTCTTCAGTAAGAATTTCGTCAAAATTGCCCGTATTAACATATTGTTCAAGTGTACTTATGTTGCCAAACTGAAAATCAATGAGAGCTTGGATTAATGGTTCTGATGCTGGTATTAAAGAATGATATTTTTTGTTGTCAGCCCAAAAGCTAATGTTGGCTTTCATTGTTTTTTCAAAGAAGAAAGTGATTGTGCAATCATCTTCTGCCTTTAATTTCTTAAGTGTTTCGAGAATGTTCTTCATGCTGGTCTCAATAGACTGCTGAGTGGCATCTTTCTCGTATGCCTGTTGTGGAAGTGTAATAGCCATAATTAGAATGTTTATGTTACCTTTTGAATTAGTAGCAAAATTACTTTATTTTTTTCGGACAGAGGACAATTTTACATTTTTTATCATTCTATTGACCAAGATTTGAAATGTCCATAAAAAATCCGCCTGTCAATGAAACAGACGGATTAATTATGCTTATTTACCAAAAACGTACTTGATTACTTTTGCATTAGCTTTATTCTCGTTTAC
>CADCPC010000072.1 GCA_902803285.1 uncultured Erysipelotrichaceae bacterium | reverse complement strand
TTTGCACAGACCAATTGATGTTTATAGACAAAGTTGTGGATTATAAACATTGGTTTTTTGGTCATTACCATTTTGATAGAAACATATTAGATAAAAAGACTTGCTTATATAACAATGTCATAGAAATTATATAGCAAAAGATTGTTTCGCCGGCTCGCAGAACAAGCTTTACGCGATATGATCATTTATGGAAGAACTTGTGCAAAACAGAATAAAAAGGTTTGTGTTGCGTTATTGGTTGTAATTGTTCAGACCAACTAAAAAGGATATGCAACTCACGCAGTAAAACTATTCCTTACTTATCTAAGAGATAATACAGATATTAAAGAAATATATGGTATTGCTCTAGCGGATAACATTGCTTCTCGAAGAGTGTTAGCCAAAGCAGGCTTAATCTTATATCACGAAGGTGAAGGGCTTTACCAAGGTGAGCAGAGAAATATTATTAAGACTATTTGAAAGAGTTAATAAAATACGAAGATAAACCTATCAATACTTGGCTAGGGGCGTAGAATAACCATATTGGATATAGATATTCTTCTCCAAGCAAATTAAATAAGCCAACAAAGACATCACATCCAACAAATAGGAGAAATCCTATCGTCAATAATAAAGATGTGGTGCTTTTTGTTTCGATAAATATTATTAATGATTCAACAAAGTTCATCACTAATTGAGTGAAATAGATAGCTGCTAATATGAATAGTGGTCCCTGTTTAGCAAATATAAACGCTAGAATAGTGGATATTGCTATTCTTAATGAAACAATAATGAAGAATTCTATTTTGTGGAATCCGTTTATAAACTGTAATGATAAAGCGTGACATAGTTGAGCCACTAAGAACACTGAGACGCCCACTACAAAATTAGAGGATGCCACTAATAAGAAATAATCCGCTACTAGAGTTAGGATTAACGCTAAAAATCTGATAGTAACTTGAATGATATTTTGCTTGCCGTTTATGAATAATAATGAGATTAGTGTGAACGCAGTACTTATGATAACCACACTATATTTGATGTAGATAGTGTTGGTAGCGGTTTTAGCGTCCATCACTAAAAACATGATATATAGAATAATCGCAGCTATTAGATAAACTGCAATAGTTGAAAGTTTAATATATTTGTTCTTAATCATCTTCCTCAATTGTATTATTCAATATTTTTCATTTTCAACATTAAGGTTTAACTCAACTCTTCAATTTGTAGATTTTTATTTTTTATTTTTCGTTTTCTATCGCCATCTTGTTGGTATGTTTTGGCTTGATTTTCAAATAAATTATTGGTGTGGAAGTTGAAAAGATTGTTGTGTTTGATAATTTGAGAACACTGGTAACGTGTGTATTTAACTCTGATGGCGAAACAATAGAAAAGTTTATTTCAAGCGGAGCATTATCTAGAACGTTAAAACGGATTTTGAAGCTTTACAATGATGAAAACGAGCAGCCATAAAATTGCTATTATATCGATACATTGCTATGATTATTTTATGTTTGAAATATTTTATAACAGCGATATCACCAAATTTAAAGGTGATGTCATTATTAACAGCGTTGGAGTAACAAGCACCATTTATGGTGGTATTTGCGGTGCTATTTTAAAAGCGGCAAATTCTAAAGAATTAGAGCGAATAATCAAGTCTATTAATGATATTTATCAAGTTGGTGAATATTTTATTACTGAAGGATATGATTTACCTTCCAAATACATTTTGCATTTAGTAACACCGTACTACAAGAACGATAAAAGACTTGCGCTATATAAACAATGTATCGTGAATCTTTTAAACGAATGCAGATATAGAAAACTAAAGACTATCGGCATTCCTAAGATAGGAACGGGCGCGAATGAGTACGATAGTGGTGTTGTTGAAAAAATACTTATTGATATGTGTGGCAACTACTGTAAGTGCTATCCAGACATGAACATTGTTCTGGTTCTACCTGATGAGACAACAAAGTTAAATAACGAAAGAAGAATTCGTTTAGAATCATATTCTACTAATGGTCCACATGATCTTGCTACAGAAGAAAAATTCTCTAAAGGATCTAAAATATTTGAACAGTCATTTGAAGAAAAAGTATCAAAAAAATATGACAAAAATTTTTTTGGATATGATTCATTTGAATTTGGAAGAGAAGACATAACTATCAAAAGTTTTAAAAACATAAAAACAATCGGCGATTATGTTGATGCGTTTATTGCTGAGTATCAAGAAGAGTTTGATCCGACACCTAGCAGAGTTAAAATTATGCAAAGAATTTACCGTTATTTTGCGTTTGGCAAAAAAGGGAAAGATAGTTATCTTCATAACGGATCTGATAGATATGGTGAAATCAAAAACAAAAATACTGCCGATAAAGCTTTGTTCTTTAAAATCATGTTTGCTCTTAAAATGACATATTGGGAATCTGAAACATTTTTAAATCATTTTGGATACGGCTTCTCAAAAGCTGGGGTTAACAAGACAGATGATGCTGTTAAATATTTAATAAAGAATAGATATAATGGCATAGTAGAGATTGAACAATATTTCAAAAAAGAAGGAATTAAATCGCTTTTTGTGAAAAATAAATAAAAAATATCAACTCTTTAGAGTTGCCGTGAAAAGTGCCCTTTTTTATCGGAAAATTCTCCGACAAAAAAATGAGGGTGTTTTTTTTGATTCATACTATTTGTGTCGAAAATGAAAACTGGCCGGCACAATCACACTCCTATCATTTGCCTTCATTCTTAAGTGATGTGTGCTGGCTGGTAAAAACTTAAAGATGATTGCAGTTGCGGCCAACCCGCATAAAAGGAGGAAAATAAAGTGAAAAAAATTTACACAAACAAAATGATGGAACTAACCATCAACAGAAACCGTAAACCAACCGTGGCTTACAAAAACAAGAAAGCCAATCTCGCGTATATCAGTTTAATTTCCGATAATTGCGAGTATGCATTTGCAACTAGATAAGGAGGAACAACATGGGAAACAACTTTAAAAACCAGGAACAGAGAGATCACTGGAATCGCTATAACAGCGCTTATAGCAAAGAACATTACAAAACTTACACGGTTAAATTTAACCGCCAACAAGATAAGGATGTTATCGATTTTTTAAATCAAAATTCAAAATCGATAACAGCAACCTTGAAAACCATTATCAGAGAGTATCTGAAGACAAGGAGGGACTAACATGTACGAATCATACGGCAACACAGTTACTGCCAAAGTGAATGACGCTTCTCTAAGAAGAAAGATTGCAAAAGCAATTATTCCTTTTGATCACCATAAAAAAATCCTTGCGTATGCTGACGATGAATTTCTAATTCACAACACCGAAATAGTGCGTGAACACGGACTTGACTTAGCTCTTCTTTTTGGAATTAGAACGATTGGATACCAAAAGAAAGGTGACGCTCCTTTAACCAAAAAGGAAATTGCAAAACTCGTGAAGATTCTTAATAAGAATCAACCATATTATGAATTTGGTATCGTAGTTCCTTCCTTAAAAGAACTTGTTGATAAGTTTGATCAAGAAAATGACCGTGTGATTGTTTGCAAAACTCGTGAAGATGGTAGCTTTGAGTTTACCAACCGCTTTTCTTGGGTCGAACTTTTTGAGGCGATCAGTTTCTTCTTTTTGAGCAAAATCTCTGTTTTATCTACCGCTTTCTATGACGATGAATATGATTGCCTTCACAAAGAAGAATCCAAATGGGCTTTTGAGTATGGAATTTCAACCATTTTGGAAGAAACTACAACTAGAGTTTTAAATGATTCTGGAGAGGAAGATACTAGAGGACAATCAGAAATCCCTTGTCTTTACGATGATTTTGGCTCATCAAAAGAAAATCCTGGTTTGAACGAAAAAGAAATAATTGCTGAAAAGCTTATCGATTTGATGACAAAAGAAGATCCTGATTTTAACGACAAAAACAACATAGGTGTTTGCTTCGAAAGATTGGGCTGTTACAAAAAGGCTTTAGAATATTATCAAGCAAGTGAAACAATTGTAGCTCGTGCTAACATTTTAAATCTCTACTTGAATGGCAAAGTTCCTTTTGATTCTTCTAACTATTTGAGATTGTGCAAAAGATTGTTGGAGTTAAATACTTTTGAGGGATATCTATATTTGGCTAGATATTATTCTGAAGATTGTAGCGGTGAAGCCAAAGACTATAAAAGAGCTTTAGAATACGTAGAAAATGGCATCAAACTCTGCGGAAACAATCCAGCTTTAGTGTTTACAAAAGCTTGGATACTAGGCAAAAAAGATAATCCAAACAAGGACCACAAGAAGAGTTTGTCTTTGTATAGAAGTATTCTATATTATTATACTTCTGAGAGAAAACCTTACTACCTAACCGCGATTAACAACTATGCCTGTTGTTACATGAAGGGAAAAGGCTGTAGAAGAGACACAAACACCGCTCTTTATTGGTTTATTCATGGTGCCAATCTTGGAAGCGAATTATGCATCAATAATTTGATTCGCTTTTACGAAGACAAGCAAAACAAGAAAGTTGCTTCCTTTTGGAAGAACTATAAAAAACAACATGTAAAGGAGGAAATATAATAATGTTTGGAACAATTTTTGGAGATGTTGTTGGATCTAGATTTGAATTCAACAACATAAATTATAAGAATTTCCATCTATATAGTGATGGTTGTTCGTTTACAGATGATAGCGTCTGCACTATGGCGGTCATAGAATGGCTGCTTAGACACGAAAGAACACCGGAATCATTTGTTGGTGTTTTAAAGAAATGGGTGCAAATGTATCCAAATAAGGGATATGGCGGTCGTTTTTCATCTTGGGCTTTATCAAGTAAAGACGAACCATATAACAGCTTTGGAAATGGAGCGGCAATGAGAATTGCTCCGGTAGCTTATGTCGCTAAAGATTTGGAAGAATTAGAAAGTTTGACCAACATGGTGACAGGCGTGACACATAACCACCCCGAAGGATTAAAGGGAGCTTTGTGTGTTGCAACTTGTATCTATATGGCATTACATGGTTCTAGCAAGAACGATATTAGAAAATATGCTATAAGTGTTTATCCTAGAATTGCCAAATTAGATTACTATGATTTGGTCTTAAATTACGAATTTGACGAAACATGTCAAGGCAGTGTGCCAGAAGCAATCTATTGTTTCTTACTCAGTAATAATATCGAAGATTGCGCAAGAACCGCAGTGAGCATTGGTGGCGATAGCGATACAATCGCGGCGATATCTTGCTCCATTGCTGAAGCTTATTTTGGATTTAGTGAATACGATATCAATCGCCTTTTAAGATATATAACTCCTGATATGTTTAATTTCTTGCGATTGTTCTATAACACCTACGTTTATAGCGAGCTTGATAGTATAAAACTACAAAGATATATTGTTGCCAATAACAAATATTTTGATCAAGCATTAAAAGAAATCAAAAATGGCAAAAAAGAATCTCATTGGATGTGGTTTATCTTTCCACAATTAAAAGGCTTAGGGACTTCTGAAAAGAGCGAATATTATGGTCTTGATGGATTACAACATATTTTCAATTATTCCTATAATTTAACATTAATGGATAACTTAAACACTTTATGCAAAGTTCTTAAAAATCATCAAGAAAGCAATATTTACAATATTTTTGGAAGTGATTCTAAAAAATTAAAATCTTGTATGACTGCATTTTATCTTGTGACAGGACAAGATGTTTTCAAAGCAGTACTTGATAAGTATTTTGAAGGCAAATTAGATGATGATACTAGAATATCGTTAGTGTATAGCGCGAGGTGGTAAAATGGAAGAAGCAGAATTTAGAGAATTAGTTGCAGCTTTGCATGCAAAAGGGATCAGCGATGACCAAATTATGGATATGTTTTATGATGAGCTCATAAAGCATAAACTATGTCTTAGTGATTTCGAAATAATAGCGCGTTGGATGGGCTATGAGTTGCTTGATGGTTTTTACGAAGATAATGACCTTGTTAAAGAAAAAAGATAGAATATTAATATGAAAAATAACACTATTGAAAAAATGATTCACATCTTTTTAGAGATGGAGTCAGAACAATATACTTGTGTGGCTGATTTGTATTTGGAAGCAATAAAAGCATTGAATAATCCAAATTTGGATGACATGTGTTTTTATTACGAGTTTCTTAAAGAAATAAAAAAACTGAAGATTTGTATAAAGCATTCAAACAAATTTAATGGCGATCGCGTAGGGTTGCCACAAAACGCTGATGTTTTTTGCAGGCTATCGCCAAAAAAAGATAGTTAATGAGCAACTAAGTTTGCTTTAGAAGATCGAAGTGTTATTTAGAATGAGAATGACAATCGAATTTTTAAATAATTGTGGAACTCAGTATGTACCGGGTGAAAAAGAGGACCAATTGCTTAATTCTATTTTCTATTAAATAATTTATTGAAGAGATATTTACTATGAGTTTTTACACAATTATTGGGGATGTTACAAAAACACCATGCGATGTGGTGATTAATAGTGTTGGTGTTAGCACCAAGATTTATGGTGGCATTTGTAAAGCAGTTTTAGCCGCTTCAAATTCTCCAGAATTAAAACAAATAATTGATCGTGCTAATGATGTTTATTATGTTGGTGAAAGCTTTATTACTGATGGGTATGGTTTACCTTGTGACAAAATACTTCATGTCATCACGCCTAATTTTGAAAATGATAAAGATTATAGTTTGTTCAAGGAATGCATTAGACGTTTATTGAATGAATGCAAATTAAATGGCTTATATAATATTGCAATTCCTGCCATTGGTGCTGGAGCAAACGGATATAATGGCGAGAAAGTCGAAGACATTATTAGAGAAATGTGTGAAGCGTATGTCTATTACTATCCTGAGATGAGCATCACATTCGTTCTTGCTGATAAAAAAACATCCGATAATAATCATGAAAGAATTGTCAGGGAGTCATTTTCTCCTAGATCACCACATGATCCAGAAACTTTAAAGAAATTTAAAAAAGGCTCGAAGTTAATGAATGTCACAACTCCAAACGCTTCTGAATATTCTCTTAAATATTTTAATTACGATGGATATACTGCAGATCGAGAACTAGATGTTGACACTGATGGTATCGGTGATATCGATGACTATGTTGAAAGATATATTGATGCAAGAATAGAGTTAGATCAACTTTATGATGATGAAGATAGCCACGAAGTAAATCATAAACGTATTAACATCTATTTTGGATATGGCAAAAAAGGCAATGACACTTATAACCATTCAGGCGCAGATGCGTATAACAATATTAGATATAACAAATACGCAGACAAGAAACATTTCTTTAAACTTATATTTGCTTTAAGAATGAACATGAAAGAAGCCAAAGATTTCTTAAACTTCTTTGGACATAGTTTTGCCAATCCATCAATTAATCCAGTGGATGCTGCTGTTATATATTTAATAGAACATCATCGATATGGAATTGTTGAAATTGAATCAGAATTTAAAAAAAGAAAGATACTAAAGCAATCTATCTTTAAGAAATAAATACGTAGTATTTAAGCTCTTCTAAATGAAGGGCATTTTTCATTTTTGTAGGAGTAAAGTCCTACATTTTTAGAGTGTTTATTTTTTTTGTTTACAATAATGGTGTTCCAGTTGAGAAGGGGACCTCAGACATATTCGCAGTTTCTTCCTTTTGACAACATACCTCCTTTCTTTAGTTCCTAAGAGGTCCCATTCGATAATTGGTCGTAAAACTAATAAATAAGCAAATGAATAAGCACACACAAGAAAGGTGGTGATAAGTGTGAGTTCAACAAATATCGAATATATAGACAACGAATTGATTATCGAAGACAAAAACTTAATTGAAAGGATTAATAAAGCCTACTTAGTTATCAATAACGATACATTCCTAGACTTAGCGGTCATCCTTGGCATTAGAGAAAATCCTTGCGATAGTGAGCTAAGTGATAGAGAAGTTATTGAAATCTTAAAAGTGTTAAACGAACCATATAACTTTTGGTATCACGACACACAAGATATCAAAACTATTACAGCTTCAATAAAGAAGTTTAGGAATGAGAACAGAAGACTACATTCTGCCAGTGTTGAAACTAAAGAAGATGGGTCTATTGAGATTAGAACCACTGGTATAGAAAACTGCACGTTTTGGAAACACTTATCTCTAAAATACCCAGGAGCAATTATCAAATACAAGTGTAGTGTTTGGTTCGAAGACAATTCTATTTGTGACGAAGTCTTTCATATCTCTTGTGGTTGTGTAGAAAAGATCGAAGAAAACCAACGTTATTATGATCCGCTAGATAGCGAAGAATATGAAGCATAAAAGGAGGAAAATAATCGTGACAAAAGAAGAGATTAAAAATTATATCGAGAACATAATCGAGTATAATTGTAGTGAGTCAGATTTAGAAAGAGAAGACGTTCTATATTCAGCGATTCTTACCGCGATTTATCATTACGAATTAAAAGAAATATCTAAAGAAGATCTTCTCCAGTGTGCAGATTATTTAGAATTTGCACTAGATATGGAAGAAATTGATAAAAATATAGAAAAACGCCGAATTGCTAGAGAAAAACGCAAAGCTAGAAAGGAACAAAAGAAATTATGTTCATCGAAGTAATTAATATGGACATCACCAAGATTGGTGAGAAGGCAGACGCAATTGTTAACGCTGCAAATCGTTCTTTATTAGGAGGTGGAGGTGTTGATGGAGCAATCCATAGAGCGGCAGGGAAAGGTTTACTAGAAGAATGCAAAACCTTAGGCGGCTGCAAAACTGGAGAAGCTAAGGTTACCAAAGCTTATAATTTGAAGAACAAGTACATTATTCATACAGTAGGTCCTATCTATGACAGGAGTGAAAAATGTACAGAATTATTAGCAAAAGCATACCTTAATTCACTTTTGTTGGCAGACTCTCTAAACTTAGAGACAATAGCGTTCCCTTCTATATCTACTGGTGTTTATGGCTATCCAGTAGAAAAGGCTGCTAAAGTATGTGCACAAGTAGTGTGCAGTTACAAACCTAAGTCACTTAAACATGCTTATATGTGTATCTTTCCTGAAAATGAAAGGTCGTTCAAAGCGTATAAGGATGCATTTAGTGGATATGTTAAATAATTGAAAGGAGAAAAATAATTATGGCAGAAATTAAATGCCCAAAATGTGGAGAAATTATTAAATTAGATAAGAGTGATTATGACGCATTATTATCTAATGTCGAGAAAGACGAAATTGAAAAAAGAGTGAGTGAGTAAACTAAACTTATTGAAGAGAAATATAAGGCTCAATTTGATAAAAATGTAAGTGAAGCAAGAAATCAAAAAGAAGCTGATATCAGCGAACTAAAGAATCAAGTTGCTTTGTTACAAGAAAAACTTAAAGGCACTGATAAGGTTGTTGAAGCTGCAGTAGCAGAGGCAAATAGAAAGGCCGATGCTAGAATTAAAGATTTAGAAATAGAAAACAATAAAACAATCGATAGCTTGAAGAATGATTTGCTTTTAGCCAATAGAGACAAAGAAAGTGCTGTAAAAGACGCGATTGCAAACAGCAATCTTAAAATTAAAGATCTTGAAAACCAATTAATCACTGCAGAAAACCAAAAAGTAATCGCGGTTAAGGATGCAATTAGTGAAAAAGATATAGAAATATCTAATCTTAAAAATGAAATTGTGAATAGCAAAAACGAATACAAGACGCAGTTAGAGAGTGCTAAAGAACAATATCAAAAAGATTTAAAAGAAAAAGATATAACCATTGAATATTTCAAAGATCTTAAAACAAGATTATCCACCAAACTCGTTGGTGAAACTTTGGAACAACATTGTGAGATTCAATTTAATCAACTCAGAATGACAGCATTTCCAAATGCTTATTTTGAAAAGGATAACGACACTAAAAGTGGTTCTAAAGGTGATTACATTTATCGTGAATGCGATGAAAATGGTGTTGAAATCATCTCCATTATGTTTGAAATGAAAAACCAAAATGATGAGACCGCAACCAAACACAAGAATGAAGACTTCTTCAAAGAATTAGATAAAGATAGAAATGAAAAGAAGTGTGAATATGCAGTGTTGGTGTCTTTATTAGAAACTGATAGTGAATACTATAATGCAGGAATTGTTGATGTTTCTTACAAATATCCAAAGATGTATGTTGTTAGACCACAATGCTTCATCCCGATTATTACACTTTTAAGAAATGCGGCACTTAATGCAGCGGAATACAAACATGAATTAGCAGTTGTTAAAGAACAAAATCTAGATATCACTAACTTTGAGGATAAGTTATTAGACTTCCAAGAAAAATTCGGCAACAACTATCGTTTAGCAAATGACAAGTTTAATAAGGCAATTGAAGAAATTGATAAAACTATTGACCATTTAACGAAAGTTAAAGAAGGATTGCTTGGCGCTGATAGAAATCTAAGATTAGCGAACGATAAAGTCCAAGACTTATCTATTAGAAAGCTAACCCATAATAATCCTACTATGAAGGAAAAGTTTGAATCCTTGGCCGGCAAAGCAAAAAATTAAAACAAAGTAATGACTCTTATCTATTTAGGTAAGAGCTTTCTTTTGCTTATTTAACTAAAAACATTTGATCGCGTGATCCGCGTGTGATTTAGTAAAAGCAAGAGGACATTAGTATGGATTTATCAAAATATTTTTTAACAGCACCTGTTGAACTACAAATTTTAGGAAAATATGTTTTTTCTATCAGATATTGTCTGCACTATATTTTTTGAATATAAAAATGAGACACTTTTTGGGACAAAAGTTGGAGTTAAAAAAGTCGCATGATATGATAATGATGCAGCAGGAGCAAGGATATTAGTTGTTTCCATTGCGACACCTATGTTGATTTATCAAGGAGTGGTGTGCTGCACTTAGTTGAAATA
>CADCPC010000071.1 GCA_902803285.1 uncultured Erysipelotrichaceae bacterium | reverse complement strand
TTTGATATTAGGAGACACAAATTCTGCGTTATGTGCAATCAGTGCGAAAAGATTAAAATTACCGATTTTCCATATGGAAGCAGGGAATAGATGCGGAGATTGGAATGTCCCAGAAACAATTAATAGAAAGATAGTTGATCACATTTCAGACATTAACCTACCATATACAGAACATGCTTATGCAAATTTAATGAAAGAAGGCATTGAAAAACAGTATACATTTATTACTGGTAGCCCAATGCTTGAAGTCTTAAACGCAAATAATGAAAAGATAGAAAACTCTAATGTTTTAGAAAATTTAGGACTTGAAAAAGGTAAATATATTGTCGTTTCATCTCATAGAGAAGAAAACATTGATATTGAAAAGAATTTTAATCAATTAATGCCTGCGATTAACGATGTCGCAGAGAAATATCAATTACCGGTTATTTTCTCTACTCATCCAAGAACAAGAAATAGATTAGAAAAAAATAATTTCAAAATGCATCCACTTGTAAGAAACTTAAAGCCTTTAGGCTTTTTGGAATATGTTAAGCTTCAAGAAAACGCTTTTATTGTGTTAAGTGATTCTGGAACATTAACTGAAGAAAGCGCGATGAGAAAATTCCCAGCTGTCTTAATTAGAACATCAACCGAAAGACCTGAGGGAGTAGAGGCTGGTTCTATTGTGGTTTCGGGCATTGATAAACAAGGTATAATGCTTGCGATTGATACTGAACTTATGAGATATAAATTCGCTAAGACACCCGAAAATTATGATGTCCCTAATACCTCCGAAAGAGTGTTAAATATCATTAAAGAAAAAATTGATGTTGTGAATAAAGAAATCTGGAAGAAATAAATCCAGATTTTTCTTTATCTTTTACAATTACAAATAAATTATGTAATATGTAAAACATATGAAACTTGATTTATCTATCTACGGTATCAAGAACGTTAATGAAATAATCTATAATCCAGATTATGATTTTCTTTATGGAGAAGAACTTAAAGAATCATTAACTGGATATGAAAAAGGATATTTAACTAATTCTGGAGCGGTTAACGTATTAACCGGAAAATTCACTGGTCGATCTCCAAAAGATAAATATATCGTCTTCGACGATACTAGTAAGGACACTATTTGGTGGGATACTCCAGAATATCATAATGATAATCACAAAGTGTCTATTGAAGTTTGGGATAAATGTAAAGATATTGCAATTAAGGAATTATCAAATAAAAAGCTTTATGTGGTTGATGGATATTGTGGGGCTAATAAAGATACTAGACTTGCAGTGAGATTTATTATGGAAGTCGCTTGGCAAGCTCACTTTGTAAAAAATATGTTTATTAGACCAAGCGAAAAAGAATTACAAAACTTTAAACCAGACTTTGTAGTTTTTAATGCTTCTAAGGCCAGGGTTGATAACTATCAACAGTTAGGATTAAGAAGTGAAACCGCAGTAATGTTCAACATTACTAGTAAAGAACAGCTAATCATTAATACATGGTATGGAGGAGAGATGAAAAAGGGTCTATTCTCCATGATGAATTATTTCTTACCTCTTAGAGGTATCGCTAGTATGCACTGCAGCGCAAATACTGACTTAAACGGTAAAAACACGGCGATATTCTTTGGTTTATCTGGAACAGGTAAAACCACATTATCGACCGATCCAAATCGTTTGCTCATAGGAGATGATGAACACGGTTGGGATGATAATGGTGTCTTCAATTTTGAAGGTGGTTGCTATGCAAAGGTTATTAATCTTAATAAAGAACATGAACCAGATATCTATAATGCGATTAAAAAAGATGCGTTATTAGAAAACGTTGTAGTTGATAAAGAAGGCAATATTGATTTCAACGATAAATCAATTACCGAAAACACTAGAGTTTCTTATCCGATTTACCACATTAAAAATATTGTTAAGCCAATTAGTTCTGCCTCTCACGCGAAAAGCGTTATTTTCTTAAGCGCAGATGCTTATGGAGTATTACCTCCAATATCAATATTAAGCATGGATCAAGTTAAGTACTATTTCTTATCTGGCTATACTTCTAAATTGGCAGGAACAGAAATTGGCATTACTGAACCAGTTCCTACTTTCTCCGCTTGTTTTGGCCAAGCTTTCCTTGAACTCCATCCAATGAAATATGCGGAAGAATTAGTTAAAAAGATGGAAACTAATCACGCGAAAGCATATCTAGTTAATACTGGATGGAATGGGAGCGGAAAACGTATTTCTATTAAAGATACAAGAAATATGATTAATGCAATCTTAAGTGGAAATATTAATGAGAAAAATGTTGGAATTATTCCTTATCTTAACTTAACCTACCCTAAAACGATAAATGGAGTGGATTCTTTATTATTAGACCCACGTAATACATATGCGGATAAATCGTTATGGGAAGCAAAAGCAAAATCACTTTCCAAAATGTTTATCCAAAATTTTGAAAAATTCACAAATAATCCTGAATGCTTAAAGTTAGTAGAATCAGGTCCATCACTAAAGGAAGAAGAACATGAATAAGTTAGAATACTATTTATCTCATCCAGTAAATATCAATATGGCTAGAGGAATTCCTTCTAGTGAGCTTTTAGATTTGAGTAATGATATGCTCGATGTATTAACTTCTAAAACTAACTTTATAAATCATGATAATATCGATATTCGTAATTATGGTTCTTTAGATGGTATTAAGGAAGCAAAACACTTATTTGCGGAGATTTTAAATACGAATGAAGATAATATCTTCATCGGTGGTAATTCATCCTTAAATTTGATGTTTGATTTAATTTCTAAATCGTTTACTCATGGCGTATGTGGTAATACTCCTTGGAGTAAATTAGACAAAGTTAAGTGGCTATGTATTGTTCCAGGATATGACCGTCATTTTGCCATTACAGAATATTTTGGAATTGAAATGATTAATATTCCTTTTGTTAACGGAGATCCTGATATGGATTTAATTGAAGAATATATCAAAGATGAATCTATTAAAGGAATATGGTCAGTTCCTCAATATAGTAATCCTACAGGAGATACATATTCTAAAAAATGTATTGAAAGATTTGCTAAATTAAAACCAGCCGCGAAAGATTTTAGAATTTATTGGGATAATGCTTACGGCATTCATTATTTAGATAAATATGAACCAATAGACGATTTATTATCACTATGTGATAAAAACGGTAATCCTGATATGGTTTATATGTTTGCCTCAACTAGTAAAATTACTTTTGCTGGTGGTGGAATAGCCGCATTAGCGGCTTCTAAGAACAATCTAGAAGATATTTCAAATCACTTTAAAAGACAAACTATTGGTCATGACAAGCTCAATCAATTAAGACACGCTTTGTTTTTTAAAGATAAAGAAGCTTTATTAAAGCACATGGATAAGCACGCTGAAATTCTTAAAAAGAATTTTGATTATATAGAATCTGCTTTTGAAAAAGAAATCAAAGATTTGGCAACTTGGAATAATCCAAAAGGTGGATATTTCATTTGCTTAAAAGTAGATCACAAAGCAAAAGAAGTTATTGAATTATGTAAGAAATGTGGATTAACACTTACAGATGTTGGTTCTTGTTTCCCTTATCATAAAGATCCAGCTAATTCATATATTCGCATTGCTCCTACATCATTAAACGAAGAAAAATGTAAAGTAGCAGTGGAAGTTATTACCACTGTCATAAAATCATTGAAATAGGTTAACTTATGCAAGACATTTATCAAACATTTGAATTTAACAAAATCCTTCTTGAAATTTCTGATTTTTGTAAAAGCGAAAAAGGTAAAGAAGATGTTTTAGCTATCCATAAATTTGACAGTAAAGAAGAAGTGGTGAGCTCACTAGCAGAACTAAAAGAAATGATGTCTATTATTAGTAGATTCTCTTATCTTCCAATAACCACATCAATCAATATGCTTAATATTATTGAGCTTGCTAAAAAAACTGCCTTATTAACTCCTAGAGATTTATCTTTGGTGAGAGAAGATATTCTTACTGGTCGTAAGCTCGCTGCGTACTTTGCCAAAGTAGATTCTTCTTATCCAATAGTTAATAATCTCGTTAGTCAAATTACTGATTTATCTTCATTAGAAAAAGAGATTAAAAGAGTAATTACTCCTTCATTAACCGTTAGTGATCACGCTAGTAGTGAACTATATACAATTAGACAAAAATTAAAGGCCTTAGAAGCTAATTTAAACAGCAGAGTCGCCTCCATTGCCTTCAATTATGGGGCATATCTTAGCGATGATAACGTCACAATTAGAGATGGACATTACGTTTTGCCAGTTAAAACTTCATATAAAAATAAAGTGATGGGTATTGTCTACGATGTATCTAGTACTGGCAATACAACTTTTATTGAACCAATTGAAATAGTGCAGCTCAATAATGACATTGCTGCTACTAAAGTTGCAGAGAATGAAGAAGTTAGAAAAATATTAAAAGGATTAACTTCCTTAGTGTTGTTACAAGAAGATGAAGTTAAAAAGAATAACTTAATTATTGCTAGATTAGATTTTGATAGCGCTAAAGCAGTTTACGCTCTTAATAATGAGATGCACATCGCAGAGATGAGTGATTTACAAGAAATCCATCTTTATCATGCAGGACACCCTTTAATTGATAAGAAAAAGGTCGTTTCTAATGATTATCATTTATCTAATGAAGCAAGAATAGTTATTATCTCTGGACCTAATGCTGGTGGTAAAACTGTATCTATTAAAACAGTTGGATTATTAACTCTTATGCATTTATCTGGTTTAGCGGTCAATGCATCGGAAGCAAGAATCGGTTACTTCAATAATATTTATATAGATATAGGTGATAACCAATCATTAAGTGATAACTTATCAACTTTTTCCGCTCACATGAAACAAATCAGTGAGATTGTGGATTTAGTAAAAGAAAAAGATCTCGTCTTATTAGATGAATTAGGAACAGGAACCGATCCAAAAGAGGGAGAAGCCATCGCTCTAGCGGTAGTTAAATATTTAGAAAGCAAAAAACCACTTTGCTTAATTTCATCACACTTTGGATTATTAAAAGAATATGCTTTCTTATCTAAAAACATTGAAAATAGTTCATTGCTATTTGATGAAGAGAAGCTACTTCCTACATATATTTATAAGTATAGTGTTCCAGGAAAAAGCTATGGAATTGATGTCGCTAAAAGATATGGACTTAAGGACAGTGTAATTGAAGAAAGCCGTAAAATCTTAAAAGAAGAAAATGCCTCTGATACAGGAGAGCTTTTGACAATCTTACAAAAGAAAGTTGAAGAAAATGAAAAACTCGCAAGAGAGTTAGAAAAAGAAAGAAAACTTCTTTTAAGCGAGCAAAAAGCATTAGAAGAAAATAAAGCCAAACTCAAGAATCAAAAAGAGAACTTGTTACAAGAAGTTAAGGAAGAAAAAGAAAAGATTATCGAAAACGCTAAAGAAGAAATTGATTTAGTCATGGATAACCTAAATAATCCAGATATCAAGCTTCATGAAGTAATTGAATTAAAGAAAAAACTCGATAACTTAAAAGATGAAGTTGAAGAGATTAATTACAATGAACCTATCCAAATAAATGACTATGTTTCTTTACCTAGTTTAAACTTAGAAGGTAGGGTAATAAGAATTAAGGGCAACAAAGCACATATTTCTTCTAATGATGGTTTTGAAATTGATGTTGAAATAGCAAAACTACATAGAATCGAAGAACCAAAAATCACAAAGATTAAATCTAGAGATAGATATGAAGATAAAATCAACACTAGTGTGGGACTAGAACTTAATATCATCGGAATGAGAAGAGACGAAGCAAAAGATGCGTTAATTAAGTATTTAGATAACTGCATGCTTAAACATCTCAAACAAGTAAGAATTATTCATGGTTTTGGAAACGGCATTTTAAGAAAGATGGTTCATGAAGAATTATCTAAGATGAAAAATGTCAAATTTAGACTTGGTGATATTAATGAAGGTGGCGGTGGAGCCACTGTGGTAATTTTTAATGACTGAAAAAATTAAGGTTTTAATTGAGAATCTTAAGCACGCTCCTGGCGTGTATTTGATGCACGATAAAAACGATACCGTTATATATGTTGGCAAAGCCAAAGATTTATATAAAAGGGTGAGTCAGTATTTCTTAAGACCACAAAGTGGCAAAGTCTTTAAAATGGTGCAATCAGTCGATTATTTTGAAACCATTATTGTTCAAAATGAAAAAGAAGCATTAATTCTAGAGATGAATTTAATTCATCAATATTATCCAAGATTTAATATTCTTCTTAAAGATGGTAGCCATTATCCTTATATCGCTATTAAGAAAAAAGGTGATGTCACGGTCACTATTAAAAGAAATAATAAGGATAAGAATTTTGATTATTATGGACCTTATCCTAATTCAGGAGCGGCCTATACAGTTGTGGATTTATTAAACAAAGTATTTCCTATAAGGAAATGTAGAACTATTCCTACAACACCTTGTTTATATTATCATTTAGGTCAATGTCTTGCTCCTTGTATTAACAAGATCGAAGAAGAGACATATATTGAACTTAGAAATAATATAAAAGAGTTTTTAAGAGGCAATAACCAAAAATACATAAAAGATATCAAAGATAAGATGATTGAGGCTTCTAATAAGCAAAATTATGAATTAGCAAAAGAATATAAAGGTGTCATAGATAGTATTAATCACATCAATGTTTCTCTTTCTGTAGAATCTAACGACAAGATTGATCGTGATATTTTTGCCTACTCTTCTAGAGAAGGATATCTCGCTTTAGCCTTCTTAATATATCGAAACGGCTTACTCATAGGAAAAGAAAGCCATGTTGTAGAAGCTTTTGGCGATGAAGAAGAACAAGTTAGCGAATTAATTCAACAGTTATATAGTAGACTAGCTACCCCTAAAGAAGTGGTGATTAATAATGAGACTATTGTTGAAGAATTACAATCTTATTTAGATGCAGATGTTATAAGTGTTACCAAAGGTAAAGTATATGATTTAGTCTTATCCGCGAAAAAGAACGCGGATAATGCGATAGATGAATATTTCCTCTCTTCTAAATTAGACACCGATAAGATTGCATTATTAGATGAGTTAGGAAATTTATTAGATATTGATACACCATATCATATTGAGTTATTTGACAATTCTCATCTACAAGGATCTTCTCCAGTAGGAGCAATGGTAGCGTATATCAACGGTGAACCAAATAAATCCTTATATCGTAAATTTAAAATTGAACATGAAGAAACTAGAGATGACTTTGCTTCAATGAAAGAAGTAATTACTAGACATTATCTTAGAAACAAAAACGAAAACAAGAAGATGCCAGATTTAATTCTTGTCGATGGTGGACTTCCACAGGTAAAAAGCGCGACTGAAGCTCTTGAGAATATTGGAGTTAACATCCCGGTATATGGTTTGTATAAAAACGACAAACATTCCACAAGTGGAATAATTGATATTAATGAGAAGCAATATCCTATTGAAGATAAGAAGCTATTCTTCTTATTAACAAGAATGCAAGATGAGGTTCATAGATTTGCTATTTCATTCCACAAACAAAAAAGAAATAAGGCAATGACTGTTTCTTTATTTGATGATGTCAAAGGCTTAGGAAGTAAAAGAAAAGAAGTCTTGATGAAATCATATCCGGATATTAACGTTCTTAAACAAGCATCAATTGAAGAACTATCACAAATTCTTCCAAAAGAAGTGGCGGAAGCCTTATATAATAAATTACATTTCTAAAATTTATAATTTTTAATTGAAAAAGATTATCGCTTCATTGATAATATATAGGCGTGTTAAGTCACGTCACATATGCCCTCGTAGCTCAGTTGGATAGAGCAACTGCCTTCTAAGCCGTAGGTCAGGCGTTCGAGTCGCCTCGAGGGTACCAAACAAATC
>CADCPC010000070.1 GCA_902803285.1 uncultured Erysipelotrichaceae bacterium | reverse complement strand
GTGTCTCCTAATATCAAAACTGCGTCCGGATTTAACTCTTTAAGCAAATCATAGGATTTCGCAATCGCATTACCGATTGTTTCTCCTAAGTTTTTGCCAACACAGTTGAGGTAATAATCAGGAGCTCTTAATTCAAGTTCTTCGAAGAAGATTTGATTTAATTCATAGTCATAATTTTGTCCTGTATGGACTAAGATATGTTCAAAATCTGGATCTTTATCAAGAGCCTTAATTACTTCTGATAATCTAATAATTTCTGGTCTAGTGCCAATAATAGTTACGACTTTAATTTTCTTTTTCATTTTTCTACCTCTTCATGATAAGTATCATGAGTTTCTGGATTATATATCTCACTAATCCACATTAATGTATGAGAATCTTTATTGCCAACGTTAGTAATTTGATGAGTGTATCCAACTCTAATGTCAACTTTTTTAGGATGATTTTCTCCAGTTTTATCTATGATAACTTCATCAGTTTTGATATTTCTTTGTTTAACGATGCTTTCACCAACTACTGTGTAAAATATTTCTTTTTTATAAGTGTGATAATGTCCACCTTTAGTGATTCCCTTAAAAGCTACATTATCACTGATTTGTCCATATTTTTTACTTTTATATAATTCTTCAAAACTTCCACGGTTATCTTCTGCAAAGTTAAATCCATATTCTTGCTCACTTAAATAATCGCAGAATGTTTTAAATAGTTTTAATTCAAATTCATTATGAATATCAGGTAAGTGTCTATCTGACTCTATTTCACTTTTGAAATAATATAATAAATCAGCGAGTTTGCCTAAAGAGCAATCGTAAGTTGGATTAACATAAAGGATATTTCCACTACCAACGTGGCTATCATCTTTGATGATATCTATAAATGTTTTCACGATATCTTCGACATAATTGAAATGAACAATATATTCTCTATCTCTTATGGAGATTGGTAATTCATGAGCGATGTTATAGCAAAATGTTGCGCAGGCTGAATTATAGTTAGGGCGACACCACTTACCAAAGACATTGGCTAGTCTAAAGATATAAACAGGTAAACCTGAAGATAATAAATAATCTTCTCCTAACTTTTTGCTCTTCCCGTAATCATTATCTAAACTAGCCTGAATAGAGCTAGACATAATAATTGGGATTTGACGACCACTACTTTTGATAAGGTCCACTACTTTTTTAGTAAAGTTGGTATTACCGTCATAAAACTCTTCTGTGGTTAATGGACGATTAATTCCCGCTAAATGGACGACGAAATCACATGAAGATATATAATTCCTCAATTCTTCTTCTTTCGAGCCTAAATCGTAGCCTAAAACATCATAGCCACATCTTTTAAGATGTACGACCATGTGTTTACCAATAAATCCATTACTACCAGTTACTAAAATTTTCATTTTTTTCTGTTATCACAAAATTGCTCAATTATAACCATGTCTTTTTCAACATAATATAGAGCAAAATATCTACCTTTACCTAATACGATTTTATGCTCCGGTTTTTTAAAAATATTAAATCTTTCATCTATAGGGAAACGGTATGGAAATTCCTTTAAAGAATTAAAAGCATCCATTATTTCTTGATAGAGATTTTGTGATGCTTCTATAGACACTTTTGCTGCAAAGCCAACCGCTTCTATTATTTGAAGATATGCGGTAGGTCTAATAATAACTTTAAATTCCATATTATTTATTAAGCTGGACTATACTTTTTATGGCAGCGTCTAGTTCTTCTAGAGAATAGCCATTAGGTTTAACTCCCGCTAAAAGTCTATCCTCAATAATCTTTTCTTTGATTCTGAAAATTCTTTCTCTTTCTTCGAAAGCTTCGATAGACATGACAACCAAATCGCCCTCACCATTTTTGGTAAGATAAATTGGTTCTCCAGTATTTTTACAATAATCTGAAATTTCTGAATATTGATTTCTTAAAGATGTTGATGGTCTGATTTCCATGAGGTTTCCTCCTATTTTGCTGATATAATTCTATCATTATTTGTATAGGCATTCAACCTATTCATGTTGTCTAACTGGTCCACCAAATAATTCTAACTTCTTTAGAAGTTTTTTCATACCTTCGACATCAAGTCTACCAGTATTATGAGAAGTATAACTTTCTCCTAAGTTAAGTTTCTTATTACCTTTGGAGAAATAGATATCATAGTTAAGATCTCTGTTATCCGCTTTAACACAGTAGAAATTACCACAGTCAATAGACTTAATCATCTCTTCTTGTGTAACAAGAGTTTCATATAATTTTTCTCCGTGTCTTGTGCCAATATATGTAATACCAGTTTTACTACCAGTTAATTCAATAACTGCTTGCGCTAAGGTTTCAATAGTGGCAGCAGGAGCTTTTTGAACAAATAAGTCACCTTGTTCGCCATGTT
>CADCPC010000069.1 GCA_902803285.1 uncultured Erysipelotrichaceae bacterium | reverse complement strand
GAGGAAGAGGGATTTGAACCCTCGCACGGTGTGACCCGTCTATGAGCTTTCCAAGCCCACCCCTTCAGCCTCTTGGGTATTCCTCCATCGCTGCTCGGTTATAGATTATATCTTAAAACAATTTAAAACTGTATCTTTATTTTAAAAAATAAAACAAATACAATGATTGTGTATGCAGAAATTTATTGTTAGTGAACAAGAAAGTGGACAAACTTTAGAGAAATACGTTAAGAAGGTTTTAAATACCGCTCCTTTATCTGTGATCTACAAACTTTTTAGAAAAAAAGACATTAAAGTTAATGGCCATTGGCAAAAAGAAAAGTATGTGGTTAACGCTGGAGAAGAAGTATCTATTTTTCTTACTGATGACAAATTTGAAGAATTTAAAAAGACTAAAGAAATTAAAAACAATAGTCTTATTAAAGACTATATTATCTATGAAGATGATAATGTCATATTGATAAATAAGCCAAGAGGATTATTGGTTCAAAAGGCTAATAGTGATGATGAAGCACTGGACACGATGGTCATCTCCTATTTAGTAGAGAAGGGAGAATATGATCCAAATAAAGATTTAGGATATGTTCCTGCTCCTTGTCATAGATTAGATAGAAATACCGCTGGAATAGTAGTATTTGGTAAAAACTTAAAAACTCTTCAATATCTTTCTACTGTCATGAGTGACAAAAGCAAAATTGAAAAGAAATATTATGTGCTAGTTAAAGGGCATATTGATATAGAAGGAGAAATCACCGCTCCGTTATTTAAAAAGCAAACCCATGTTGAAGTCGACTATCAAAACGGGAAAGAAGCCATCACTAAATATAAATTAGTGAGATATGTTGGAGATTATTCATTAGTGGAAGTTACCTTATTAACAGGTAGAACTCATCAAATTAGAGTTCACTTTTCTTATATTAATCATCCAGTAGTGGGTGACGCTAAATATGGAGACTTTTCTTTAAATAAAGAAATTGAGAAGAAATATAAGTTTAAAAACCAATTCTTAATCGCATATCATTTAGCATTTAATGATATGGTGTCACCGCTAGATAATTTAAACGGTAAAGTATTTGAAGTGCCTTTATTAGGAGAATATCTAGATTTGATTAACAATCTAGATGATATAATAAATAAGCAGGGGTAAATATTATGGGTGTTGAACAAGAATATAAACGTTGGCTAGAATCGCCAGTTGTCTCTAAAGAAGATAAAGAGATTCTTAAAAACATGAGTGAAGCAGAAAAAGATGATGCATTCTTCAAGAATGTTGAATTTGGTACTGCTGGTATGAGAGGCATCTTAGGGCCTGGCACTAATAGACTTAATGTTTATACTGTTAAAAAAGCGACCATTGGTTTTGCTAAATACTTATTAGAAAAATATTCAACCGCTAAAGAAGATGGTGTCGTTATTTCTCATGATAATAGACATATGTCTCGTGAATTTACCTTGTTAACCGCTAAAGTTTTGTCAGAACACGGCATTAAAACTTATATTTTTGATTCACTTAGACCAACTCCAGAGTTATCTTACGCTGTAAGATATGTTCACGCTATTGGCGGAGTCATGATTACTGCTAGCCATAACCCAAAAGAACATAATGGCTATAAAGTCTATGATGAAACAGGCTGCCAATTAGTTCCTGACAAGATTAAAAGATTGGTGGATATCATCAATGCTCTTCCTAACGAATTAGAAGTTACTTATACTCCTGTGAGTCACCCAGCCGAAATCATCATGCTTGATAGCAAGATTGATGATGACTATGTTAAAGAAGTAGAAGCTATCGCTATTAACAGAGATTTGCCTAAAAAGGGTTATAAGATTGTTTTCACTCCTAATCATGGTACTAGCTATGTAAACGCAATGCGTGTTTTCAAAGATTTGGGATATGAAGTATATCCTGTAGAAAAGCAGTGCTCGCCTGATCCAGATTTTTCCGGTACATTATCACCTAACCCAGAAGATCCAAGAAGTTATATCGAATCTCTTAAACTCGCAGAAGAGATTCACGCTCAATTAGTGGTTATGACTGATCCTGATGGTGATAGATGTGGCTTAGCTTATCTTTCTAGTAAAGGTGATTATAGATTATTAACCGGTAACCAAAGTGCAGCAATGCTCATGGATTATATCTTCTCTGAAAGACAAAAGCGAGGGCTACTTGCTAAAGAAGGAGCAATGTATAACACAGTTGTTACTTCTTCGTTAGGCAAAGAAATTGCGGACTATTATGGAGTCAAAACCGAGCAGTTCCTTACTGGTTTTAAGTTCATAGGCAATAGAATTGACTATTATGAAAAGCTTGGACATGGACCTAAATTTGAATTTGGCTACGAAGAAAGCTATGGTTGCTTAATTGCTCCATTTGCTAGAGACAAAGATGGCTTACAAGCTATTATTATGTATTCTGAAATGGCGTTATATTATCACTTACAAGGCAAACAACTTGACCAAGTTTGGGAAGATTTAGGAAAGAGATTTGGCTATCACGAAGATAAGGTTTATTCCATTTCTTTCGCAGGAAGTGAAGGCAGCGCGAAGATGAAAGCTATTACCAATAAGCTTCACACTAACCCATTTATTGAGATTAATGGTTTAACTCCTTATAAAGTTGATGACTTCTATAAACAAGAAACTGTTGAAGGAGACAAGAAAACTCCAATCGATCTCCCTAAGAGCGATGTTGTGAAATTATATTTCAAAGATGGCACTAATATTGCGGTTAGACCAAGCGGAACGGAACCAAAGATTAAATTCTATATCGGTGTTGTTGGCTCTTCTTTAAAAGAAGCACAAGACAAACCAGATAACATCTACGAAGAAGTTAAAAAAGTCTTAGAAATATAAAAAAATCGGGATTTGAATTTTCCCGATTTTTCTTTATTAGATTAAATCTAATTCTCTTTTAATTCCTTCTTTATCAAGATTTTGTCCGATAAAGACTAATTTGATTAAGCGATCACCATATTCATCATCCCAATCATGAGCGAAGAATTTGTCTCTTCTTTTAAGCGATTCGATTTCTCTTCTACTTAATCTATCAGCATACCAGATGCCGTTATCATATAATCTTATTTGTCTTCCGGCTGATTCATATACGTATGAGTTCTCTTTTTCATCGGTGAAATATAAGATTCCTTTACTACGAATAATGTTTCTGCCATTTGTCATAGTCCATTCTCTAAACTTCTCTCTATCGAATGGTCTTCTACGATAATAGACAAATGTATTTACGTTATATTCATCAGCAGTGCCCTCATCGTCATTTTCATCCACTCCATGTTCGTGGTGATGGTGATGATGGTGGCGATGGTGTTCTTCGTGTTCGCCTTCGTCATCATCGTCATCGTGGTGATGATGTTCATGCTCATCTTCATCATGATCTTCATCAGCGTCAACTTCGTTATCCCAATCTTCAAATTCTCTAATCCAGGCTGCAGAAGTAGAGGCTGTTTCAAAATCAAATAGACCAGTATCTACTAAAGTAGATAATTCTACATCACAGAAGTCTGTTTCGATGATTTTAGCGTGTGGTTGAATAGCGACAACAGTCTTTTTAACTTTCTCTAATTCTTCTTTAGAAATCTCACTTACTTTATTGAGTAAGATAATGTCACAGAACTCAATTTGCTGGATGATAAGATTCTCTAAATCTTCTTCTCCACGGACAGTTTCTTTGAAGACTTCTCCACACCCGAATTCATCTCTAAGTCTTAACGCATCTGTCACTGATATAATTGCGTCTAAATAATAGAACTTTGGTAGACCTTGTCTTTTAAATTCTTCTTCCATATAGGAGATGGTTTGAGCAATTGGAACTGGTTCGCAAATGCCAGAAGCTTCAATTAGGATATGGTCAAAGTTTCCAGAATTGACTAAATCTGCTAATTGGTTGATTAAGTCTTTCTTTAATGTGCAGCAGATACATCCGTTTTGTAATGAAACAAGATTATCATCTTGAGAAGAAACAACTCCGCCTTTTTGAATTAATTCAGCGTCGATGTTAATTTCTCCTAAATCATTAACGATAACCGCCATATGATATCCATTAGCGTGTTTTAAGATATGATTGATTAAAGTGGTTTTGCCACTTCCTAGATATCCAGTAATTAATGTAATTGGAATGTTTTTATTTGCCATAATATTCTCCTTTGATATTTAAAAGACTGCATAAGCAGTCTATTAGATTAATCGATATTTAATAAGCCAACAGCTTTTTTAACTCTCTTAAGAGTGATGTTAGCAATTTTATTAGCTTTAATTGCGCCTTCTTTTAATACTTCTTCATAAGCCTTAGATTCTAAGATTTCGCGATATTTCTTTTGGAATACTTCCATTTCAGCACAAACAACATCAGCAACTGCTTTTTTGAAGTCTCCATATCTTGAATTAACAAATTCTTTTTCTGCTTCTTCAATAGAGATTTCTTTAAGTGCAGCGTAGATAGTTAATAAGTTAGAAATACCAGGTTTATTTTCGACATCGTATTTGACTTCGCTTCCTGAATCTGTGACTGCAGACATAATCTTTTTACGAATAACCGCTAAGTCATCTTTTAAAAAGATGTCGCCTTTAGGATCGCTCTTAGACATTTTCTTAGTTGGATCACTTAATGACATAATTCTGGCGCCAACTTTTCTCATCTCTGCTTTTGGCATAGTGAGAATATCGCCGTAGCGATTATTGATTCTATTAACTAAATCTCTAGTTAATTCAACGTGTTGAATTTGATCTTCTCCTACCGGAACAATGCTTGCATCATAAAGGATGATGTCTGATGCCATCAAAACAGGATAAGCAAATAAGCCTAAGCCAATTGCGTTCTCTTTCATCTTAGCGGACTTATCTTTGAACTGTGTCATTCTTGATAATTCGCCCATATAGAGATAATTTTGCATGATAGCATTGAGTTCAGCATGAGCGCTGACAGAAGATTGTAGGAATAGTGTTACCTTTTTAGGATCTAATCCTGCTGCTAGATAGAAACATGCAAGATCGATAGAATTTTGGCGGAGAACTTCTGGTTCGATTGGCAAAGTTAAAGCGTGTAGATCAGCGATGAAATAAAAGCATTCGCCTCTATCTACTTCTTTGTGGAGATGTTTTAATACTCCGATGTAATTGCCAAGAGTTAGTTGGCCAGTTGGTTTAATACCTGTTAAAATTCTTTCTGCCATAATTATCACCTTTATGAAATAGTTTAGAGTTATTTATAACTAATATCAAGAAATGAAAACAATTCATTTCTCTTATTTTTCAAAAAAATCTATATGTTATATGTAAAATTATTGTAAATTATTAGCATGATTAAAATATATACAACTCCATCTTGTTCATCTTGCCGCAAAGCGAAAAAGTTCTTCACTGAGGAAAACATTCCTTATCTAGAGAAGAATATTTTAGTCACAGATTTAAACGAAAACGAATTAAGAGATATCTTGGTTAAAAGTGAAAATGGAACAGAAGATATCATCTCTACTAGAAGCAAGGTTATCAAGGAAAGTGGTGTAGATATTGATAGTATGACTATCAATGAACTCATCCAATTCGTAAGGAAAAACCCATCAGTTTTGAAAAGACCAATCATGGTTGATGAAAGCAAAATCCAAGTGGGATATAACGAAGAAGAAATTAGAGTGTTCATTCCTCACGAAAGAAGGGTGGCGGAATGGTCATGCAAAAAAGATGAATGCCCGGCATTCACCTCTTGTGAAAATAAATAGATTATTTTTTAAGGATTGCGCGACGTGATTTACTAACGTAATCCTTTTTATATGTCACTCCAAAACTAGATAGAATTGACTTAATAACTTCTTTAGCCTCTTCTTTACTAGATGCTTCTACTTCAACGTTATAATCAATGCGGTGGTTATAATCGTTTTTATCAACCACTAATAAGCAGTTAGGATTAATCTCAAACTCATATCTATCTGTAGTTAATTTTCCAACAACCTTTAATTCTCCAACAGATACATTTTTGCCATTTAATTCTTTAATAATGATTTCATCATTAAATAACAATAATGGATCTACGCTATCTATTAACGAATCATCGAGTCTGACATTGATTTCTTTATTGCCTTTTTCAACCCTTCTTTTAACAGTAGCTTCTAACTTTTCGTTGAATTGTCTTTTTCTTAAAACCGTATCATGATTGGTAAGATATAACTCATCGTTATCAAAATATGTGTTTTTATTAATGACGTGATTGACTTTATAACCACTCTTTAAATATTGCGATAATATCTCGTGATATTGCTTTTCGCCTACCATAGCACGAGCTTCATATTCCATTGATACTTTGTCGTTAACGTTCATAATAACATTATGATATAATGAAAAAAATCAGGCAAACGAAAATGAAAATTGGATTATTTGTTAAAGACGAACTAATTGATAGTGATATTCCTACTCTTATCGTTAGTAAGATTAGCGAATATGGTTTTACTTTTGATCAAGAACATCCAGAAGTTGTGATTTTTGTTGGTGGTGATGGCACTTTCTTAAGAGCGGTTCATACCTACATTGAAGACATCGACAACATTCTTTTTGTAGGCATTAACAAAGGGTCATTAGGCTTTTACACTGATTTTAGTTTAGAAGATATTGATAATATATTAATTTCTCTTTCTAATGATGACTTCAATTTACATTCATTCAGAATATTAGAAGGCACTATCAATAGTGACAAAATATATGCTGTTAATGAGATTAGGATTGAAAATCCTTTCCATACATTAAATGCAAAGGTTTATATCGATGATGAGGAATTTGAAACTTTCCGTGGTAATGGATTATGCGTTTGCTCTAGTTTAGGCAGTAGTGCTTATAACAAATCATTAGGTGGAAGCGTTGTCCTTCCTCAATTAGAAACATTGCAGTTAACTGAAATCGCCCCAATTAATAATCGTTTATATAATTCCTTAGGCTCTTCTTTGGTGCTCTCTAAAGATAGCAAAATTATGCTAACCGGAGACTTCGAAGAGATAGTGGTTGGCTATGATCATTTAACATTTAGCGAGACTTCTGATTGTTTATTGATCAAATTATCAGACAAGAGAGTTAATGTTATATATAAAAACACTCATTCGTTTATCACTCATTTAAGCGAGGCATTTAATAATGATTAATATAATCCTCTCAACATTTAAAGATGATTTTAATGCCTTCTTAAAAGAGAATGGCATATTCCTCGCTATTGGAATAGTAGTCTCCATTATCTTTGTAATAGTGATTATTGTTCTTAATAAAAAGAAATAGAGGCTATTCCTCTATTTTTCTTATCGCTTCTTTAATTTCTTCAACTGGGAATCCGATGACGTTTTTGATACTTCCGACCACTTTATCAATGAAGTGGTATTTTTCATTATCTTGTACACCATACGCTCCTGCTTTGTCTAATGGTGAAAGCGATTCTACATATTCTTCAATTGTTTGTTCACTCATCTTGTTAAAATAGACAAAAGAAGAGACGATGTCAGATATCTCTTTATGCTTATAAAAGATTGTAAAAGCGGTTAATACTTCGTGTTTGTTGCCACTTAATAATCTCAATATTCTTTTGGCGTCTTCTTTATCAACCGGTTTACCAATAATTTGATTATTAATAACCACGATTGTGTCAGCAGAAATAATTAAATCTTCTGGATACTTTTCTAATATTGATAAACCTTTATTTCTTGCAACAAACGCGACTTTTTCTCTTATAGAGAAATCTCTAGGAGAATTCTCATCAATATTGGAAGGACAAACTAAAAACTCAGGAGTGATTTCCTTCATCAATTCTCTTCTTCTTGGTGATGAGCTCGCTAAAATATATTTCATTAGTTTTTGTTCATGATTACTGGAATAATCATTGGATGACGTTGTGTCTTCGCATATAGATATTTATCTGCGACATTTTTGATAACAATTTTAAGTTCGGCAAAATTAGTTTTGGTGGCTAATTTTTCTCTTACTGCTTTGCCCACTAAAGAACTACATTCTTCAATGGTTTTAGTGATATTAATTTGAATAACTCCACGGTTAAATATTACAGGTTCTCCAATTAATGTGTTGGCGTTAGAATCAATAGAAACTGCGACAATCATCATGCCGTCATTAGTTAAGGCCTTTCTATCTTCTATAACTGCATCATTTAAGCCGTTAATATCTTTGCCGTCAATATAAGAGACACCATGCTCAACCGCATATCCTCTTGTGACTTTGTGCTTAGCTAAAGTTAAGACGTCTCCATTATCTAAAACAAAGCAGTTCTCCGCTGGAATTCCTAAAGAAGTGGCTATTTCTGCATGTAAACGAAGCATACGATACTCACCATGCATTGGCATGAAATACTTAGGATTAAATAGTTTTAAGACCAAACGAAGTTCTTGCTTAGATGGGTGACCTGATGAGTGAATATCCGCCAAAATGGAATTGGTGATACAGTCTGCCCCACATCTAGTTAATAAGTTAACAATGTGAGCAATCATGATGCCGTTACCTGGAATCGCACTGCTAGAAAAGACAACTGTATCTCCAGGAATGATTTTGACATCTTTATGTTCACCAGCTGCAATTCTTGATAAAGCAGCATTAGGTTCACCTTGGCTACCAGTACATAAAATCAATATTTCAGAGTTGCGGTATTGTTTGATGTCTGTAGAAGGGATGATGGAATTATCAGGAATTTTGATATATCCAAAGCCACGGGCAATCTCAACAACTTTTTCCATGCTTCTTCCAACGATGACTATCTTACGTCCATGAGCAACCGCAGATTCGCATATTTGTTGAATACGAGAGATGTTGCTAGAGAATGTTGATACAACAATTCTTCCTTGAGCGTCATTAAATATTTCATTAATAGAATCAAAAACATTCTTTTCACTAGGGGTATAGCCTTCATTTTCTGCATTAGTGGAATCAGAGAGAAGCAAATCGACACCTTCTCTTCCAAGTTCTGCAATTTTTTGAAGTTCAATGTCTGGTCCGATAGGGGTGAGATCTACTTTGAAATCTCCAGTAGAAACGATTCTACCTTCACTGGTATCTAAAACTACTCCAAAAGAATCAGGGATGGAGTGAGTGACTCTAAAGAATGAAACATTGAAGTCGCCTAATTTGATTTTAGTGTCACTATCGTATTCTACGATATTGACTCTATCAGCAATACGATATTCTTCTAATCTACTTTTAATTAATGCGGACGCGAGCCTAGGCGCGTAAATAACAGGGATATTAACATGTTGGATGAGGAAAGGAATGCCACCGATATGATCTTCATGGCCATGAGTAATGATCAAAGCACGGATTTTGTTCTTGTTGTTTTTAAGATGAGTAAAATCAGGAACGATATAATCAATTCCAGGTAATTCAACTCCTGGGAATTTAACACCACAGTCGATAATTACTATTTGATTTTCATTTTCAAAACAGTACATGTTTTTGCCGACTTCACCAAGCCCACCAAGAGCATAAATAGAAACAGGTTTAGAAATACTCTTTTCCATACTTCCTCCAATATTTATATTGCCTATGTAAAATAAGGTAATTTCATATTACCACAAAAAATTGTATTTTTTAAAGGTTATTAGATAATCTCTTCGTTGAAGAGAGGTTTATTTGGATTATTGTTATCAATTCTATCGTAGAAAAATTTGCCATCTAGATGGTCATATTCATGTTGCAAGACGATAGCGTCATATCCTCTAGCGGTAATGACAATGTCTTTTTCTTGTAATAAATCGTAAGCCTTCATCACAATCTTGAAGTGGCGGTGAACTAAACCTTGATGTTCGTTATCAACAGATAAACAACCTTCTCCACCTTCTAAGGCACATTTCTTGATAGATTCTTCGATAATTTGTGGATTAACTAGTGCATATTGAACATATTCTGTTTCGCTTTTTGGATAATAGATAACAAACATTCTTTTTAATAATCCGATTTGAATGGCTGCCATACCAACTCCAGCGCGAATATTATGTTTTTTTGCATAGTCATCATCTTGACTCTTTTTTAGATAATCAAGCATTGCAAATAAAGTATCTTTATCTTCCTGAGATAAAGGCATCTCTACTGGAAGAGATTTTTGACGCATGATAGGATTAGAGTCTTTAAAGATTTTTAATTTCATAGATATAGTCTATATTATATCTTTTTGCTTTGCAAATAGTGTATAATTAAAAAGTTATGGATGATAAGATTTATTTCAAGGTTAAAGAATTACAAGAAGCGATGAATAATGACCCTCGTTTTATTCTTTTGAACAAACTTGAAAACGAAATAAATAATAATGAAGAAGTGATGGCCCTTTCTTATAGAAAAGACACCGCGAATAGTCACTACAATGATCTTTTGAAGATTTATAAAGAAGATGATGAAATGGTCCTTGAAGCTAAAAGAAAACTATTCGAAGCTAAGAAAGAATTAGATAGTCATCCTCTAGTAAGAGAATATCTCAAGGCCTATTCAGAAGTAGAACAACTTCTATATCAAGTAAATCAAATATTATTTAACGATTTTAAAGGGAAAAGTTGCTAATGGGAATGCGTGTAATAGCTGGCATATATCGTCATCGTATTTTAGTAGGCCCAACTGATGACCCAGAAATTAGGCCGACCAAAGACCGTATTAGAGAAGCCTTCTTTTCTTCTTTGGGTGATATTAGCGGCAAAACATTTTTAGATTTATACGCCGGAAGTGGTTCTATGGGAATAGAGGCTATTTCTAGAGGAGCTTCTAAATCTACGTTTGTAGATAAAAATGACAAGGCTATTCACTATGTTAATGAGAATCTAAAAAGTCTTAAAATTGAAAACGCCGAAGTGTTAAAAATAACTGATATCCAAGCTTTAGCGTTATTTAATGATAGAAAAAGACAATTCGATATAATTTATATCGACCCACCTTATGAAAGTGGACAATATGAAGAAGTTATCTCTTATATCTTTGAACATAATTTATTAAGTGATAATGGAATTCTTGCTTTTGAAAGTAAACGTCAAGTTACATTAAATCCGCTTTGGTATAATATAATTAAAGAGTATCATTATGGTGAAATATCAGTAACGGTATTAAGGAAATAATTATGAAAGTTGCAATTTATCCAGGAAGCTTCGACCCAATTACTAACGGCCATCTAGATATATTAAAAAGAGCCGCTCGTATTTTTGATAAAATCATTGTTTTGGTGGCAATTAATCCAGGTAAACAATCTCGCTTCTCAACAAAAGATAGAGTAGAGATGATTAAAGAAGCCACACAAGATATGCCAAACATTGAAGTTGATTCTTTTGATGGCTTGACCGTTCAATATGCTAAACAGAAGGGGGCAACCCATCTCATTAGAGGATTAAGAGCGGTATCAGATTTTGAATATGAGTTCCGTTTAGCAAGTGCTAATGAATTCGCCAATGCTTCAATTGATATGGTCTTCTTTATGGCGAGAGGTGATAAAACATTTATCTCATCTTCTGCAATCATTGAACTACATAAAAGTGGAGTCGATATTTCTCCATTAGTACCAGAAAGCGTTATTAAAAGATTATAAAAAAACTTCGCAACTCGCGAAGTTCTTTTTTTATGTTTGAATTACTTGTTGTTTTCGTAATTGACATCGAAGATGTCTGAGTAGTTCCAACAGTTTGCTAAAACCTTTGCTTTAGTGAAATCGTTGGTGTCATATTTTGTACTTTCAGATTGATCAATTAAATCGTTGATGCTGAAGAAGAGAGCGGTAACGCCATAGACGAATGATTCTTGTGCCTTACCTGTATTGGTTAAGTCAATCATGAATGTTGTAGGAGTTTGAATATCTGTATCTCCTGTAACAGCCTTACTTAATGCTTCGATAGAGCTCTTTAATGTGCTTCTAGCGCTAGAATTAACATTCTTAAGTAATGGGTAATCTTCGTTTTCAGCAAATTGAGCAACAATGTTATCGAATAAGTCTTCGTGATTTTCAAAAACTTTCTTCGTTAAATTAACTTTATCGTTTTCGCCACCCATTGTGTCGATGAAGATTGTGTAGAATTTAACATCTCCTTCAATATTGAGTTCACTCTTGTGACCATCAAAATATTTGAAAGCGCCAACAGCATCTTTACAGCTACCACATGTGTTGCTAACAAAAGTAACATAGAATTTTTCTGCAAAATCTTTAGTTACAGACTCATAATCTTTATCTTCAAGATATGTGAGAAGTTTATCAACTTGGCTTTCCCCAGTCTCAGCACCAGACAAATCAAGTTTTTGTGCTTTGTAATATTCGAGATCTGCATCAACTTTATTAGCGTTGATTAAACCTTCGATACCACGTTTGATGTATGGGATAGAGAAGATGACGGCGAAGATACCACCGACAATTAATAATGGTTGAATCCATGCTGTGTTAGCAATCCAACGACCGATTTTAGCAAAGAATCCACCGATAGCTCTAAATACTTTTTTCATGTGATTGTAGCCTCCTATATTTACATATAGCGAGTAAAGTTTATCATTTCTACAAGTTATTTTCAATAAAATAATAGAAAATCTACGCTCCTAACTTAATTTCAAAATGAAATTAAAAAATAAATAAGTTTGATATAGACTTTTAAAAACAAGAAATATACAATACATTTTGAACCATATGAAGAAAATTGAACGTTTAAAAAGAAAGTGGAATAACTACAAGTACGACCATCTAAAGTTGCTTGAAACTTTAAATATCAGTAAGTCAGTAGTGTTAGCAACTATAGCCGCTATTTTGTATGCGTTTGGATTCTATTGCTTCATTACACCTGCGTTCATTGACCATACACTCATTACAGGCTCATCTGTTGTTACAGGTGGCGTTGGTGGTTTCTCTCAAATCATTACTTTAGTCTTACAAATATGTGGTGTCCACCCTGACGTCTACCTGATGCAATCAATCTTGTATTTCGCTCTTAACGTCCCAATTCTAATCTTTGCTTTCTTTAAGGTTGGCAAAAAGTTTGCTTTAATCACATTATTGAATGTTGGTTTGTCATCTGCGTTCATTCAAATCTTCAATAACATATCTTTCATGCACGAGATTGCCGTGCAATTACAGAACTCTAATCTTACACGTGTACTATTTGCAGGTGTCACTGTAGGTATTGCTTCCGCTCTTGCGTACAAAGGTGAAGTATCTTGCGGAGGCATTGATGTTTTCTCTTATTATTTCGCTTTGAGAAAATCAACTAGTGTAGGTAAATATTCCACGATGATAAATAGTGTGATGATTGTTGTCTATACTGCATTAACAATCGGCAAAAATAGTGGACAATATGTTGAAGTGGCTTTCCTTAATATGCTCTTCTCCATCTTATACTTATTTGTGACCATGTTAGTGGTAGATTTCATTAATACCAGAAACAAGAAGGTTCAGCTCCAAATCATTACTAGCAAGGAAGAAATGTCATCTATTTTGATCTCTAACTTCCCGCATTCAACAACTAATGTGGCTGCTAAAGGCGGCTATTCTCATCAAGATAAAACCATTATTCTTATGACAATTTCTTCTAATGAAGTTAAAAAAGTTGTTTCTTTAGTAAGGAAAGTTGATGAACATTCTTTCATCAGTGTTACAGCATTGATTCAAGCATATGGTAACTTCTTTATTAAACCTGTAGAATAGGTTAAAAAAATAAAAAAATAGAGCTCAATTTCTGGGCTCTTTTTTGGCGGAGAAGAAGGGATTTGAACCCCTGCAGGACTTGCATCCTCTAGCAGTTTTCGAAACTGCCCCCTTCAACCGCTTGGGTACTTCTCCAACGCGAGACATTATATATCATTACGGTTTATTAGCCAACAAAGAAGAAACTTATGTAAAAAATATAAACAACTTTTATGAATAGATAGAAATATTCATAATGCAAGAGTATAATAGACAACATGGAATTAGGCAACTTTAACGATATTAACTTCCTTATATTCTTCCTTATAATATTCATCTCGGCTATTATTGTCGTTTTAACAAGCTTAGGATTATATATCTCAACACGTAATGAATATAATTTTGCTAAGCAACTTTCTTATGAAAGCTCTTCTACAATTATTTACATTATTAATGTTAGAGAAAATAAGATTACTTATTTTAATAAAAGCGATATGAAGCATAAGGTCAAAACTGATCTCGCTTCTTTCTACGCTAAGTTCCATCCTAACGATATTGAAAAAGTTAAGACTTGGATTTTCTCTATCTGCATGGATTCAAAAAACGCGGAAGAATTCTTGGAAGCTGATGTTTTGCTAAACAACAGCAAAAGACCTTATTTTTCATTATTAAGGCTTCTCAAATATAATCCTGAAATAGGGTTAGTTCATTTAGAGAGCCGTGTATTGAAATACATCACTCCAAACAATGCTCCTAAGATGAAAGAGAACAAGAGAAAGACTCCTGTTGGCATCGTTAAAAGAAGTGTTATTGCTGGATTAATCAATAAGAGTAAATCGCTCAGAGGATATTCTTACTGTGTAAGATTCTTCTACACCAAGCAAAAGACACTTTCCAACAATAAGATTGAGAGACATATGGTTATGACTCTCAAGAATGTTGTTTATCCATTTGGCAATGGGCCAAGGGTTCAAAGACAAATTCTTGATGATGGTGGAAACGAATTATTCTTATTTGATTTAAAACTCTCTAATAGAGATTTGGCTTTACAACTCGCTAACTCTATAGCGCATGCATTGAGAAAGTCTATGGAAGTTAACGGCTTCTCTGGATTGATGTCTTTCGTAATTGGTGTTGTTGAAAACGGTCAATACTATCAAGACTTTGATTCGATCCTAGAATGCTGTAAAGAAGCCTGTATTTCTGGCCAAACCAACAGTCAAGAAGTTGTCTTCCATCAAAGAAATATTAATGCTCAAAATGATATGATCCAATACAAAGAGCAAATTGACCACATCTTAAAAGATGATGTTCTCAGATACTTATATAGACCTATCATCGATGCAACTAAGTCGCAAGTAATTGGCTATTTTGAATATGTTAAAGCATATGATTCTCCATTCTCTAATTTCCAAGAAATGAGTAAGTATGCCGCCAGAATTAATAAAAACGTTGAATTTTTTGCTACTGTTGCTAAACACGTTATTCCTAAATTTGTTAACGAAAATCACGATAGAGGATGCAAGTTATTCCTATCTGTCTCTATGGCGGATATCGAACATATCGTGGAGATTATTGACCAAATCCCTGCTAGTGAAAGCGCGCATATCGTCTATGTTTTTGATGAACAAGAAGTCAACGAAAATGCTTCTAATATCGAGACACTTAAGAACACTATGAAATCATTGATTGAAAAAGGCTTTTTCTTAGCGTTATTGCTCAACGATAAAGACTTGCTATTAGATGATGCGGTGTATTTCTTATTTGATTATTTCATTGTTGGTAGCGCTATGCTTAGCACAATCAGAAAGAATAATCGTATTAGGCTATCAACCTATACACTTATTGAATCATTACTCAAATACAATAAAGACATTATTGCTACAGACTTAGAGAGCTGGCAATCAGTAGAACTGATTATCGAATCAGGAATCTCTCTAATTTCTAGTGAAGTTATTGCTCCAAGCAATGACATGCTTCTACCACTAGAAAAGAAGAAAATGGAAAAAGTCGCTTCTATGGCGATTAAATATAACATCAGAAGGTGATACTTATGGAAAACAATCAAATTAAAAATGATGCCATCACAAGACAAGAAGATGATTTTGCGCAGTGGTACACAGACATTTGTAAAAAAGCAGAATTAATGGATTATTCACCCGTTAAAGGCTTTATCATTTATCGTCCTTATGGCTATGCCATTTGGGAACAAATTCAAAACTATCTTGACCGTAGATTTAAAGAAACAGGGCACGAAAACGTATACATGCCTATGGTTATTCAAGAAAGCTTATTCAAGAAAGAAAAAGAGCATGTTGAAGGATTTGCTCCAGAAACATTAATTGCCACAATAGGCGGTAAAGAAGAAATCGAAGATCGTTTAATTATTAGACCTACCAGTGAAGTTTTATTCTGCGATCACTACGCTAAGATTATCAAATCTTATAGAGACTTACCTAAGCTTTACAATCAATGGTGTTCTGTTGTTCGTTGGGAAAAGACTACTCGTCCTTTCTTAAGAGGAGCAGAATTCTTATGGCAAGAAGGTCACACCATGCACGAAACAGAAGAAGAAGCGAGAAGTGAAGCCTTAAGAATGCTTGAAATCTATGATGATTTAGGAAGAGATGTTCTTGCCATTCCATTCTCTACTGGCATTAAAACTGATAAAGAAAAGTTTGCTGGTGCTTTAGAAACATATTCTATTGAAGCTGTTTTACCAGATGGTAAAGCTTTACAAAGTGGCACATCACATTATTTTGGAAACGGATTCTCAAAAGCATTTGGCATTCAGTTCCAAACTAGAGAAGGCAAATTAGAAAATCCATATCAAACTTCTTGGGGGGTTTCTACTAGATTAATCGGCGCAACCATCATGACTCATGGAGATGATAATGGATTAGTTCTCCCACCAAAAGTTGCTCCTATCCAAGTTATCATTATTCCTGTTGCCGCTAATAAGCCAGGAGTTGTTCCTGCTGCTAAGGAAATTGCAAAACGTATTTCTAATCTTGGTTATCGTGTTAAATGCGATGATAGCGATAAATCAGCAGGATGGAAATTCTCTGAATGGGAAATGAAAGGTGTTCCACTAAGAGTGGAAGTCGGACCACGCGATTTAGAAAAAGAACAAGTTATTCTTGCTAAACGTAATACTGGCGAAAAAATCATTTGCCCATTAAGTGAACTAGATACAAAAGTTAAAGAACTATTAGAAGTCATTCATAAAGAGATGTATGACAAGGCTCTTAAATATCTATTAGAACATACAACTGAAGTTCATAATTTAGATGAACTAAACGCCGCTTTAGAAAAAGGTGGATACGCTAAGATGATGTGGTGTGGCGACAGAGCATGTGAAGACAAAATTAAAGAACTCACAAGTGCTACTGCGAGATGCTTACCATTTAATCAAATGCCTTTCGGTGATACTTGCCCAGTGTGTGGCAAAAAAGCAACTAAGGTTGTCTTGTTCGCTAGAGCTTATTAATTTTATTAATAAAAAAAGAGATGCGCTTATCTGCGCATCTTTTTATATGAAAAATATAATATACACGATAATCCAAATATTACTCCGGCCATCACGACATATAATACTGCCCCAATTGCAGGACCAAACATGCCGAAACCATACCAGTCATATTCTAAATTACCAAAACCGTTATGAAGCGCGATATTAACAAAATAGAAGATGCCATATAAGAGCATAGTGATTGTTGATAAGCCGTTATGCCAGAATTTAAGATCTGCTTTTGGCTCATCAAAAATGAATTGGAAGATGGCAACAAGAGGAGTAAATAAATGCATGATTAGATTGACTCCACTAAATATTGCTAAATAGCCAATTGCAGGCCCTAAATAAACAACACAAGTTGTGAATGTTAAAAAAACAGAACAAGTAGAAATTAGCTTAAAAACTACCAACCATTTAGGATATTTAAGCTTAAAAACAATAAAGATAAGAGATATAAAGGAGGCGACTCCTGCTAATATATTGCTTTGAACTGTGTAATATTTTAATGCTGAAAAAGTATTTGCTGTTAAAGCTTGCCCATTAGAAAAAGCCATCTCGTATAAAGAAGCAATAAGCAAATTGACAATCAATAAATTCCACAAAAAACTTTTGATGTTGAAACGATTATCCATATAGAAATTATATTCTATATTAAAAAGTAAATTCCAACGAATTGTAAAATTGCTCCCGCTAAAACAAAAAAGTGGAAGACAGTATGAAACCAACGGTTCTTATTACCAATGCTATATAATATTGCACCAATGGTATATGAAATGCCGCCTAGCAAAATAAATAAGAACACATTAAACGATATGCCAAGGTTGAAAGGATAAAAGAAAACAATGGCCCAACCCGCAACTAGATAGATGGCGTAGCCCACAATCTGAACTACCTTACTATTCAAATTAATCGCATTCATCACAACACCAATGATAGCGAGCGACCATTCAATAACTAATAAGGTTAAAGCAATATCGACATTATTAATGCCGAAAAAGCATATTGGAGTATAAGTGGCGGCGACAAATAGATAAATATCACAGTGATCAATAATTCTAGATACCGCTCTAACTTTGGTTGAAAACTTTCTTGAATGATAAAAACCTGACACAAAAAACATAACCATCATAAAAAATGAATAGACTAAATAAGGAAATAAATCAGCGAAAGGTTTTCTTAATAAACAAAAATAAATGGTAATCGCTAACGCAAAACCAAAACCAAGAAAATGGCTAATGGAATTCCATATTTCTTGTTTTTTAGTGTATGTAGGAAGAGATTTAATGTGGTCAGTCATATAATTATTTAAAAATAATATTTCTTGTTAGTCACTCTCCTAAATTACAAAGCAATTCTATTTGAAAAAATTGAATTCTCCTGACAAGAGAATTATCATTTATTCATATGAATATCGATGAAATTAAGCAGAATTTTGCTAAAAACATTATCAGGCTTAGAAAATCCCATCATCTAAATCAAACTGAGTTAGGAGAAGAACTTCATTATTCTTCAAAGGCAATTAGCAAGTGGGAAAACGGCGAAACAATTCCTGACATTGATGGATTAAGCGCGATCGCCGATTATTTTGATGTCACTATTGATGAGTTGATTTCAGATAGCAAAGCAGTGAATAGATCGTTCACGATTAGGAACAGGTTTTATATCACTTTATCTAGCTGCTTACTTCCTTATTTAATTGCACTAGTTATCTTTACGTTCTTATTTGTTAAAGGAATTAATTTATCTTATGTCGCTTTTGCTTTTGGAGGGATTGCTAGCGCAATTACCGGCATTGTTTTAACAAGAATTTGGTATTCCAGAAGAGCGGTCTTTGCTTTTATTACTTATCTTGTTGTTGCTTCAATAATCACCATTATTTTGATGCTTAATTTCTCCTATTGGTGGCTTGTCTTAACTATTGGGGTGGTGACAGAACTGATTCTATTTGTGTTCTTTAAAATTCACTTTCCAAGCCAAGACAAAAACTTGCAAATCAAAAAATAAAAGGCCAAAGGCCTTTTTTAAATGTTTTTAAGAGCGATGTTTTGCACAAACCTACATACCTCACGGCAGTGGTCGGAAACATCTTCTAGCATGCTATAGATAGCTTCTGCTTTATGGATCTTAAGGGGGTCATTTTCTTTTAAATATAAATTATGAACATCTTGGATATATCTCCTATCACCCTCTTCTTCTAGTTTGATTACTTCTTGAACATAAGGATCAAATACTTTTTTGTTGAGATAATCAGGGAAATGTTTTAGACATTCTTCTGTTTTGATCATACATTCAAGGGTTAATCTAGTGAATTCAGCGCTATCTTCAGGAAGTTCTGTGTAATTATATAAATATAATTTGAGAGATATTTCTTCTACAGCATCAGTAACATCATCGATTAATCTTAATAATTCAAAAATATCTTCTCTATCAATAGGAGTCATAAATTCGGTTAATAGTTTAGCGGTCACTTCATGTTTGACATTATCAGCTTTGTGTTCAATCTCGTGAACAGCAGTTTTAAATTCCTCTAATTTTGAAGGGTCAAAGTGTTCCATAAAATCTAAAATGAGTTGACCGCATTCTGTTGAGAAATGAGCAAGAATTGGGAATGAATCAAAATAATAATTTGATTTGTTGTTTTTCTTTTTAAACATGATTAATCCTCCTTAATGACATGTCCATATAAATATCAAAGTTAAAATAAAGCCAAATATAGCCGAAAATGGGAAAGCGATTGCTCCCCACATGACCATCTTTCCAGCAGTTGGCCATTTCACTCTTCTAAAGCTTTTAGCGGCACCTCCACCCATAATCGCAGTGCTTTTCACTGTGCCTGTTGAAACAGGTAAACCAAAGATGGTGGCAAGCAATAAACCAATAGAAGCTGCCATATCTGTCGCAAAGGCTTGGAATTTTTGAAGTGTAGCCATACCTTTGCCCATGGTTTTAATAATCTTATATCCACCCATCATTGTTCCTAATGTGATAAATACAGCAACTGGAATATATAGCCACCAAGTTCCTGATAACGCTAATAAAGCTTCTCCGTATTCTGAACCGCTATTAGCTTTTAAAATAGCAGCAATAAGAATAGAGATACCCAAGAATTTAGCTCCGTCTTGTACCCCATGCATAAAACTCATTAAGCCACTTGTTACCACTTGGCCAACATTAAAGAATCTTGTAGAACGGCCTCTAGTAACTTTCTTAAATATCAACTGAATTAACAAGGTTAATCCATAGCCTAAAACAAAACCTAACACTAACGAACCAAAGAAACCGATTAAGACTTTTATCCAAGGAGAAGCACCTATAGAAGCGTTTTTCCCTAAAACTAATAAGGCAAGTCCAGCTCCTGTAATGCCTCCGATTAAACAGTTGGTTTGGCTTGATGGGAAACCAAAAAATGTGCAAATAAGACTAACTACGATAATCGCTAATAAGCCACAGGCGATAGCGCATAGTATTTGGTCAATAGAAGCGGTACCCCAATTTACTAAGCTTGCGATAGTTTGAGAAACATCTCCTCCAACCAAAACAGAGATATAACTAGAAAAAGCTCCAATAACAATAACTCCGGCAGCGTTTAATAAAGCGCACATTATAACCGCTGGCTTTGGTTTAATTGCTCTAGTAGTAACAGCAGTCGCAATTGCGTTAGGGCCATCTGTCCAACCATTAACAAAAACAACTCCAAAGTTGATTATCGTAGCAATATAAGCCCAAGGATGGAGATTACAAAGATTAAAAAAATCTGTAATGTTCATATAGTTATATTATATCTTAAGCCAATAAATATTAAGAAAAAGAGATTGGCATTAACCAATCTCTAATTAACTTAATGGCGGAGTAAGAGAGACTTGAACTCTCGCACCGGTTGCCCGATCTACTTCCTTAGCAGGGAAGCCCCTTCACCAACTTGGGTATTACTCCGTGTTTCAGTGAACGCTTGTTATCATATCACAAATAATTCATTACTTTAATAATTATTTTAATAATTTCTGTCCTGTTAACTCTTCGGTTTTATTGATTATTTTTTGGACATTACCATATCTTTTATCAAGGAACTTGTTTCTATGCGGATATCCAACTACGTTAAAGAAATGTGTTGGCCCATAAAAAGTCCCTTCTTTCCCATTATTAGAAACTGCATAGATTGTCGTTAAAGCGCTTTTCCATAAAGGATTACCAAAAATTTTGATAAATATATTAGCGGTTTTTACAAATAGTTTGCTTTTATATGCCTTCTCAAATAGAGAAGTATTGGTCACTCCTGGATGAACTAAGATATAGTGGATATTATTTTTATCGTTATCAAATAGATATTTAAATAGATAAGCATCAAGTAGTTTGCTATTGGCATATCTTTGTTTGCGACTCACTTTTTCTTTAGGCAGCAAAATAGAAATATCATCTTTTGCCCATTTTGCCGCAATAGAACTTGTAAATATCATCTTTACTGGATGAGGCAATTGATGAAGACAATCAAGTAGTGAAGAAGTTAGTAGATACGGACCATAATAATTGGTGGAGACTACTAATTCACGTCCTTCTTTTAATTGATAAGGTAAACGATACACGCCAGCATTATGATAGAAATAATCTATATCGATATTATTTTTAATAATATAATTAGCGAAATTACGTATGGATTCAGTGTTACTTAAATCTAGCTCCGCTAATTCAATATTAACGTTAGGATATTCTACTTTAATCTCTTCAATAGCGTGACTCCCTCTTTCTAAAGAACGAACCGCTATAATGATATGCATTTTTAAATAAGCACATTGAAGAGCTACTTCTTTTCCAATGCCGGAATTGCCACCAGTAATGACAATGGTTTTATTTTCAAATGATTCATTGATGTTTTTATCAATAAATTCAATCGCTTTTTGGTGCATGTTTATATTTTACGATCATATCGTAGCAATAAAAGCAAAAAATGAGATAGAATAATCTCATGAAAATATTATTCAAGAACGCGAAGATATTAACAATGAAGGATGGCCACATCTTCGAAGGTAGTGTGGTTATAGAAGATAACCTCATAAAAGAAGTTGGCGAAGTCGATTTATCTGCTTCATACGACGAAGTGATTGATTGTGAAGGCAATTTATTAATGCCGGGATTTAAAAACGCTCACACTCATAGTGCGATGACATTCTTAAGAAGCAAAGCAGATGATTCTTCTTTACATGATTGGTTATTCAAAGAAATATTCCCTAGAGAAGACAATCTAAGAAAAGGACATATAAGAGAATTATCTAAGGTTGCCTTATTAGAATATATAAGTGGTGGAACAACCGCTTGTTTAGACCAATACTTTTTTCCAGAAGAATTCAAAGAAACATGCGATGAATTTGGCTTCAGAAATGTCATATTAGGAATGTATGATGAAAAAGTTAGACCTAATGAGCAAATCTTAAAAATGTATGATGAATACAATAACGAAAAAGATGGTTTATCAAAGTTTGTTATTGGTATGCACGCTGAATATACAGGCAAGCCAGATATGTTTGATAAAACTGCTGAACTATTAGAAAAAACACATTCTCCTTTCTATACTCATTTAGGAGAAACAGCAAGTGAAGTAGAGGACTGCCTTTCTAGAAGAGGAATGAGCCCTCTAGAATACTTTGATTCACTACATTTCTACGATTATGGTGGAGCGATATTCCATGGTGTTTATTTAAGTGATAAAGACATTGAAATATTAAAGAAAAGACACATCACTGTTGTTAGTTGTCCAGCCAGCAATATGAAACTTGCTAGTGGTGTAGCCGAGATTAAAAAGTTGTTAGCAAATGAGGTTAACGTTGCTCTTGGCACAGATGGTCCAGCAAGCAACAACGCTCTCGATATGTTTAGAGAAATGTATCTAGTTACTGGTTTACAAAAGATAATCAGTAAAGACCCAGTTTCTCTCCCAGCTTTTGAAGTCTTAAAAATGGCAACGGTTAATGGGGCAATTGCAATGGGATTAGATAAGGCCAAATACCTATGTCCTGGTCAATATGCAGATATAATCATGATTGATTTACAAAAACCATCTATGCAACCGATTAACAATATAATTAGCAACCTTGTTTATAGCGGCTCTAAGGATATAGTGAAAATGACCATGATTAATGGAAAAATCCTTTATTTTGATGGCAAATTCCGCATAAAAGAAAAAATTTCTGACATCTATGATAAGGTTCAAAAGATGTCAGATGAGCTTGGAATCATACGTAAAAGCTAAAGATATAATTCTAATAAAGATTTATCAGTTAATAGTCGATCAATCTCCTCTTCCGAAGTGATTTGGAGATTTTTTGTTTTTATGTATAAGCGATTGATAATAGTGTCAAAAGTGGTCTCAGCCTTTTGGTAGTTATTGTCTTTATAGCCTTCTAATTGTTCACTTAATAAAGATATAAAAGCACGTCTTAATAAAGCGCAAAAAGAATCTTCTAGCCAATAAGCAAACTGACAATTTGGATTGTCTTTTTCAATATTCTTAAATTTGGCGTATAGGTTAAGTCCATCTTCTGCATTATGCCATAAATCAACGTATGCGAAATCATATTTTAATGGGTGCTTAATATACTCTAAAGCATCCGTTTCAATAATGGTGATTTTATCTTTATATTCAAACTGTGGAAGGATGTATTCTTTAAAGATTTTAATAATGTTTTTATCTTTTTCAATAATAGAGATCTTAGTAACTTCTTTCTTTAAGGAAATCATATATGGGTAATATCCAAGTCCTAGTCCGAAAACCACAACATTGCCCTTAGCAGAGTTAATTGCCTTTTCCATGGTTTTAATCTCGTTTGGATTCACACTCATCCAAGTAACACCTTGGTAATTTAAAGCAATGAATGATATTTCTTTTTTGAAGAATCCTAAACTTGTTTGCTCAGTATAGTCATCTCTGACTTTGATATCGTCAGAAGCAAAAATCTCGTATGGGAAGTACTTGTCATTGATTAATTCGTATTGGCCCAATTTTATATTGTTGATATGAATGCTTTTATAATATGAATTATTTAAATATTCATCGATGTCTAGTTCATTGATATTTGGATAGACATGTGTTTGTAAGATATATTCGTTATCTTCAACTTCAGGATCGATATCCCAGTACTCTAGAATTTTATCGTAATAAACATCCTTCACGTTTTGAGAGAATTTTTTTGATAGTATCTCAATTTCTTTAGGAGAAACTATTTCGTTATTATTTATCAAAGATAAAAACATATCTGATAAAGAAAAATTAAGTTCATTTATTTCAGATAAAGTGTTTATTTTATTGATGATTTTGTCATCTTTAACTATTTTCATACGTTCTTAAATTATCACATTTAAGAAAACTTACCAATCAAATACTTAACCAATAATTCATTTTGGTATATAATTTGCTCTATGGCGACAAAGAGAGCTTTATGTCCTAACTGTAAAAACATCGTGGATGCTGATAACATTCCACCTTTTTTCCATGTTAATCCTGATGCGAAAGTTTGCTATTGCCCACATTGTTTAAGAGAATTAACTCCTGAAGTTGCTATTAGATCATATGATGACTATTTAAATGAGAGAGTTGAATCTGCAAATAAACTTTTGCTTAATCAGGGCAACGCTATTAAAGCATATCAAGAATTTGCGGATATTATCGATTTTGATAATACTTCTGCGGGTGCTAGATTAGGTAGAATTTGTTCACTTTTATTTGCCTCTAAAGTACGCACTTCTTATATCAATGATGCAGAAGCAATGCTTAACAATGAGGCGGATAAATATTTCCGCAAATCTAATGAAAGTGTTAACTATGTTAAAAACTTAAGAAGAATGAATAATATAGTTGACGTATATCACGAGCAATTATTAAAGAAATTATCACTCAAGACTTATTTCTTTGATGTTGATTGCCTCAAATTATATCTCGTCCATCTTAACAGCATTCTTAAATTTAAAAATTCTCTTTTAGATGAAACAAAATATGTTGCTAAAAGATATAAAGATGAAAAAGCTGAAGTCCTCACTAATTTATTAGAAATTAAAATAGATGAGCAATCAAGACTCTTAAGAGAAAGTGAATTTGTTACCGCAGATGGCAAAGTTTACACTTTTGATAGAATCAAAAGAAATGGCAACGCTGAAGTCAAACTTGTTGAAGACAAACATGTTGATACAAAGCTCAGCAGATATCGCCTATCTTCATTAGATTCGAATAATAAAAAATGCCGCTATATTAAGGACAACATCTTTAAGGATTATACAGCTATAATCACCATGAAGAGACGCTCTCTTTTATATGTGGGCATCTTACTAGCCTCAGCTATAGGAGCAGCTGTTGCCGCTATTTTTATGTATAAATTATATCTAGTTGCCTTTATCGCTCTAATAATTGCTGCTGGACTATTCTTTGTTGGCGCTGTAGTTTTCTTTGTTTTTCACGCTATTTGGAGCAATGAATTAAAAAGAAAAGATAAAAATCAAATCGATTAATAAGCAAGATTATTAATTCTTAGATAAGCGAGTAATTTTTTGAGGGCAATTCCTCGATGAGAAACTCGATTTTTTTCTTCTTGGGACATTGAAGCATATGTTTTCTTTAATGTATCTTCGATAAAAACTGGGTCATATCCAAATCCACCTTCTCCGTGGATTTCTTCCGCGATAACGCCATTAACTATACCTTCAAATTTGAGCGGTTTATCTTCAACATTAACAAGAACAATATCACAAACAAATCTTGCTCTACGCGATTTGCCCTTAATCTCTTCTAAAATGTGTTTAATTGTATTTAAGTGGCCTCCGAAACTTTCAGCATATCTAGCAGAATGGATGCCTGGCTTCCAACCCAAAGCCTCGATTTCTAATCCAGAATCGTCAGCAATAATAGGCATGGAGGTTACTTTTTGTAAAGCTTTTGCTTTGATTAAAGCATTATCAAAATAAGTCTCACCATCTTCGATGATTTCTCCAACATCGATGTTTAGATCCTTCATGCCATACACAGTAATATGATATGGCGATAATATTTGTCTGATTTCTTGTAGCTTATGGGCGTTATTAGTGGCTACTAAAAGTTCGAAATTCATTATTTGTTCTTTTCTTGATGTCTATTAATTAATGCGATGATAACCGCGAAGATTGCAGCGGCAATGCAAACGATGCCAATGGCTAATATGTCCCATTTACCTTTACCAACCGGCCCAAAGAGGAAGAAAACAATAGAAAGTATTCCTGCAATAAAGCAAGCAGGAGGTAGTAAAAATGGATAAACTTTTCTAAGAGCTTCTTTCATAACGGATTTATTATAATAAATGATTTATAAATTTTGAATAAAAATAAAACAGCGTCTTATTAGAACGCTGTGATATATAAATGGAGCAGGCGACGAGAATCGAACTCGCATAGTCAGCTTGGAAGGCTAATGTTCTACCACTGAACTACGCCTGCATTCAGCGAGAGTTATTTTATAACACCCGCTAATCATTATCAAATAAATTATTTACAAAAATCGATAATTTGATCTTTTCTCATGAAGCCTAGTTGGCTCTTAACTGCTTTGCCATCTTTAAATAAGATAAGAGTAGGGATGGCTTGAATGCGGAAGTTTCTAGCGATGTCTTCAGCTTCATCAGTATCAATTTTAATAATTTGAACACCGAAAGAAGGATCTGCATCTAATTCTTCCAAAACAGGAGCGAGCATTTTGCATGGTCCACACCATGTTGCAAAAAAGTCGACAAGAACTGTGCCTTCTTTTGTTAATTCTTCAAGCTCTTTTAATTCAGTAACATGTTTAATCATTCTATAATCCTCCAGAAATAATTATATAAATCACAATTAATACCAATAGGTGTAGTGGATAATACAAATATGCACCATATTGGAACCATTTCGCATTATAACCTCTCTTACCATTATAAAGCAAAATAAATGCTCCAGAAATAATTGCACATAATTGAATTTCGGCATCCCAATATATGCCGGTAGGAATTAAGTATTTAAACACATAAAGAAGAATGGAAGCAATAAATAAGACCGCTAGTTGGAATGCGCCTACCAATAGACGATAATTGCCATTTATCTCCCATACCGATTTATCAATTCCTTCTTCCGATTTATAAGAGATATAACCATCTGCAAACTTGTAAGAATAATAGAAACCTATACCCAATAAAAGCGAGAACCAGTCTCCGTGTAGATATAAGAAAGTTGGGAACCAATAAATGCTTACATTATTAGCAGTTTCATAACATTTAACGCTAAAAGATATAATAGATAATGCTATCGGAAGTAGTATAAATAACTTTTTCCATTTGTTATCTTGATTTAATAGATATACCGATACAGCAATAAGAAGCAAATCTAAGAATATATTGCCTGAGCCCTCAATCATCGAAGTGGAAAGTCCAAAATTAACATAAGTGATAATAGCAATCGCAATAGAAATTATGCCCGCCATTATCCCTAATCTTAACAAATATTTTTTAATACTTTTTGTGTGCAAAACGCCTTCGATAATCATAAAGATAAACAAAGGTAAAGCGAGCCTACCGAAAGACCTAAAAACTGTGCATAAAGTCATGTAGAGATTTGAATAAGGATTTAGGTATCTTAAAAATAGACCAATATGATCCAAAGTCATGCACAAAATTGCGATAACTTTTATTAAAAACGAAGAAATTATTTGGAATTTGCGCATAATTTTACATATTTACTGCAATAATTGTACCTATTACTGCATATAGATTATTGGCGATGTGAGCAGTAGTAGAAGCTAAGAATCCAAACTTATCATAAGCTATAGCCATAATCGCTCCAGAAATAAGGTAGATTGGCAAGTTAACAAGCTCATCGATAATGTGTTTGCTCGTGAACGAGAAATGCGCGAATGCGAATAATAATATTGTTATTACATATGCGAGCCATTTGATTTTGCTTAAAGAACCGAATAATCCAACTCGATAAGTAAGCTCTTCGCAAACAGGTCCGACAATAGCAAAAATGAAGACACTAGCAACTGGATATACCTTAATAATAGCCCTTAAGGAAGACTCGTTATCATTAATGCTATATTCATAAAATAAACTAACTACTGTAGTGTAAATAATTGGTATGACAATCATCACAATTCCAAAGCCTAAACCAATGAGGATATTTTGCCATTTTTTGAAATCAACCTTTAGTTTTTTAACATCGACATTTACTATCGCGGCTAGAATTACAAATAAGATTGTATAAACAATGAATTCAAGTATTCCTTCATCGTATGTTCCCCCAGAAGCCGCTTTGAAGATTAAAAGTAAAATCAGAGAGATCAAATATATTCCAAAGCATCCCACTAAAAAGAGGGATAATTTTTTAACTAAGCTGATGGATTTAAAGCCTTCTTTTTGAGTGGAAATATCGATTTCATTTTTTGAATCGATATCTTTTATCACAAGTTCGGTTTTACTATTTTCTTTATTTTCCATACGAAAAATAATACACTAATTTATAGACGAATTGTAGTTTTACTTATAGTATGACAGAATTGACAATCAAAGAATCTAAGACCTTTTTACTTGAAAATATGAAGAGCAAATTTTATGCGATCGCTCTTCCTGTTAAAAGTGTTGATGAATTCAAAAAACAACTCGAGGCTATTAGAAAAGACAACCCAAAAGCAAGGCATGTTGTCTATGCTTATCGTATCGGTGTAAACAGCAAATCTTGTGACGATAAAGAGCCAAAAGGTACTGGTGGTAGACCAATTTTGGAATTGCTCAATAAGAAAAACTTAAATAATGTCGCAGTGATCGTTGTTAGATATTATGGCGGAGTTCAATTAGGAGCAGGTAGATTGCTAAGAACTTACCTTAATAGCGCAATCAACGTATTAAACGAATGCGAATTTGTTGAAATAGGAGATTAAATTTATGGCATCATGTGATGGAAATTGCGATAGCTGTGCTACCGCATCAAGCTGTAGCTCAAAAGGCAATGGCATTGTCAAAAGCAAACTAAACGAGAGATCAAGAGTTAAAAGAGTGGTTGCTATCCTCTCAGGAAAAGGTGGAGTTGGCAAGTCTTTTGTAACTTCTCTTTTAGCGGTAAAACTTCAAAGAAAAGGCTATAGAGTTGGCATTTTAGATGCTGACGTTACTGGACCAAGTATTCCTAAAGCCTTTGGTATTACAGAGAAAGCATATGGAGAAGATAACATTATCTATCCTGCTAAAAGCAAAACCGGCATCGATATTATGTCAGCTAATCTTCTATTAGAAGATGAAAGCGAACCAATCATTTGGAGAGGTAGCTTACTTGGCAATTTAGTCAAACAATTCTTTGAAGATGTTTTATGGGAAGATTTAGATTTCTTACTTATCGATATGCCACCAGGAACAGGCGACATTGCTTTAACTAGTTTCCAATCATTACCGATTGATGATTTAATTATCGTCACATCTCCTCAAGATTTAGTCTCATTAGTTGTTACAAAAGCTATTAAGATGGCAAGAATGATGAAAATCAATGTTTTAGGTGTTGTTGAAAATATGTCTTATGTCAAATGTCCAAAATGCGATGAAAAGATTTCTGTATTTGGCGAATCACATCTAGATGAATTTGCCACAAAGCTTAATTTTGATATTTTAGGTAGATTACCTATTGTTAGTGAAAACGTTAGTAAAGTTGACCATGGAGAAGTCGAATCCATTGAATTAGATGAATTTGATTCCATAGTCGAGAAAGTGGAGGCTCAACTATAATATGGAAGAATTTGATTTAAGAAGAGAGAATCTAATTGATTCTTTGGAAGATAATTCTGTAGCGATTATCTATTCTGGTGTAAGTAAGATTAGAAGTGAAGATGACTTATATCCTTTCTATGCAAACAGGCATTTCTTTTATTTGACCGGTATTGAACAAGAGAATTCTGTTTTAGTATTACTAAAGAGCCTTGGCGAGAGAAAAGTCTATTTGTTTCTAGATGACTATAATGAGCTCAAAGAAAGATGGACTGGCAAAAGGCTAACTTTCGAAGAAGCTAGTTTGATATCTCAAATTGATAATGTATATAGCAATTCTAATTTGGAGAATATGCTTGAAATGATGTTATCAGCAGTTCAACCAGCATACGGCAAAATCTCTAATCTATATCTAGATTTATCTGATGAAATTAAAGTAAAAACAAATTGTTCAACACAACTCATTCAAAATGAGTTCTTAGAAAAATACCCACATTTAAATATCAAAAATATTTACCCATTAATTACTAAACTTCGAATGGTGAAAAGCCAATTAGAAGTTAATAACTTAATTGAGGCAATTAACTGCACAAACCTAGGAATTAATGATCTTCTTGTTAATATGCACATCGGAATGGCAGAACATGAATTAAGTGATAGGTTTGAATACTATGGCAAAACACATGGCAGAAGAAGTCTTGCTTTTGAAACCATCTGTGCTGCTGGAAAAGACGCAACTATTATGCATCACCCAATTTCTCAACAAGAGAAAATGATCGAAGCAGGAGAATTAATTCTCTTTGACTTAGGTTACAAATATAAAGGATATTGCGCTGATATATCTAGAACTTTCCCAATCAATGGCACATTCTCTGAAGAACAAAAGAAAATATATCAAGCAGTCTTGACCTGTAATAAAGAAGTGATTAGTTATGTGAAGCCAGGTTTATCTATTAAAGATCTTCAAGAAAAAGCCATGGAAGTGCTTAAAAGAGAAGCTGTCAAATATGGCTTAATGAGAGAAGATGAAGATATTAAAAAGTACTATATCCATAATGTTTCTCATCATTTAGGCTTAGACACACATGATGTTGGTGGAAGAGATACAGTTCTTGTTCCAGGCAATGTCATTACAGTTGAACCAGGACTCTACTTTGTAGAAAAAGGAGTAGGTGTCAGAATTGAAGATGATGTTTTAGTTACTGAAAATGGATCTGAATGTTTATCTAAAGGTATCAAAAAAGAAATTTCAGAAATTGAAAAAATGCTTAGCAAGAAAAGGAGCTTATAATGGAAAAGTACATTTTATCAATTGACCAAGGAACCACAAGTTCAAGAGCTATCTTAATTGATAGAAATGGTAACGATGTTAACATCGCTCAAAAGGAAGTTAAGTGTTCGTTCCCTCGTTCTGGCTGGGTAGAAGTTGACGCTTTAGCAATCTGGATTAGCGTTATCAATGTCGTTAATGAAGTTTTAGTTAATCAAAATATCACTTGGAAAAATATTGATTCCATCGGTATTACTAACCAAAGAGAAACTACGGTTATATGGGATAAAAAGACGGGACTTCCTATTTGTCCTGCAATTGTCTGGCAATCACGTCAATCCGCTTCTATATGTGACCATTATGAAGACAAAAAGGAATTTATCCACGAAAGAACTGGCCTATTAATCAATCCTTATTTCTCTGCTAGTAAAATTAAATTCATCTTGCAAAATGTTCCTGGAGCATATGAAAGAGCAAAGAAAGGTCAATTGCTATTCGGCACAATTGATTCTTGGCTCATTTATCGTATGACTGAAGGCAAAGTACACGCTACCGATGTCAGTAACGCTTCTAGAACTATGCTTTTCAATATTCGTACCCTTAAATGGGATAAAGAATTATGCGATATGTTTGGTGTTCCAATGAGCATGCTTCCAAAAGTGTATCCTTCTTCATTTGATTTTGGCGAAGCATCATTCTTTGCTAAAGGCATTCGTATTCATGGTGTTGCTGGCGACCAACAAGCAGCATTATTTGGACAAACATGTTTTGAAGTTGGCGAAAGCAAAAACACATACGGCACTGGTTGCTTTATGTTGATGAACATCGGTGATAAAATCACCCTTTCAAAATCAGGATTATTAACTACTATTGGATGGCAAATTGGCGACCAAGTCGTTTATGCGCTTGAAGGTTCTGTCTTTATTGGTGGAGCTGTTGTCCAATGGTTAAGAGATGAAATGCATTTAATTGAGCATTCAGCAGATAGTGAAAAAATGGCTAAAGAATGTCATGATACACATGGTGTATATGTTGTTCCTGCCTTCACTGGATTAGGCACACCATATTGGGATGATGATGCTAGAGGGGCAATCTTTGGCTTAACCAGAAGCTCTTCTAACAAACATATTGTTAGAGCATCACTAGAAGCAATTGCTTACCAATGTCGTGATGTCTTTGAAGTCATGAAACAAGAATCACACTTCAATTTATCACATTTAAAAGTTGATGGTGGTGCAACTGCTAATGGTTATTTAATGCAGTTCCAAAGCGATATCTTAGATACAGAGATATCTTTACCAAAATGTTTACAAACTACAGCCTTAGGAGCTGCTTATTTGGCAGGACTATCTTCTGGATTCTTTACTAATTTAGATCACATTAAATCTATTCATGAATCCCAAAAGAATTATCGCCCATTAATGACTAGAGAAGAAGCTGATGTCCGTTATAAAGGATGGAAGAAAGCTGTCGAAATAACAAGATTATATAAATAATAATTATAATGCACATCATAATAGCGCCCAGACATAGTCACAAATACCTTTTATCTACTCTAAGGGGTAGCGATCCTTTTTGTGATGCTATTTTGATCAGCAAAAACGAATTAGCAAAATATGTATATCCTCTCGTTAAGGAAGAAGCTTTCATCTATCTTATGAAAGAAAAGGAATATAGCTACGAAGTTGCTAATATGCTTTTAGAGTTTGTCCCTTATATAGAAAGCAACGAAAGCAATAAAAATGACTCCAAAATCAAAAAGATTATTGCCTTAAAAGATGAATTGATAAAACACGGCTTACTAGCCGATCTTCTCACTTCATCCATATATAAAGATGCTACTGCAGATGTATATGGATATTACAAAGAAGATGCTGAATTAAATCATATTTTGAGTGCTTTAAATATCAAGGCAACTTATCACACAAACAATAAAGATGTTAATCCAAATAACTTCTATGAATTTTCCAAAATGGAAGATGAAGTATATTTTGTGCTAAATAGAATTGCGTCATTACTTGATAGTGGTGTTTCAATTAAAGATATTATTATTTGTTCTAGAAACGAATCATATGATTACTATTTAGCGAAATTTTCACCAATGTTCGGTTATAAGCTTAACTTGAAAAACAAAGATTCCTACATGTCTTTGGGTGCGATTAAAGAGTTTTTTAATCTTTATGATGCAAGTAAAGATATCAATGGTTCCTTAACTCAATTAAAAGAAATCATGAAAGATGATCCTTTATATGAAGAAGTTAACGAACTCATTAGCAATAATATTGTTAAAGGATTCGATTTCGAACATCAAAGAGACTACCTCTTTAATAGAATCAAAGAAAGAAGACTTTCTTCGATAAGATATGATAACGCCGTTGAAGTAACAGACTTACCTATAGGTAGCAGCAAAAAATATATTTTTGTAATTGGTTTTACACAAGGTCAATTCCCAAAAAGATATAAGGATGATAAGTATTTAAACAACGAAGAATTAACATCAATTAATAGGTTAACAGATAAACAAAAAACGAAGGTTGATGAACTAGCATGTTTGGATTTACTCTTTTCTGAAAATGAAGTGATATGCTCTTATTCAAAAAAGAGTTTCAAAGAATCATTTTTCCCATCCCCTTTAATCGCAAGAAATAAAATAAATGCTAAACACGTTGATTTAGATGATGTCTATTATTCTAGCGAAGTATTAAAACTACAATTTGCTAACCTCAGTGATCTTAATTACTTCTATAAAGAACAAGGCGACAATTATAAAAAGTTAGAGAATGTAGTAAAGATTGAATATAACGATTATGACCCTTCATTTAGTGGTACAGTTGAAGTATTTGGTAGGGATGAAAAATATGATCTATCAACCACTCAATTAGACAATTTCAATAACTGCCCATATAAATATTATGTAGAAAGAATTCTGAAGCTTGATGAATCAGAAGAAACAGACTTTATTGTAATTGGAAAAGTAGCACATAAAATGTTTGAAATTTGTCGAGAACCAAATTTTGATTTTGACGTTGCTTATGAGGCAGAAATTTCTAAATATTCAGTCAAAAGTCCAGAAAAAATAATTTTTTTCACAAATTTAAAGAAACAAATCAAGGCTGCGGTCGACGCAATTAAGGAAAGGGAAAAAAGAATTAAAAACCATAAGGTGTATGAGGAAGAAAAATTAGAATATCCTATAACTAAAAATGTTATTATCAAAGGCACGATTGATTGCTTAATTACTATCGATGATAAGTATTTTGTTTGTATCGATTATAAGACTGGCAAAAAGAAGTTTGATGATAAGGAATTAGCACTTGGTTTATCTACTCAACTCCCTACTTACATGTTATTAATTAAAAAGGATAAGAGGTTTGAGAATTTAGAACCTCTAGGTGTCTATATCAATAACGTTATTTTAGACGAATATAAAACAAAACAAGGTGAAGATGATTTAATTCCTGAGCACCTTAAATTAAACGGCAAAACATTAAACGATTTATCAGCGGCTACTTTATTAGATCCAACGATTGCTGATGGCGATTCTCAGTTTATTAAAGGTTTAGGATATAACGCTAAAAAAGATACTCTTACCGCCAGAAGTGGATTAACTTCAAAAAATGAATTTGAAGGTTATATTGATATTGCTGAAAAACTATATAATAATGCAATCTCTGAAATGGCAAAAGGGAATTACCAGATTTCCCCAATTTTCATCAGTGAAAACAATAATGCTTGCACATATTGCGACATGAAAGAAATTTGTCACAAGAGAGATTCTTTTTATCGCGAAATAGTAGAAGAGGAGGGTGAAGAAGATGGAAAACAGAATCTACAGTAGAAACTTTTCTGATGATCAATTAAAAGCCATTGATGCTGTTGGTGAAAACACCCTTGTTTCTGCTGGAGCAGGAAGTGGCAAAACCTCTGTGTTAACAGAAAGAATTTATCAATTAGCGAAAGAACAGAACACTCTTGATAACTTCCTTGTTTTAACATTCACAAATCTTGCTGCTAGTGAGATGAAAGATAGAACTAGAAACCTTCTTTTTGATGATGAAGCCACCAAACATCTTGCTAGCGAAGTTGATAATGCACATATCGAAACATTTGATAGCTTCTCCTTGTATTTAGTTAAGAAGTATTTCTATGTGTTAGGCATATCAAAGGATATTTCAATTGTCGATAACTCTATTTTAACAATTAAAAGGCAAAATATTTTGGATGAATTATTTGAGAATGAAGCGAATGAAAATAATCCTGAATTAGTTGCTCTTATCAGCCAATACTCTATTAAGAGTAATGATAGAGTAAAGAAGATGGTTATCGAATTATTAAAGAAAGCCAATGGAAAAATTAATCAATACGAATATATAGAAAAACTAGCTAAAAACTATTTTAGCGATGAACATATCGATTCTCTTATCAATGAGCTCTTTAACAATAAGTTAGAAGTTTTGAAAATCATGAAAGACAAAGCAAATGGCCTTGTTGATTCTGAATATCAAATTGAAGTCTTGGACTTCATTGACAAATTATTAGGAAGTAAGAATCTTGATGAGTTGCGTGCTCAAATTGAAGAAGACTTCCCAAAACTTAAAACCAAAAAGGGAGAAGAGCATCCTGATAAACAGTTAAGAGCGGAACTTTCTGGCATTTACAGTGACTATATAAAGATTAAAAAAGGTTCTAGAGAAGGCGACTTTGGATCGACTGCCGATATCAAAGCGCAATTTGAAGAAACCAAACCTTTCATCACTAAAATTTGTGATTTAGCAATCAATGTTGAAAAACAGTTAGATGAGTTCAAACAAGAAAAGCGTGCATATAGCTTCAGCGATATCTCAAGATTTGTAATTAAACTATTAGACAATAAGGACATCGTCAATGAAATTGCGGGCTCATTTAAATACATCATGATTGACGAATATCAGGACACCAACGATATCCAAGACTACGTAATTTCAAAGATTTCAAACAATAACGTCTATATGGTTGGTGATATCAAACAATCTATTTATAGATTTAGAGGCGCTGAATGTACATTGTTCCAGGAAAAATACGAACAATACAAAAAACATAATGGCGGTCAGGAAATTGATTTGAATACATCTTATCGTTCTAGACAAGAAGTTGTGGACTTTGTTAATGATGTTTTTGGCGATTTAATGATCAAAGCTTATAATCCTATTGATTATTCAAATGGACATACATTTAAACGTGGTCTAAAGGTTTATGATAAACACAAAGACGAAACTGCTTATAAACCTGAAGTTTATCGTTATTCATACGAGAAAGCAGCAGAAATGCCTCATAAAGAAGGTAACATCATCGCTTCTGATATTTTAAAAAAGATACATGAGAAGTATGAAATTTACGATGATAAAAAGAAGGAGTTCAGACCTTGTACATATAAAGATTTTGCAATTATTGTTGATCGAACTGCTTTCTTCTATACTTTCCAACAAATATTTTCAAAACGAGGAATTCCACTTAACGCCAAAGGGAAAGAAAAATTATTCAATAGTGATATCGCAGTATTAGTAAAGAATTTAGTGAAAATGCTTTATATTTCTTTAAACAACCAATACGATGTTGAATATCGCAAAGCCTTTATGTCGGTAGCGAGAAGCTTTGTATTTAATTATAAAGATGATAAACTCCATCAAATTGTCTCAAACAAGCAAGAACTTACGGAACCATTTGTACAACAAATGGAACTTAAAAAAGAGTCATTAAGGTTTGCTTCTATAAAATCAATTCTTGAGTGGCTATATTCTCAATATCATATTTATGAGCACATCAGCAAAATCGCTAATTATTATGCAAACGCTCATAAATTAGAACAACTACTATCCATCGCTTCTGATATGGATGCTTTAGGATATACATTAAAAGACTTTGTCCAATATTTTGTTGACATGGAAGCTACTGATTTAGATGTTGACTATCGCGACCAAGATAATCCAGAGGATTCTGTAACTTTAATTACGATTCACGGATCAAAGGGTCTTGAATATCCAATTACTTATTTCCCGGGATTAAGAAAAGAATTTAAACGCGATGATAGTGGGGCTTTCCTAATTTCTGATAGATACGGCATCTCATTACCTTTAGTAGTTAATAATTCCCCTTCCATTGTTAATACGCTTACTAAGATCGAAGAAAAGAAATTAGATTTTGCAGAAAAGATTAGACTACTTTATGTAGCGATTACGAGATGTAGAGAAAAGATAATTATCATTGATGGAGAAAATGATAAGGGCAGTAATAAGTTATTTGGATATGAAACAAATTCATTATCTAAGTTATTATCTTTATCCAGTCATATGAGTAACTATGATTCCACTTATTCCCTCAATGATTTAACTGCCAAAGACAAGAATAATAACAAGGAAGTCCCTCCAATTGTTATTAAATCAATCAGTATTCCTGCTAAAGAAATAATTCATAGCCGTGCGAGCAAAGAAGTGGATGAAATAGTTAATGAATCGGTTCTTGATTTCGGTAGTGAAGTCCATTCATATCTACAAACTATGAATCTTGAAAACGATGACTTAAGTTATATTTCCGATAAAAGAATCAGGAGATATGTCGCAAATGTTAAAGACTCGGTTTTATTTAAAGAAATTAAAAATTCTCAGGTTAGACATGAATTCCGCTTCTTCGATGAAACCAATAATATTGAAGGATATATTGACGCTCTTATTATCAAGGATAATGAAATAGATATTGTTGACTTTAAATTGAAAAACATCGCTGATGAAGAGTATGATAAACAACTAAGAACATATAAAAGATATGTTTCTCAAATTACTAAGCTCCCAATTAAGATGTATTTAATTGCCGCTATTACCGGAGAAATTAGAGAGGTTATTGATGAATAGAAAACTAAACAAAGAAGAATGCGTTAGGGCGTTAGAAGTCTTAAATAGCAATAATTCAATGGCCATCAATATAGATTATATCTATGAAATTTATGATGGTGCTTTTGATGCGATTGCTGAACTATTAAAACTTCAAAATCGCGAAAATAGTTTTTCTATTGATTCTTACAAAATTGTTTCTTACATTTTGGGCGAATATTTATATTCAACTTCTACTCTTAACGAAGACGATCTTAAAAAGTTCTTAGGCAATGAAAAGATAAAAGAATCGATGGCAAGTGTTGCCGCAGATAAGTATTTATCCTTATCTTTATTTAAGCATCACGAAAACACATTGATTAATGAATATCTTCCTCCGGTCTCTTCAATTAGTTTATATATCAACCTTATGCAAAATATCGTCAATTCGAGATATGCAAGAAACAATCCTAAAACAACTTTAATTGTTGATTTATTAAATAAATCATTATCCATTTCTCAAAGTATAATTAACATGCTTTGTGAAGGATATGAAACTGGAGCATTTGCAATGTGGAGAACACTTCACGAATGTGAATGTACGCTTATCTTGCTAGATAAATATGGTGATCTTGCAATCAATGCTTATCTCAAGCATATGAGATATGGGCTAGCTTATAAGAACGCTTTAGGGAGCGCTGAAGAAGTTGATAGTGTCTTTGTGGAAATTAAGGATGAAATGACAAAACTAAACCTCAAGAGCAAGGACATGAAGAAATTTATTGAATATGGATGGCTAGTTGCAATCGAAGAAAAGGAGCCACTTCCTACCTTTAAACTTAATTTTAGAGATGGCTTAGAAACTCTTGCTGGTCTTCATCAATATAGCAATTTATATATGACTAGTAGTGAGATACTTCATAGCACTCCATTACTTATTTATTCCAATAAAGAATATTTTTATTATGTTACTCTTTTGAATTTGTATGAATCTTTCTTCCGTATTGAAAGAGTCTTTACTACTTTATTCTTAAATAATATAGGCGAAGAAGAAAAAGCTAGGTACATGGGTATGAGACAACTTTATTATTCTCAACTCGTTAATATTCATAAGCGCGAATCATTGAGATTCAAGTCGCTATCCAAAAGAAACGCAAAATAAAAGGAGTGATTATCACTCCTTATTTTTTTTAACTTGGCGATTATACGTCAGCGTAACAGCTGCCACCAATGAATTCTCTTAAGATGGAATTACATGGTACCCATTCATCTGACAAGTCATCGAAGAATTTAAGCATTCTGATTAATCTTTCAGCAACTGGGAAGTATGGGTTTTCAACTTCAATAGCCTTTAGTAAAGGCATTGCGTATTTTTTCATAACACATAATTCTTCTGGTAAGAATGAGTTGAAAACATAGTTTGCACCTTCTTGGGTGTTGTAAATCCATTTGAATTCACCTTTTCTAACGCTTGCCCACATGGACATTGTCTCTAATGCGGAAGCTCCCCTAAATTGGTAGTCTCTCACGATTCTTCTTAACAAACGTAAGTCTGTAAGTGATAGTGGGTTGTGACTATCGATATTGATTTGAGCTTGCGGAGCGATAAAGATTTTGAATTTTTGGTGTTGAGGAATAGATTCGGTCATTCTGTCATTAAGAGCATGAATACCTTCAATAATGATAGGTTGATCAAGAGGGACTCTTAATGTTCTGCCTTTCACTCTATGTCCAGCTTTGAAATCGAATTTTGGAAGTTCAACTTCTTCACCAGCGATAAGATCTGACATATTTTGGTTAAATAGCTCAACATCAAGTGCGTCGATTGCTTCTAAATCTGGTTCACCGTTTTCATCTTTTGGTGCTGCTTCTCTTGGTAAGTAGTAATCATCTAAAGAGATACGAATTGGATCAATACCACGAGATAATAATTCAATTCTCAATCTGTTAGCGAATGTTGTTTTTCCTGAGCTAGAAGGTCCAGCGATACAAATTAAACGGATGTTGTCCTTATCTTCCTCAATCATGTTACCTAATTCACATAATTGACGGTTGTGTCTTTGCTCACCTAGTGTGATGACATCGACTGCGCCATCTTGTTCAACTCTCTTGTTGATGCCAACGATAGAGTCAAATCTAGTAGCAACTGCCCATTCGTGAGCTCTTTTTAAGGTTCTGCCGAATTTTGGAGAATCTTCAAATGGTGGAATTTTGCCACCGACTTCTGGTCTTGGATATTGAATGATAATTCCAGGGTGATAGAACTTTAATGAATAATCAGTGATATAGCCAGTAGAAGGCACCATACGATTATACATATAGTTTCTATAACCATCACATTCATAAATGTGACATGTCTTTTCTGGACGATATTCAAGAATATCAATCTTGTCTTGATAACCATCTTTAGCGAAGATTTCTTTTGCTTCCTCTTTAGAAACGATGTGACGAACTAGAGGATAGTCCGCTTTGATAATTTTATCAATTTCAGCCTTAAGCTCATTAGCAAGTCCTGGTTTAGTTTGATATCCTGGGTTAAGGATTTGCATAAAGATTGCTCTGCTAACGTTATAAGAGAAACGAATATCTAATTCTGGATGAATTCTCTTCATTGCCATTGCGACGACAAATCTTAAACTTGCTTGATATGTGGCCATTGCATCACGGTCTTTCACAGTTAGTGGTACAACATTAGCGTCTTTATCGATAACATAAGTTAACTCTCTAACACGTCCATTGACATATGCACAAACATATGTTTTGTCATTACCGACAATGTCAAGAATACTAACTGGTTTATCAAAGACTTTTTTCTCGCCTTTAAAAGTAATTGTATATGACATACAGTCTCCTTTCTTTGTAAAACAAGATACTCTCTTATTATAAATAATCAAAAGTTATTTAGCAAAGGAAAGATAGCGGCGTTGTTAAGGGGCCTGTTTTTCTTGAATATTTTCTTAATATTTAAGATAATATTAACTGATAAGGTAGGTACAAATTTCATGAAAAACATGGTTTACATTCAATCTGGTGGTCCAACAAGCGTTATCAACACCTCATTCTATGGTGCTGTTAAAGAAGCTCAAAGACATCCAGATAAAATCGATCATATCTATGGTTCATTAAATGGAATTGAAGGAATGATTGATGACAAATTAATTGATATTGGACAAGAAGATCCAGAGCAAATCGAACTTCTTCTCCAAACTCCAGGTAGTATTTTAGGTACTACCAGAAGAAAACTTCCTAAAGATGTTCACGATCCAATCTATTTGAAGATTGTTGAAACAATGAAAAAGCATGATATCAAATACGTTTTTGTCAATGGTGGAAACGATTCTATGGATACATGCTTCAAATTATCAGGATTATGCCAAGAATTAAATCTTGATGTCAGAGTTGTTGGTGTTCCAAAAACTATTGATAACGACTTAGCGTGTACTGATCACTCATTGGGTTTCCCTAGCGCTGCTAAATTCGTTATCAATACAGTCAACGCATTAAGCATGGACGCTAACTGCTTCAAAGTTGGTAAAGTTCACGTTGTAGAAATTATGGGCAGAAATGCTGGTTGGTTAACAGCCGCTGCAGATTTATTACCAGAAGCAACAAGACCACATTTAATTTATATTCCTGAAAAGAAATTCGATTTAGAAAAATTCTTAGTCGATGTTAAGAAGGTTTATGAAGAAAAAGGCTATGCGATGGTTTGTATTTCTGAAGGAATTGAATTCCCAAGAAGTAACAAAAACGCTAGAGTTGATGGCTTTGGCCATGCTCAACTTGGTGGTGCAGCTGCAGGATTATGCGAAATCATTGAAGATAGACTCGATTTACCAACTAGAGCAGTGGAATTCTCTTTAACTCAAAGAGCATGCCCATTAGCAATCTCTAAAGTTGATAGAGAAGAAGCTATTAGAACTGGTGAAAGAGCAGTTCAGGCTGCATTAGAAGGCGTAACTGGTAAGATGGTTATCTTCAAAAGAGTTAGCCAATCTCCATATAAGATTGAACTTGAATTAGCAGACTTATCATTAGTCGCTAATGCTGAAAGTGTTATTAAACCATCTATGATGGTTGATGATACAAGAATGAGCCAAGAATTTAGAGACTACATCGCACCTCTTATCGTTGGTGAAGTTCCTCTTATTACTAAAGATGGCATTGTCACAATGGCTCAATTTAAGAAAGTTTTAGTCAAATAATGAGAAAACTTTTAGAAAAATATCCTAATTCATTTGTAATTGCATTTTGTACTTTTGCAGTTACTTTAGTGGCATTATTAGCGTCCTTATTTTGCTTCTTTAACGGACATATAGATATTCCTCTTGGGTTTGTTTTAGGAGGAGTGGTTTCAGGGGGCTTACTACTTTTATCAGGATTGGGAGAAAAACTAGATGATAAGAAAAATGGAACAACATTTTCTATTATCGTTATCATTCTAAGAATGGTTCTACTTGTAGGAATATCTATCCTTATAGCATTCATGAACTACAGATGGAACCTTGTCTACTTTAATTTATTTACATTTGTAGCGATGTACACTGTGTCAATAATCTTCACAGTTATCGTTCATTTGATTAGCAAAAAATAAGAAAAGGAGGAAAAGATGCCTGAAGAGAAAAGCTTTGATATCGTCGGCCAGTTTTTAGATACATCAAGTGGTCTATCTGGTGAAACCATATCTTCTTTAATGGTGATGGGCATTTTGATCCTTCTGGCTTTTTATGTGGCTATTAGAGCAAGATTTGCAGACCCACTCAAAAAGCCTAAAGGTATTCTCTTTTTAGTAGAGGTTGGAGTTAATTTCTTTGATAATCTCACCGAATCGTTGATGGGTAAAAGATATCGCAACTTTGGTGGAGTTATCATGGGTATCGCGGCCTATTTATTCATTTCCTTTATCTGGGGATTGACTGGGTTACCTTCTCCAATTACTTATTTAGCAACCCCTCTATCATTAGGTCTTATCGCTTTCACAATGATTCATATCAATGCGATGAGATTTAATAAGTGGAAATATTTTAAGAGATTTGTTGAACCAGTACCTCTTTTCCTACCGGTCAACTTAATCTCCATGTGGGCTCCATTATTGTCTTTAACTATGCGTTTATTTGGTAACGCATTAGCGGGGTGGACATTAATGACCTTAGTGTATGGAGCATTCAACTCTATAGGTGGTGTTGTTATTAACTTCGTTAATAATAGCCAACTACATGTCGGTGGAATTATCGCTCCTTTTATCACCCCAATATTACACGCATATTTTGATCTTTTCTCTGGAGTAATTCAGACTTGTGTATTCATGTTCTTAACCATGATATTCATTTCTAATGAAGGACCAGAAGAAGATGAAACATATGAAATGGTCAGGGAAGGAGGAAATTAATATGGGTAATGCCTTAGCAGCCGCAATTGCAATTTTAGCAGTTATGCCATCCGCTCTTGGTGAAGCATGGGTTTGTGCAAAAACAGCAGAAGGTATGAGCAGAAATCCAGAGATGTATTCTAAGTTACGTACTAACATGATTCTTGCTTGTGCGCTTGTTGAAACAACCGCTATCTATGCATTATTAGTCGCAATTTTAATCATTTTCGTCGCAAAGTAAGGAGGATAAGCATGAAGAAGAAAAGATTGGTTTTCTTATTACCGCTCGCTATTCTCCTTACTGGTTGTGATATCAACATCACTAGTGATGATTTTACGAGCAAGCTAATTCCTAATTGGGTCAGTTTTGTTACTCAATTAGGTGCTTTAATCGTGCTTATTATAGTTATCTTTGTATTTGCGTATAAACCAGTGAAAAAGATTGTCACAAAAAGACAAGAATATATTGAAAGCAATATTAAAGAAGCCGAAGAAAGCAAAGCTAAGTGGAAAGAAAACGAAGAACTTTCTAAAGCAAATGTCCTCGCAAGTAGCAGGACGGCGGCGGATATCGTTGCCGAAGCCAAAACTGATGCAGAAAAGGAAAGAAACAAAATTATCGATGAGACTGCATTAGAAGTTGAAAGGATGAAAAAAGAAGCTGAAAACGATATCGCTAGAATGAAGGAAGATGCGAAAGAAGAAATCAGAAAAGAGATGGTTTCTGTCGCACTAGATGCTTCCAAAGAACTCCTTGGAAGAGAAGTGAATTCTAGTGACAATACCCGTTTACTCGAAGAATTCATCGACGATATTAAAAAGGATAATTAAGAATGAATGAACTAACTTCACGTTACGCAGAAGCACTTTATCTTCTTAAGAAGGAATCTAATTCTCTATTAGAAACTCAACAGGAGATTAAAGAGTTGATTAAGATTATCAAAGATAATCCTAATTTTCCTGTACTTCTCGATTCATCTTATATCAGCAAAGAGGAAAGAATTTCCACTGTTGATAAAGTCTTTGTATCCGTTGATGAGGAAATTAGAAACCTAGTAAAAGTGGTGATTGAAAATAATCGCGCTTTGTATCTATTAGGTATTTTTGAAGATTTTAATTCTTTGGTGAATGAGTACCGTGGAGTAAAAGAAGGTTTAGTGTATTCTACCGAACCTATTAAAGAAGCAGAGTTAGAAAAACTAACCGCTGCAATTAGTAAAATAGAAAACCATCCTATTGAACTAAAAAATATTATTGATCCTAGCCTAATTGGTGGGGTTAAAGTGGTGATTAATGACCACATCTATGATGGTTCACTCAAACATAATCTGGAGCAGATGAAGAGTGCATTATTAAATAAGGAGGGCAATTCTTATGAAAATTAATTCAAAAGAAATCAGCGCTTTAATTAAAGAACAAATTAAAAACTACGAAAAGAAAGTAGATAGTAGTGATGTTGGAACAGTTATCTCTGTTGGAGACGGTATCGCTTTGGTATATGGCTTATCAGAAGCAATGCTAGGCGAACTTTTGCTATTCCCTAATGATATTTATGGTCTTGTCATGAATCTAGAAAGCGACCATGTTGGTGCAGTTTTATTAGGTGATGACACACTTATTAAAGAGGGAGACGAAGTTAAACGTACCAAGAGAGTTATGGAAGTCCCAGTTGGCGATAATATGCTTGGAAGAGTTGTTAACGCTTTAGGACAACCAATTGATGGACTTGGACCAATTGACACTAATAAGAGTCGCCCAATTGAAGTTATTGCTCCAGGAGTTATCACTCGTAAGAGTGTTGACACACCTTTAGAAACCGGTATCACAATGATTGACGCCATTACCCCTATCGGTAGAGGACAAAGAGAATTAATTATTGGTGATCGTCAAACCGGTAAAACTGCAATTGCAATTGATACAATCATCAACCAAAAAGGCAAAGATGTTTTATGTATCTATGTGGCAATTGGACAAAAGAATTCAACTGTTGCTCAAATAGTTGATAAATTAAAGAGTTTTGGTGCTATGGAATATACCTTAGTGGTTTCAGCAACCGCAAGCGAGCCAGCTCCTATGCTATATGTCGCACCTTATTCAGGATGCGCAATTGCAGAAGAATGGATGTACCAAGGTAAGGATGTCTTAATAGTTTATGATGATTTAAGTAAACATGCAGTTAGTTATCGTACTTTATCTCTTCTTTTGAAGAGAAGCCCTGGTAGAGAGGCTTACCCAGGAGATGTCTTTTATCTCCATAGCAGACTACTTGAAAGAGCATGTAAATTAGCCCCTGAATATGGTGGAGGATCAATTACTGCTTTACCAATTGTTGAAACTCAATCTGGTGATATTTCTGCTTATATTCCTACTAATGTTATTTCCATCACCGATGGACAAATCTTCTTGGTTACAGATTTATTCAACGCTGGTCAAAGACCTGCTATTGATGCCGGCTTATCAGTAAGTCGTGTTGGTGGGGCTGCTCAAACTAAAGCAATGAAGCAAGTGGCAAGAAGTTTAAAGATTGATTTAGCAAGCTTTGAAGAAATGAAATCATTCTCTCAATTTGGAAGTGATTTAGATAATGCTACTAAAGCAATTCTTAACCATGGTGAAGCTTTGCTTCAAGTATTGAAACAAAATCAATATAACCCTTACCCATTAAATAAAGAAATCTTCTATCTATTTATGGCGAAGTACAAGTATTTAGATTCTTTAAATAGAAATAGGATCGGTGAATATCTTGCTAAATCATATGATTATGTTTCCAGTAAACACAAAGAACTATTAGAAGATATCCAAAACAAAAAGGAAATTACAACCCAAGTTGAAGGCAAACTCAAAGAAGTTATCGAAGAATTTGCTGAACTTTATAACGAAGAATACAAATAGAAAGCGCTATGTCTCAAGCAGTAACGAAAATTAAATCACGTATTAAATCAGTATCTGGTGCTTATAAAGTTACAAGCGCCATGAAACTGGTGTCCACTGTTAAACTAAAGCAGTGGAGAAATAAGATGATTGCCCACAAGGAATACACATCAGAAATTGATGATATCGTGGACTTACTTTTCTCATACTGTAATAGTAGTAGCTCACCTTTCTTCCAAATAAATAAGGCTAACAAAAAGTTATATCTTGTTATCTCATCTACTCTTGGCTTGTGCGGATCATATAACAACAATATTTTCAAAGTTAGCGATGCTGAGATCACTGAAGAAGATGACGCGATTATCTTAGGTGGCAAAGGCATTACACATTATAAAAATGGAGATTTTACCTCTATTGAAGGATTTGAAGAATATTCATCTGTAGAAGATAAAGAACTCGTAGAAAAAATCAGTAAATATATTCTTAATGAATATATAAAAGGCACATATTCTGAAATTCATATCATTTATTCAGAATATAAAAATTCACTAGTGTTCTTAGCGAGAGATTATCAACTTCTCCCATTAACAAATAACGCTAAAGAAAGAAAAGGATATCCACCTTTAATGGAACCAGATTCCAAAACATTAGTGGAACAAATCGTGCCGTTTTATCTCAGAAGCGTTATCTATTCTAAGCTTTTAGAAAGTGCAGTTTGTGAACAAGGGGCAAGAAGTAACGCCATGGAAAACGCCACAAACAACGCCAAAGAATTATTGGATGGATTAAAGATAGAATTTAACAAAGCAAGACAAGCAGCAATCACTCAAGAAATCATAGAAATTGTTGCAGCTGCAAAAGCAATATAAGGAGGTTTACATATATGAAAGAAAAACCGGTTACCAAAGGTAAGATCACTCAAGTTGTCGGACCAATTGTTGATATCGAATTTAAAGATCAACATCTACCAGAACTTTTGACTGCTCTAAAGATTAAATTAGGAGAAGGCAAGTTCTTAACAGTAGAAGTTGCTCAACATATTGGTGATGATGTCGTAAGAGCGGTGTCTATGGGACCAACAGAAGGCTTAGTAAGAGGAATGGAAGTTATTTCTACTGATAAGCCAATTGAAGTTCCAGTAGGAAGAGAAACATTAGGCCGTATGTTTAATGTTTTGGGTGAACCAATCGACGGCATTGAACTCGGCGAAGTGGCAAACGCAAAAAAGATGTCTATTCATAGACAACCTCCAAAATTTAAAGACCAATCTGTAAAAACACAAATTTTCGAAACTGGTATTAAAGTTATCGATCTCCTCTGCCCTTATGTTAGAGGCGGTAAGATTGGATTATTTGGTGGTGCTGGTGTTGGAAAAACTGTTTTAATTCAAGAATTAATGAACAATATCGCTAATGAAAAAGGTGGTATTTCCGTCTTCGCTGGCGTTGGTGAAAGAAGTAGAGAAGGTAATGACCTTTACTATGAAATGAAAGAAAGTGGCGTTTTATCAAAAACAGCCTTAATCTTTGGTCAAATGAACGAACCACCAGGAGCACGTATGAGAGTGGGATTAAGCGGATTAACTATGGCAGAATATTTCCGTGATTATGAACATAGCGATGTCCTTCTATTCATTGATAATATTTTCAGATTTACACAAGCTGGTAGTGAAGTTTCAGCTTTATTAGGTCGTATGCCTAGCGCTGTTGGCTATCAACCAACCTTAGCGACGGAAATGGGACAATTACAAGAAAGAATTACATCTACTAAAGACGGCTCTATTACTTCTGTTCAAGCAATTTATGTTCCTGCTGACGACTTAACTGACCCTGCTCCAGCAACTGCATTCTCACACTTAGATGCAAAGACTGTTCTAGATAGAGGAACAGCAGCATTAGGTATTTATCCTGCTGTTGATCCATTAGCCTCCTCTTCTACTGCTCTAGAGCCAGCAATCGTTGGTGAAGAGCATTATAAAGTAGCACGTGGAGTTATTGAAATTCTCGAGAGATATAAAGAATTAAGCGATATTATCGCTATCTTAGGTATGGATGAACTATCTGATGAAGATAAAAAGACTGTTGAAAGAGCCAGAAGAATCAGAAACTTCTTATCTCAGCCATTCCATGTGGCCGCTCATTTTAATGGCTTCCCTGGAATCTATGTTAAAGTCGAAGACACAGTCAGAAGTTTTAAAGCAATATTAGATGGTGAAGCAGATGATTTACCAGAAAGCGCTTTCTTATATGTAGGCACAATTGAAGAAGCGAGAAAGAAAGCTAGAGGAGAATAATGGAAAAAGTTTTTCATGTTGAAATACTTACACCATACGGCAAATATCTTTCTACTGACGCAGATTATTTAAGCATTAAAAGTGGAAATGGTGTTTTAGGTATTCTTCCTCATCACGCCCCATTAATTACTAATATTGAGATTTGTAAGTTAGTTATTAAAAGCGGTAGCGAAACATTAAAATACGCTGTTGGTGGCGGATTAATGAATATTAAAGAAGGCACAAAAGTAGTGCTTTTAGTCAACTCTATCGAAAGAAGCGATGAGATTGATGTCTCTCGTGCTGAAAAAGCAAAAGATAGAGCAGAAAAGAGAATTAAAGAAGGAGATGCGGATGTTATAAGAGCTAAAGCCGCATTGGCAAGAGCTCTTAATCGTATTTCAGTTCACGAAGATTTATAATAATAAAAGGAGAACAAATATATGCATTCATGGCACGACGTAAAACCAAGTAGAATTACCCCAGAACGTTTTTTAGCATTAGTGGAAATTTCAAAAGGTAGTAAAAACAAATATGAACTAGACAAAGAAACAGGTCACTTGATTCTCGACCGTGTTCTTTTCACTAGCACTCACTATCCACAAAATTACGGTTTTATCCCAAGAACATATGCGAGAGATTATGACCCTCTTGATGTTTTAATCCTTTGTAGCGAAAGCATTATTCCAATGTCATTTGTTGAATGTAAGCCAATCGGGGTTTTAATCATGAAAGATAATGGCTTATTCGATGAAAAGATTATTGCGGTTCCTTTACATGATCCATTCTATTCTTGCTTTGAAAATATTACTGAAATCCCTGCTCACATCATGGAAGAAATTAAACACTTCTTCGCGGTTTATAAAACTCTAGAAGGCAAAGATACAGCGATTGATGAAGTGCAAGATGTGGAAGTTGCTAAACAAATTATTGCGGATTGTATCAAAGCTTACAAATTTAATATCGAACCAAAACACCTAGCAGAAAAGAACGCTAGAAACTAATGATACATATTGTGCTATATAGGCCAGAAAAGCCTCAAAATACCGGGAATATCATGCGCACTTGCGTTGCTATCAACGCGATTTTAGACATTGTCGGTCCTCTTACTTTTTCTATCGATAGTAAAGATTTAAAAAGAGTAGGGATGGACTATATTGATGATTTAAAGATGAACTATTTCGAAGATTATGATGCCTTTTTGAAGGCTTATCCTAATCAAGAAGTATTCTATGTTACCCGTTATTCTAATAAGGTTTATTCTTCTTTTGATTTTCATGACATTATTAAAGACATATTCGTAATGTTTGGTAGAGAATCAACTGGTATACCTCATGAAATATTAAAAGAGCATCCAGACCATCTATTAAGATTACCGATGGTGCCGAACGCTCGAAGTTTAAATTTGTCTAACTGTGTTGCAATAGTGGCTTATGAAATATTAAGACAACAAAATTTCTATAACCTTTCCACTCATGAAGCTAGAAAAGGAGAGGATTTCCTTTATAAGGAAAAGAAATAGTTATTTATCAAATCTCTTTTGATTAGAGAGTAATGAATAAGTAGATTCTCTAACGCTTCTTAAAGATATTAACTTATATGAATTGATAAGGACATTACCAACGTAATTGCCTTTTTTTATTTCTTTAATTGGACAATATTTGATATCCCCTGCTATTTCATTTGAGAGGATAAGAGCGATTTCACTAGCAACAAGCATTACTTCATTAGTTGGATGATCGTCAAAAATAACAACATGACTGCCAGATGTTTTATCGATATGAAGGAATATATTTTCTTTGTGTGCCTTCTTGAAAGTGAGGTATTCGTTTTGCTGAGCATTTTTGCCAAAACCAATCAGAACCCCGTTATATTCTACATAAAAAGGCATTTTCTTATCAGTTTTAACTTTCTTAGGCTTGTTTAATTTATGAGCGAAATATTTGTTATATAATTCATTTAATTCGTCTTCATTTAGATAGGCAAAAGAGTTGATAGAGAATGTTGTTTCTTCAATCTCCAATCTAGTCTTCTCTTTTTCTAATAAATCCATCTCAATAGTGCGTTTGCTCTTCTTGTATCTTTTGAAGAACTTATTGGCGTTTTCATTGATTGTTAATAAAGGATCATAGACATCTTTTAATTCGCCTTGGATATATTTATTGAGTAGCTCTTTGTCATAAGAATAAGAATAGATGGTTTCTCCATACTCACGATAAACGTCATCCTTTTTCGCTTCTATGATCTCTTTATCT
>CADCPC010000068.1 GCA_902803285.1 uncultured Erysipelotrichaceae bacterium | reverse complement strand
GAACCACTGATTTCATAGTAGTTGAGTTTTGTGGTGTTGATACCAAATTGTAAGAGTGTGCTAATGCTTCTTAAATCATAGAATCCAGATGTTCCAGCTGGGACACCAGAAACTTTGCTAGGATTATAATCTTTTAATGTAATCTTTGCGTTGATGTAGTTAATGGAATCGTTTTGACCCATTTGGAAATCTAATAATTCGATGGATTCGATTTCTTGTGTAGTAGCATCTTTAAAGTTAACTTTAACATGGATGTCACTATTGAGATCTAAGATGTCTTTTCCAATGATGATATTTAAGTATTTGCCGTTATCACGTAATCTAACTTCTTTAATGAAGTCATTATTTGCTAAACGGAAATAGTTTTTGCTTTCAATGATGTCTCCGACTGTACCAGAGATAAATCCGCCAGCCATTGAGTCAGTGAATTTTGTATATCTTTCATCAGTGTCGTTCATTAATGTCTTAAAAGACTTAATGACATCATAGACTGTTTGCATTGTGAAGTAGCCCTTAATGTTGTCGCTAGCGAGATCGCCATAAACAAACTTAACCATGTTGGTTGTTGGGTCTTCGTTGTTGTTATCAATATCAAGGAGAACTTTGTGTGAATACCAAACATTCTTGTTGGTTGCACCTTTAACGTATTTTTTGCTGCCTTTATATTGATTGAGTGTTAATGTACCAAAGCCTTTATTAGCACCGTCTTTATTGTAGTCGAATTGTGTTTCGCCAATAATTTCGAAGCCTTCATTACTTGGGTTCATGATTGTAGCTTCAACGTCTAATGCGACTTGTTTTTCTTGTAAGATACCTGTCACTTGATCAGCAACTGTTGGTAAGAACGATAATGAATCATAATCATTAGGATTGCCGATTTCGATTGCGGTGTAATCATTATTGATTAAAGTTAAGTTGAGTTTAGCACCAGCAAACTTGATGTTTTGTGCTGTGATAGTCATAACTCTAACTTCTTGTTCTTCGTCAGCGTCTAATAATAAGCCAACTTTAGCATCATCACCAAAACCTAATGGTGCTAGATTGAGAACTAAATTAATTTGTTTTTCTTCAGCGTTATTTGTGAAGGTTTCAATTAAATCTAAGATAGAAGAGAAATCACCTTGTTTAATTGCGGTCATGAATTCACTATCAGTGATGAAGTCAAATAAACCTGATGCGTCTTCTTCTTGGATTGGAGAGTCGACGTGTGTAACACTGTCGAATCTGCTAATGATGTCATTGATTTCGTCAGTAATATCATTAATTGTTTTTGGTAATGAACTAATGAGCCAGTTGACTGTGTGAGCATCAATCTTTGCTTTTAAAGCAGCGTCTTTAGAATTATCTGCTTTTGTGTATTCGTTTAATGTGAGGTAACCAGCTTGATCAGCGTAGATTAAGTCGAGGTTAGCAGCTTGGTTATCATCGCTGTCAAATAATTTGACATTGAAGCCAAGTTTTAAACCATCTAATAACTTGTTAAATGTTTCATTACCTGTATCAATCTTTTCTGGTCCTTCTTCAGCAGGTTCTGTTTCATCAGTATTTTCTGGTTCGACATAACCATATTGCCATTTTGATAAATCAATTAAGTTAGAAGCATCTAAGTTGAGGATGCCGCTGATTCTACCAACATTGTAGAAGTCTTCAGTAATAGCGTGTGTATCTGGATCTTCTTTATCAGCAGTAATGTCTGCATCAAATGTCAAAGACATTTTGCTATCATCATCACCTAAGAGTTCAGATAATCTAATGAGCCAGCCTTTATAAGCTGCAACTTCAACATATTGGAAAGTTGAACCATATGAAGGATCATCTGGTGGCAAGACAGTCATTTCTGCTTGATGGATATTTAAAGCACCTTTAATTTTGAAATTACCAAATTTGATTCCATCTGGAGCACCAGAAGGTGATAAATCAATTCTTGTAGCGTTGAAGTTTTCATCACAGCTAATGTCAATTAACATAACTGTATCTTCTAAGTGAGAAACTTCTTCGACTTCTTCAGAAGCTGGAACATCAACCACTTTAGCGGTATTAACTAATTTGATGTGGAAAATGAAGCCACCATTACTGAGTTTTGTTTCAGGTAAAACTGAGAAGGAGAATCCAGTTCCATCAGAAGGAGTTTCTTCTTTGCCGCTGCCTGTAAACATGTTGAGTAAGTTTGTGATGCTTAATGTTTTATTAAGATAATCAAACACTTGTTTATCGATTGCAGGGATATCGATGTTTAATGCTGTTCCTTCACCAAAATATTGAACTAAGAAATCAACTAGTTCATCTTTCTTCATAAAGTCAGCTTTTAGACCAAAGTCCATGAATCTTAAATATGCAGCATTGTCAACATACGCGACAGTAACAGGAACAGTTTCCTTGTTATTGTAAGTGATATTGAGCATAGCGTTTAAGTTGAAATCTAAATTGAGCAAGTTTTCGATTGTTATATCTAAAAAACCGTCAATATCAATGCTATTTTCAACAAAGTCATCTTGAGTCTTGAAAGTAACATTGAAATTCTCGAATTCGGCGTGCATACCATTAAGACCACCAGTAACAACTCCCATGTAGTTGTTTACAAAGTCTTGGAAATGGTTTTCGCCACCATTGTTAACTTCTTCAGTTTCGTTGAGGTCAACAACACTAACTTTGTTAGGTGTTAAGAAGTAAGCACCTACAAGTCCGAGTGCGAGAGCACCAACGCCTGTGCCAATTCTCGCAAAAATTTTTGCAACCTTTTTCTTATTCATATAAGCTCCTTTCGCTCTCGTAATCGAGAGGTGTGTTTAGGTCAGGGATATCAAACTTAATGTTTGGATAATAATTTGTTTCTAATTTGTTATGGATCTTTGCTAACAATCCCATTGATGCTTCATACGATTCATCAACAGATAGATGTTTCAAGTCATAATCCTTTGTCATTGTGTATGTAAGCTTTACACTGCTGAATACTGGTAATGCATCAAGACCAGAAATATTTATCATTTGGATTTTATAATAATAAGTTGCTGTTTTAGGATTTAGTTCAACGCTTATCATATAATCTCCGTTATCAGCGATGGTTATTGTAGCTCCCGAACCACTTAGGGTTTTATCACTAATAATATAGATGAACATTTGGTCAAGTGTTCTACCCATGAAATCACTATATTCCTGAGCAGTCATTTTCCTTGGTTCAGAAGGATAAACACCGGTTTCACTTGATGTCGCTTTGCCGTGATAGAAATTTACATCTCCACCAGCGCCTTCTTCTGTGATTCTATCTGCCAAACTAACAAACGAACTTTTTGAGATAGATTCTTCGAAGTAGGTATTACCATTACGGATTTGGAAGTTCCTAATCGTTTGCTGGACAACAGTATCTGCCGTTCCAATGCTAACTGAATAGGAATATTCGCAGCGTTTATACTTCTCTAGGGCGATATTGACCATTTCCACTCCCGAGAAACCTTGAGTTGGGTTATCATCATATCTTTCCATTAGAGCTTTCGTGTCCATTTTCAGTTCTTCGACAGATCCGACATAGACCGTATTAACTGCTCCAAGTACCCTTTTTCCGACTATTCCTCCCGCAGCACCAACTGCGAAGGATGTCGCACCGATTATTAAGTAAATAAATCCCGCTTTCATAGCAACCACATAAGTATATATGTGTATATATGTGTTTGCGCTCTAAAAATGATTTTTTGTTTTGGGAGTCCATTTTTTTGTTGAGAGATATGAGAATTGACTCCCAGAAAATGAGAATTTGTTTTTATTTTTGCAATAAATCCTTGGGTTCTTACGCGTATATGTGCTATCTTATATGCGAAAAGAGTGAGAATTTTTTATGAAAGAATTAGGTCAAATAGTTTCGGAAAACTTAATATTTCTCAGAAAAAAGGCTGGTATGACCCAGCTCGAATTTGGGGAAAAGTTCAATTACACTGATAAAACTGTGTCACGTTGGGAGAATGGTTCCATCATTCCAAGCGTCGAAGTTTTAAAGCAAATTGCAGAATATTATGGGGTCACTGTTGACTATCTAATTAGCGAGCATCATTCCGCCAGCGAAATGTCTGTTACGGCCAACAAAAGTGTCTCTAGAAAGAACAAGGCAATAATAGCTGGTTTACTCATCACTGTTGTTTGGACTGTTGCTTTAGTTATTTACTTAGCGAATGTCCTTAAAAGCGGACCAAACAATATTTATTGGAAGACATTTGTGTGGGCTGTTCCACTATCTCTACTTTTAGTAGCTTTTTTCAACTACCGTTGGTTTGCTAACAAAAGATGGACACTCATTACACTATCTCTAGCTGTATGGACTACCTTAGCAGCAGCCTATATCACGTTCTTACCAAATGATAATCACTGGTACATCTTCTTGATTGGTGTGCCAATACAAGTTGCACTTATCTTATTATTAAGTTTGAGATCCTGGTAAAGGATCTTTTTTTATAAAATAAAAAGCAGCATTACTGCTACTATTTGAATGTCTAAGTACTAAACATTTGATACAAGTATCGTTTTTTGCCCAAAAGTATCGTTATTATTTATTAGCAAAATATTCAATTATCTCTTTTGCCATCTCTTCAGATTTGTGGTAGTGAATGCAGTGATT
>CADCPC010000067.1 GCA_902803285.1 uncultured Erysipelotrichaceae bacterium | reverse complement strand
TAGTTCACTAACACGTAGTCCAGTCGCATACATTAGTTCCAGCATTGCCTTATCTCTAATTCCACTTTCAGTTTCTAGATTTGGAGCTTCTAGTAGAACTTCAACTTCTTCTAGAGACAAGCACACTGGAAGTCTTTGAGGTTTCTTAGGAGGCTCAACTTCTGGAATATCCCCTTCATAATAATGATCTTTTTGCAAAAAGATATAAAACTGTCTGATTGAAGATATTTTTCTAAGAGCAGTAGAAGGAACTTTCCCTTCTGTTCTAATGTGATTGATGAATATCTCTAATTGGCCACCATCAAGATCGCCGGTTGAATGAATCTCATTTTTAAAATAATCAAAAAATAACGATAAATCTGTTAAATATGATTTAACCGTTTGAATTGATAAACCTTTTTCCACGGTTAAGTATTGTTGAAACAAATCTAAAGCGTCGCTAATACTGATGTCTTTCATATTATTTCTTCTTTTCTATTTCGCTTGCCCTTTTAAGGTTAGGATTCTTGAGTTTACGGTTCATTTCATTGATTAATAATTTGGTCTTGTTTTCTTCTTCATGGTATTCATAATCAAAAAATGTCATCTGAATGGCCACATCTTTTGGAGAAACAAGATTTTGCATTGTTACTCCTAACGCTCTTATGAGCATGTTTGAGAAATTCTTTTCGTATAGTTTTAAGACTACATCTATAACTTTGTTATAATCATCGGTTGGAGAATCAATTGTTATCGATTTGTTATGAGCCTGATAGGAAGTATCTTTAACCATAATTTGAATGGTTGTTCCTTTTTTCTCTTCTTTTTTGCAGCGGTAACATACTTCTCTAGTGATGATTGAAAAATTCTCTTTGATAATATCAAAATCAGAAGTATCTTCTTTTAAAGTAGTTGAATTACCGATGGATTTAGGGTCTTCGTATTCAGTTATTACTTCATCACTGCCATATCCATTAACCCAATCTTTTAATTCATAAGCAAATTTGCCTAGTATGTTATATGTATCTAGGTCATTGTTATTAAGTTTATCCGCTAAATCTCCAATAGTGTTAATTCCAATAGACTTAAGTCTAGGAGCGCTTTTTTTGCCAACTCCATACATGTCTTCAATTTTGATTGGATATAAAATATTTGGAATGTCTTTTCTTCTAATGATTGTAATGCCCATTGGTTTTTTATAATCACTGCCCATCTTCGCTAAAAATTTGGTTGGACCGATACCAATTGAGCATTTCAATTTAGTTTTATTAAATAATTCTTCCTGTAATTTTCTAAAATAGCCCTCTACGTCTTTAATTCCCTTCGTTGCCTCAGTGAAATCTGCGTATACTTCGTCAATAGAGGCCTCCTCAACGACTTTTGTGTAAGTCTTGATGAAATTCTTGAACTCATATGATAATGCGGCGTAGAAGTGATAATCGCCAGGCAAAATCAGTAGATGTGGACATTTCTTAGTTGCCACATTCATTGGCATCGCACTTTTAACCCCATATTCACGAGCTTTGTAGGAGCAAGTTGAAACCACACCTGCTCTTCCTTCGTGTCCAATTGCGACAGCTTTGCCTTCTAAAGAGGGGTTTTTAATTTCTTCGGCTCTAACAAAGAATGCGTTTAAATCGATATGAACAATAACTTTTGCCATATCATTATTTTATAATGGAATATTAGATTATGTTAACTAAAAAGTGAACTTACTCGGCAATTGAACAACCGAGGATTCCCATTCGTTGTGCTAAATATTGTGTAAGACATCTTCCACTGTAATATGGAATAATTCTCTTTGTTCGTCGATTGTTGCTTGCTTAACAAACTCGGTAGGAACACATAAAACTTTAATCTCGCCCTTATATCCGAGAGAGCAAAGATTTGCAATTAAAGCATTAGCAAATCCTTCCTTGGTAGCGTAAGGATTATAGATAATAACTTTGTTATAGCTCAATAAAGATTCTACCTTTTGCATATCCATTGGTCTTAGATAGATAGCGTTATATAAAGTAACTTTCTTGTCTTCTTTAACTAGAGCATCTTTTAAATTGACAGTAACTGGACCAACCGAAATAATAGCGGTTTCTTTGCCTAATAATTCTGTTTTCCATGTTCCATAAGGAATCTTTTTCACTTCTTCACCTTTGCTAGAGAAGAATTCACGAGGATATCTAATTGCAAAGACACCATGTCCACATAAAGATTCTTTTATTAATGAGAGAGCTTCGTTGCCTCTACTTGCCATTGTGATTGTGACATTAGGGATTGTGTATAAGAAAGCTTCATCATAAATACCTTGATGAGTTTCTCCATCTCCTCCCACTAGTCCTGCTCTATCAATTAATATAGTCGCGTTAAAGTTCATCCTTGCTAAATCATGAGATAATTCATCATAAGATCTTTGGAGAAATGTGGAATAAATGGAGATAACTGGATGAAATCCAGATACTGCAAGTCCACCTGCCATTGTGAAAGCATGTTCCTCAGCGATACCGACATCAAATGTTCGATCAGGATATACATCGAATAGCGAATCTAAAGCAGAACCATGACCTGTGGCCGGAACAATTGTAATGATTTTATCATTAGCCGCCATTTCATTCTTTAATAATAATTTGTATTGTTCGCTCCAAGACACTTGGGCTTCTTTATTAGAAATCTCACCGGTTTCTTTATTGAAGGAAGATAAGCCGTGCCAATCACCGGTAATATCCTTTTCTGCATATGGATAGCCTTTACCTTTGATGGTTTTAATATGAACCACGACTGACTTTTCCATTTTTTTAGCTTTTTCAAAAGCTTTTTCTAAGCTTTTAATATGATGACCATCTATCGGTCCAATAACCGCATAACCAAGTTGATCAAAAACAGTTAAGTTGATAACTTTACGTTTGACCCAGTTTTTAAACCCAATAAATTTCCTTAAAAGCCATCTTCCAAATCTCGTGTTTTGTAACGCTCTACGAGTTCCATGTTTACTCTTAATGTAGATATTCGAAGTTGATAATCTTCTGAAAATTCTCGACATTCCGCCTACAGGTTTAGAAATAGACATATTGTTATCGTTTAAAACGATAATTACTTTGTGATTAGAGGCTGCTAAGTTATTAAGGCCTTCGTAAGCTAAACCATTAGAAATAGAAGAATCACCAATAAAGGCGATAACATTATAATTCTCATGGTTTAAATCACGAGCAATAGCCATACCATTAGCAACGCTAATAGATGTTGAAGAATGACCGGCTTCAAAATGATCATAAGGTGATTCGTTCATCTTTTGGAATCCGCTAATGCCATCTTTCTTTCTTAATGTTTCAAGAGAACGTCCTGTTAAGACTTTATATGTATAGGATTGATGACCTACATCAAAGATAATTTTATCTTTGGAGAAATCAAAAGAACGACATAGAGCAATTGTAGCGTCGACCACGCCTAAATTAGAGGAAACGTGTCCACCATTCTTAGCGGTAATTTCCAAAATGTAGTTTCTGATATCGTCACTCAATCCTTCTAACTCACGATAATTACAATCACGCAAAAAATCAGGATTTTCGATTTTTGATAAATCAAACTTTCTAATTTCTTTCTTGCTCATATCTACTAATTTAATACTAATTTTCAACTAATGAATTTTATTTTTTGTTGATGTTAACAATCTTTTCTACCTTTTCTTCAGCTTCTGATAATTCTTTTTCCATCGAAGCAATTAATTCTTTGCCTTCTTGGTAAAGCTTTATGTTTTCATCTAAAGGTAAAGTAGCTTGCTCAATTAAAGAAACAATCTCGTTTAAACGATTGAGTTTTTCTTCGAAACTTCTCTTTTCTTCTGCCATAACTATTTCTCCTTTACTTCATCAACATTACTAATGACTACACCGTCATAGAAATTAGTAATGATTTTATCATTCTTTTTCACATTAGCAACACCATTGATAACTTTGCCGTTCATATCAGTGGTAATTGAATATCCTCTTTTGAGGACATTATCAACCGACAATATATCTAACTGTTTCTTTAAGCTTTCAAAGCGATCATGATATTCTTTAATTCTTCTTTGCATGGATTTGTCCATGTCTTCTTCTAAAGAAGAAACTTCATCCTCTTTATCCTGCACACTTTTGATTAACGCTTCTTCCATTCTTAATGATGCATAATCGAATTCTTTTTGTATTTCTCTAACATCCACTGTTGCAAGTTCTGCGGCTCCAGTTGGAGTTGATGCACGCTTGTCTGCAACATAATCAACTAATGTTGAATCAATTTCGTGGCCTACAGCGGCGATAACAGGCATTTTGCTATTAGCAATCGCCCTCACTAAGTTTTCGTCGTTAAACGCGCTTAAATCCTCACTAGCGCCCCCTCCACGGCCAATGATGAGAGTGTCTAATTCATATTTTTGAGATTCTTCAAAGGCTTTAAGGAGTTCTTTTGGGGCTTGTTCTCCTTGAACTAAGGATGGGAAGACATAAATGTCTGCAATAGGATATCTTCTTTTGATATTGGTTACAATATCTCTAACAGCTGCACCATTAGGAGCAGTTATTACCCCAATAGCTTTAGGGTAGATATTAATTGGTCTTTTTCTCTCTTGGTCAAATAGTCCTTCAGCCGCTAATTTCTTTTTGAGCTTTTCGAATTCTAAAAGAATTTGTCCTTGGCCAACTTCTTCCATTTCAAACACTGTAAGATTATAGCTCCCCCTTGGCACATAAGCATCTACACTAGCAAGCACAATCACTTCATCTCCAGTTTTTGGAACAAAAGCACATGTTTTGGCGTAGTTAGCAAACATCACTGCACTGATAATAGAATTATCATCTTTCAGAGAGAAATAAAAATGTCCGCTTGGATAAGCTTTGAAATTGCTTATTTCTCCACGGATTCTAACGAACTTTAATTTTTCTTCACTAGTTAAAACTGCCTTGATAAAGGTGTTGATATCACTAACAGTTAAAATAGGTGAAGTTTCAAACATTTTATTTTAAGACCTCGCTATCGAGAATAGCGTTTATGAATTTTGCTTGTTTGTCATCGATATATTTTTTAGCGAGATCAACCGCAACATTGATGACAATTTTTTTATCAACTTTTTCAATATAGTAATAATGAGCATAGCTCATAAGTAAGATAGCTTGTGTTAATAGAGGTAGTCTTTCCCACTTCCAGTTTCTTAAATGTGGAATATAAGCATTCACTATTTCTCCATATTTTTGTAAAGATACAAGCACTGTGTTTTTGATATATGGATCGATATTATCGTAATCTTCTTCACATAATCCTTTTAGGATTTCTCTTGCGTCTCTAACAGAATTTTTATCTCCATAATTAAAAGCTGCAAGTTCATTATAGATTGCGGTCATGATGACGAGATGAGTTTGATTACGAGTGAGTGCCATATTTTTTACCTCTCACATATTATATATGAGGCGTATGCTAAGCGCAAACAAAAAGCAATGACAAATAAGTCACTGCTTTTCACTTGTATTTCTAAGTTATTTGACGATAGATTCACAAAGAGCGACAAGTCGATCAGAAGTGAAATCAAATTTCTTGATAACTTCTTTTGCTGGACCAGAAGCACCGAATTCATCAATACCCATATGGTATTTTGCCCACTTACCCCAACCAAAGGTTGAAAGCATCTCAACAGACACTCTTCTTTCGCTAGGAAGTAACAATACTTCACGACGATATTCTTTGTCTTGTTCTTGGAATAATTCCCAGCTTGGCATAGAGACAACTCTAACATCAATTCTCTTTTCTAAGAGTTTCTTTTGAGCTTCTATTGCTAATGCAACTTCACTACCAGTTGCAATGATAACTAAATCTGCTTTCTTTGCTTCTTTGGAAACAACATAAGCGCCTTTTTTCACACCTTCAGCACTACTATTTTCAAGTAATGGGAGGTTTTGTCTTGATAAAATCAAGGCGGTTGGAGTTCTTGTACTTCTTAAAGCTTCTCTCCACGCAGCATAAGTTTCTCTTTCATCAGCAGGTCTAATCACTCTAACATTTGGAATAGAACGTAGCATTGCTAATTGTTCAATAGGTTGGTGAGTTGGACCATCTTCTCCAACTGCAATACTATCATGTGAGAAGAGATAAATGGCTGGCAAGTGAGATAATGCTGCCATCCTAATGGCAGGTTTCATATAATCACTAAACACTGCAAAGCAACCAACATAAGTTCTGATGCCGCCATGTAAGAGCATACCATTTTGTGCTGCCGCCATAGCGAATTCTCTAATTCCCCAGTTAACATTGTGTCCTTCGCGGTGTTCAGGTGTAAAATCAACCCCACCATTAAGCTTGGTCATAACACTACCAGCGACGTCTGCGCTACCACCAACTAACATTGGAATAGAAAGCATGTAATCATTGAGAGCTTTGCCGCTAGCAACTCTAGTACTAGTTTGACTTCCATCTAAGAATTCAGGTAGTTCTTCTGGTAGATAATTAGATAAATCTAATTTTTCTAACGATTTAAAGCGTTTTGCTTCTGCTGGATGCTTATCTTCATACGCTTTAAATTCATTGTTATATTCTTTGTAAGCATGTTTTCCACGGGCAATAAATGTTTCTTCGAAGTGTGTTCTAACTTCTTCTGGAATAAAGAAGTCTTCATGATCAAAGCCATAAACTTCGACTTTTGCGTGTTTTCCATCTTCCGCTCCTAAAGGAGAACCATGAACTTTGCATGTGCCTTGTTTAGCACTGCCAAAGCCAATGACTGTATGGACACAAATCATTGTTGGCTTGTCCTTAGATGCTTTAGCGGATTTAATCGCTTTATCAATTGCTTCTACATCATTACCATCAGCAACATCTATAACGTTCCATTCACTAGCTAAGAAACGGTTCTTAACGCATTCAGAGAACGATAAATCTAATGCTCCATCAAGTGTAACTTGATTGGCGTCATAGAATAAGATTAATTTATTGAGTTTTTGATGTCCTGCTAAAGAGATTGCTTCTTGAGATAACCCTTCTTGTAAACATCCATCACCGCATAAACAATATGTGTAATGGTTCATAATTCTATGACCATCTTCATAATTAGCTGCAATTGAAGCTTCTGCCATTGCCATACCAACAGCTTGAGCGATACCTTGTCCTAAAGGACCACTAGTGGCATCAACTCCTTTTGTCCAATGGAATTCAGGGTGGCCTGGAGTTAAGGAACCAATTTGTCTAAATTGCTTTAAATCTTCTAATGATAATGCGTATCCACTTAAGTGGAGCATTGCGTAAAGCAAGCTAGAAGCATGTCCTGCTGATAAGACAAAACGATCACGGTTAATCCATTCAGGGTCTTCAGGGTTAGCAACCAAATGTCTCGTGAATAATGTGTAAAGAATTGGAGCGCTTCCTAAAGCCATTCCTGGGTGGCCTGAGTTTGCCTTGTTAATCATATCGATACAAAGTGATCTAATTGTAGCGATTGATAGTCTACTAGTTTCGTTCATTTTTCAATCTCCTTAGTTAGTAGTTTTTTAGTTTTCATTTAGTATTTAATAAACTAAAAGTTTATATTACCCTATTTTTCAAAATCTGTGATTGCAATACCAAGGTCTTTTAATTGGTCTTCGTCAACCACATTTGGTGCCCCACTCATTGGGCACACTGCAGCAAGATTCTTAGGGAAAGCAATAACATCACGAATGTTATCTGTGCCACCTAGAATCATGGTTAATCTATCTAAGCCAAAAGCCATGCCTGCGTGAGGAGGTGTACCGTATTGGAAAGCATCTACGAAGAAACCAAACTTACGTTTGACGTCTTCATCAGATAAACCAAGAACCTTAAAGATTTTCTTTTGCACATCTTGATCATAGATTCTTAAAGATCCACCACCAGCTTCATAGCCATTAATAACAATGTCATAAGCATAGCTTAAAATCTTGGTTGGATCGCTATCGAGATATTGTAAGTCTTCATCTCTTGGTCTTGTGAATGGGTGGTGAGTAGATGTAATAGAACCATCTTCTGTACTTCTCTCAAAGAGAGGGAAGTCAACAACCCATAATAAATCAAAGGTACCTTCTTTGATTAAGCCTAGTTCATGCCCATAACGTAAACGTAGTGCGCCTAATAATGCGCAAACTCTGCTATATGGTCCTGCTGCTATGATGACTATATCATCATCTTTAATATCTAATACCTTGATTAATCCTTCTTTTTCGCTTTCTGAAAGGAATTTCACGAAGGAGCCAGTAAACTCTCCGTTTTCTCTCTTAATGATGCTTAAACCGCCTAATCCAAACTTTTTAGCTTCTAAAGTTAATGAATCAATAACTTTTCTTGATGTATCATGAGCGACACCATCAACTTTGATGGCTTTGATAGCTTCTGCAGAAACAAATCCACCAAATTCGCTATTAGCGAATACTTCTTTGACATCATGAAGTTTGATGTCAAATCTAGTATCAGGTTTATCACTACCATAATTTTCCATTGCTTCCTTATAGGAAAGTCTTCTTAATGGAAGCTTTACATCATAGTTAATAGTCTTTTTGAAAATATCTTTGATAAGCCCTTCCATCATTGTTAAGAATTGATCTTGATCAAGGAAAGAAGTTTCAATATCAATTTGTGTGAAATCTGGTTGTCTATCAGCACGTAAATCTTCATCTCTAAAGCATCTAGCGATTTGATAATATCTTTCAAATCCACCAATCATTAATAATTGCTTAAAGATTTGTGGTGATTGAGGTAAAGCATAGAATTTGCCGTGGTGTACACGTGAAGGTACAAGATAATCTCTAGCGCCTTCAGGGGTAGATAATGTTAAAATTGGAGTTTCTACTTCGATAAATCTTTCTTTAGAAAGATAATTATGAACTGCCATTTTGATATTATGTCTAATATCTTGATATTTTTGCATGACTGGACGTCTTAAATCGAGATAACGATATTTAAGTCTTGTATCTTCAAGAGCGTCTGTCTCATCCGCGATGATTAAAGGCGTTGTCTTTGCGGTATTAACAACTTCAATCTTATCAGCGATGACTTCAATCTTACCGGTTGGAAGATTTGGATTAGGACTACTTCTTAAAGCAACCTTTCCATAAACATGCAAAATATATTCATTACGAATATCAGGAACATTAATTCCTTCTCCTGCAGTTACTTGGATAATTCCGCTACGATCTCTTAAATCGATAAAAACGATTGAGCCAAGATTTCTTTTCTTGCTAACCCATCCAACTAAAGCGACTTGCTCGCCAACATTTTTTTCACTTAATTCAGTGTTAAAACAAGTCCTCTCCATATATTAATTCTCCTTTTTGTTGTTCTTACAACAACATTGATTTTCTTTTTCATTATTGCAGCCACAATCGCATCCATCAAATTCGCCATATAATTCATCTAATTTGTCGACTAATTCTTCGAATTTAACAGTGACTTGTTCTTGTTTTGTTAAGTCTTTTAAAACAACACTTCCACTATTCTTTTCATCTTCGCCGATGATAACTGCATATTTTGCTTTCTTTGCGGTTGCGCGCTTAAACATTGC
>CADCPC010000066.1 GCA_902803285.1 uncultured Erysipelotrichaceae bacterium | reverse complement strand
CACCAATAACTTCTTTGTGACTCAAAACTTGCTTTTTAATAGCAAGAGAAACTTCTCTACTAGTTCTAGTTCCAATGATATTTGATATGGAACCTCTAAGAACATCAATACCGCTCTTAATAATAAATAAGCCGATTAAGATACCGAGATATCCTTCGATTTGAACACCTGTAAACATCGCTACAATTGCGCCAACTAGAGTTGATAGTGATAATATAGCGTCAAAAAGAGCGTCGATTCCGCTGCCTTTTAAAGCGTCTGATTCGGTCTCTTTTCCTATTTTTCTAAAGAATAAGCCAAGAGCAACTTTTACCAAGATTGCGACACTGATAATAATTAAGTCTCTATTTGAATAAACAGCAACAGTGCCTTTTATAAGAGAAAGGATTGATTCATAAATAGCGCTGCCACCAGCAACTAAAATAATTACAGCAATGATTAAGGAAGTGATGTATTCAACTCTTCCATGCCCAAATGGGTGTTTTCTATCTGGTTTTTTATTGGCAATTTTTGTACCAACAATAGTGATGACACTGCTAAGAGCGTCGCTCAAGTTATTAACTGCATCTAAAATGATAGAAACACTATGAGCAATTAAACCAATCGTGGCTTTAATTGCTACTAGTAAAACATTGCCTAAAATACCGACAATCGAGGTGGTGATGATTTTCTTTTCTCTATTCATTATCATCTTTAAATCCTCCTAACATTTTATATAGTAAATTATATAAAGTCTTTGCTTCTTCGTCATTTAAACATATGGTTTTAGCAACACAAGTTGGGACATTGGTTACTTGTGATTTTAAATCACTACCCTTTTTGGTTAAAGAAATTAATAAGCCTCTTTCATCTTTTTTGTTGGTTTCTTTTTTGATTAATCCTTTGTTCTCTAACTTATTTAATAGTGGAGTTAGTGTCCCAGAATCTAAATATATTTTTTCACCAATTTCTTTAACGGAAACATGATCTTTTTCCCAGAGCACTAATAAAACAATATACTGAGTATAAGTTAAATTGAATTCATCTAAAAAAGGTTTATACTGTCTAACAATTTCTTTTCCACATGCATATAGAGGGAAACAGAGTTGATTAGATAGTTTTAATCTCTCACTATTATCCATTTTATTTTGCTAATGCTTCTTTAATAGCTTCTTCGATATCTTCTGGTTTTGTAGTTGGTTCAAATCTGCCGATTACATTACCTTCTTTATCTACTAAGAACTTTGTAAAGTTCCATTTAACTTTAATAACTTTTCCTTTAGGATTTTGCGAACATAGATACACAAATAGTGGATCGGCGTTTTTGCCATTAACTTCTAACTTCTTAAATCTTGGGAATTGGGTGTTATATCTCAAGGCACAAAATTCGTTAATTTCTTCATCACTTCCTGGAGCTTGCTTGAAGAATTGATTACATGGGAAATCTAAAACCTCGAATCCCGCTTCTTTATATTTTTCATATAATGCTTCTAAACCCTTATATTGAGGGGTGAATCCACATCCAGTAGCGGTGTTGACAATTAATAAAACTTTGCCTTTGAATTCGCTTAATGCGAAATCATTACCTTTTTGATCTTTAACTTTAAAATCTAAAACATTCATATTCTTTACCTCACAATTAGATTGTATGCAATTTAATTTATTATTACAAGTAATAGTTGGTAAATATACGATTGTTCATTTATTTATTGAAAATAAAACTAATAAATATTATTATTTATACCGCTATGGAAAAAGGAAAGTTATTTAATACAAAAGCAATAGTGGGAACAGGATTACTATTAGCTATAGAAGTTGCCTTACAAGTTCTAAGCATGGTTATCCCTTCTCCAGTTACCATTAATTTATCTCTTATTCCTATCACTATAGGGGCTATACTTTACGGTCCTATTTCTGGACTTTTCCTAGGCATTATGTGTGGCGTTATCGTTTTGGTAACTCCTAACACTGTTACTTTATTCATGGCTACTAGTCCGGTGGCTACTGTCTTAGTTTGCTTATTAAAGACAGGTTTAGCAGGATTATTAGCAGGATTTATTTATAAATGGATGAAAGTCAAACACCCAATTGCAGGATCAATTCTTGCTTCCTTCGTTGTTCCATTCATCAACACATTAATATTCTCTATAGTGTGTTATTTCTTCTTCCTAGATGCTCTTGGATTAAAGAACTTCTGGGAGATATTCACAATCCTCATCGGTGTTAACTTCATCTTTGAATTGTTATCTAATGTGATTATTTGTCCAACACTATATAATGTGTTGCTACATGTGAGAAGAGCACCAAAACAAGACTAAAAAAGAAGGCTTATTCGTTGCCTTCTTTTTCTTTCTTCTTGAAGTTAACCGGTTTAGTGTCAAGGCTCTTTCCAAAGACGAAGAATCTTTGGTATAAGAATTCGGTGACAAAGTTAACAACCATGACAATCGCTTTGATGAGGTATTCGTTCCAGCCAAGTGTATCAATTAGATACATTTGCGCCAACCAAATCGATAGTGGGCCAAATACTGCATAATAAGCAAGTGTCTTAAGCATTGCGATTGGGACATTGTTTGCGCTTTGGAATGTAAACTTGCGGTTAAATGTAAAGTTCCAAATGACTGACAATACGAGAGAAGCAGCTGCTGCTACCCAATACCATTTTTCTTTGTAATAACCTGGTAATAAGGTGAATATTGTGAATGTGCCAAATTCCACAAGACCAGCACTAGCAGCGAATAATGTGTATTTAATAGCTCTCCAGACTTCTTTTTTATTGATTTTCTTCTTAGGTTTTTCCTGTTCAACAGGTTGTAATTCTTCGTTTTCCATAATGCAAAAAGCATAATAACTTATTGTTCGTAATGCAAATAAAAATAAAAAAACTTAAACAATATAATTATCTCAATTATAATAAATCGCGTTATTGGAGGGCCCCTATGATAAAAATCGTTGAAGCCAAAACCAAAAAGCAAATGAAAGATTTTGCAACATTCCCTCTTAAACTATACAAAGGCAACAAGTGTTATGTTCCTTCAATTGTTGAAGATGAAATGGTCATTCAAGATGGCACAAAAAACTTCGCTAAAGGGAATAGCGAATGCCGCTGTTTCTTGGCGTATAAAGATAATAAATTAGCAGGCCGTATCTGTGCGGTTATCGCTCATGAATCAAACAAAAAATTTAGTGAAAAAGCGATTAGATTTAATCGTATTGATTTCATTGAAGACATTGAAGTCTTAAAAGCATTACTTAATGAAGTAGTGAAATGGGGACAAGAAAAAGGATTAAATAAAATCCATGGTCCATGGGGATTTAATGATACCGATAGAGAAGGTATGTTAACTTATGGATTTGATAAATTGAGTAACTATGCGACTAACTATTCATATCCTTACTATGTAAAATTCATGGATGAATTAGGATTTGAAAAAGAGAGCGAATGGATTGAATTCGAATTTGATATCGAACACACCGATCCAAGATTTCACGCTGTTGCAGAGCAACTTCGTCAACAAGGATATCGCGAATTAACTGAAACTATGACCGTAGGTCAAATCGTCAGAGAATATGGTGATAAATTCTTTGATTGCTACAACAAAGCATATGCCGCACTAGATAACTTCATTCCTATTGAAGGAGAAGCAAAGAAGACTACACTTAGCCAATTTGCCACTTTGATTAATAGAAAATTCTTCTCAGTAGTTGTTGATAAGATGGATCAAGTCGTAGCCTTTGGTGTTGGCTTGCCTCACATTGGTAAAGCATTAAGACTTGGCAAAGGTAGAATTGCCCTTTCTGCAATCCCAATTCTATATTCTTGTAAAAGACCACACGCAATTGAACTTGCTTTAATCGGTGTTGACCCACTTTATAGGAACTATGGAATCCATGCGATGGTGGTTGATAGATTTATCCAAAACTTCAAAAAATATAAAGTTAAAAACATTTGGATGGATCCAGTCTTAACCACTAATAGCAAGATGCTTCAAACCTGGAAAGGTATGGAAAAAACCATTCGTCAAAAACGTCAAACTTACGTGATGAATGAATTGAAATTGTTCTAAAATAAAAGAAGGATTGAATCCTTCTTTTTTATTCTTATTTTTCTAAGAATTTTAAGATGTCTTGGTAGACTTGTTCTTTACCGGTTTCGTTAAGAATCTCGTGTCTCATACCTTTAATGGTTTCAACTTCAATATTCTTAAATCCTGCTTTTTGAAGTCTATCTAAAGAAGCTTTTCTACCTTTTTCTCCAGATGTACATGGATCGTCTTCACCAGAGATTAATAAGATTGGGCAATCTACATTAACATTCTTATATTTGCCTGCGCTATTGATGGCGCCAACAAGATGGAACAATGCGTTATAGCTACCAATAGTGAATTCTTCTCCACAAAGTGGATCTTTATCATAAGCGATAACGTTTGCTTCGTTATATGATAGCCAATCTAATGGGGTTTTTGGATTTTCTAATGCTTTATTAAATGGTCCAAGAACCATATTAGTTAACATTTTTGAATAGCCTTTTCTGCCTTTAAATAATCCGATAGTGCCGCTTAAGAATCCGCCGATTGCGCCAACAGGCATTGGATTTGGATAACCACTCAATACAACTTTAGTAAAATCTTTACTGTCAGATTGGAGAAGTGTTCTAGCAATAATGGTACCCATAGAGTGGCCAAATAGAATTAGCGGGACACCAGGGTATCTCTTTTGGATATATTCTTTGATGACTTTCTCATCTTCAATGAGAAGCTTATGACCGTTCTTATCGGCGATGTGGCTGAGTTTAGGTGCGTTTTTACCATGTCCTCTTAAGTCAGCGGTCACAACTGCATAACCGTGTTTATTTAAAAACTCGGCAAATGGTTGATATCTGCCTTGATGTTCTTCCATGCCGTGAATGCATTTAACAACAGCCTTTGGATTTGGAACATCGTAAACTCTCACTGCAAGAGAATATAAATCCCTTCCAGGAATAATAATTTCTTCATAGCTCATATGAACTTACCTCGTTATTTATTATCGCACTATACAAGAAAAAATATCACTAAAAAATATTAAAAAAAGCCCGACAGAGTCAGGCTGTTAAATCAAAATTAGATTATGCTCTAGCGATAATGAAGCGATTTTGGTAATTGCAAACGTATTCAACACAGTGTTTGTCTTCACCAACGATATGTTCATCTTGAAGTTCTAAATTGTAGATGTAGTGGTCTTCGTAGTAATCAAACATGTAGTTGATTGCTTCAGTACGACTTGAGAATACTTCTCTTTTTAATTTAGCTTTTTGACCATTAACGATTGCGGTCAATGTGTAGTATTTCATATAAATACCTCTCTTTCAGCAGTTTAACGTCGTGCCCAGGACATGAGGTATTTAAATTATGGCTCATATTTTAGTCCTTTTTACACAAAAGTCAATATGTTTGCAAAAATATTTTTATTTATAAAATAAATAAACATTAAAATAATCAAAACTTTTTAAAATTTCTTTATTAAAAATATTAAATTTTTATATTCATAAGACTTCTAATAATTGAAATATCATTTCAAAAAGTGGATAATGTAATAAACTATGAATAAAACAAATCGTGTCTGTTTTGAAACTTTGCCAAAGAAAAAAGAGATTCTTTTGATTGTGGATGAGATTAGAAATTATCTCTATCCAGGATATTTTGAAAGAATGTTTGGTAAAGAAGCAAATTACCGCAATAAGAAAATTAAGCTTATTAAGAAACTATATAAGAAATATATTTGCCCTAATAGTGTAGATTATTTCATTAGCGAACTTCCTACTCTAGAAAATAGTCTTAAAGAAGATGTTAATTTCTTCATGGCTTCTGATCCTGCGATTAAAGATAGAGAAGAAGTGATTATCTCTTATCCTGGATTCCTCGCTATCACTTATTATCGTATCGCGCATATTATATATGAATATGAAGTACCTTACGTTCCAAGAATAATCACTGAGGCTGCCCATTCTAAAACTGGTATTGATATCCATCCAGGAGCAAAAATCGGTGTCCCATTCTTTATTGACCATGGCACTGGAATAGTGATTGGTGAAACATCAATCATTGGTAAAAACGTTAAGATGTATCATGGAGTTACATTGGGCGCTTTATCTTTAAAGAATGTTGAATCGCTAAGAGGCAAGAAAAGACATCCTACTATCGAAGATAATGTCACAATATACGCAGGCGCTTCTATATTAGGAGGAGAGACTGTAATTGAAGAAGGTGCTACCATAGGTAGTAATGTCTTCATTGTTAACTCTGTTATTAAAGGTTCAACCGTTATATACACCCAAAAGAACGAAGGCAAAAACTAATGAAAAAATCATTAATCATTCCAATCTTACTTGCTTTGTCTATGTCAATGTCAGGTTGTGCGAAAACCGCACCTAATTCCGAAACTGACCCTGAAATAGTTGATCCTACTGATCCAGCTGACCCAGTTGATCCTGTGGACCCAGAGAATCCTGAAGATCCAGTAGACCCTGTTGATCCGGTAGATCCTGTAGACCCTGTTGACCCAGTCGACCCAGGAGAAGAAGAGGAAGAAGATCCAGGAGATCAAGATAATGACGAACATACTAATGATGATTCTGGAATTGTTTCTCCAAAACTTAAAGATGTTGAATTCAATATTGTAGATACAACTAAAAAAGAAGATAACTTAGACGGAAAAGAGTTTTTATTAGGAGAACTATTTACTTTTAGCTTTGCTAAAAATGATGGTTCAAATAATCCTAAGAGTAGCAAGACTTCAACTGAAAGATTGATTTTGTATGCTCAAAACTCCATGACTATTTCTACAACAGAACAAATCGCTTCAATTGAAATTACTTTCTTAGCTGGTAAAAGCACAAAGCTTAATTGCGATGTTGGTGAACGTATGGTGGAAGGCCTAGTATTGACTTGGACAGGTTTAAATAGTGAAATTACCTTCACCGCTGAAGAACAATGCCGTTTTGATCACATTAAAATTTCATATTATGAAAGTGGTGCTTCTTTACCGGTTGATTTAGGCGATACCACTGTTAAGGGTGTTTTAGATTATGCAAAAGAGATGACATATACTCCAACAACTGATGGATGGTATTTATCTAATGTTACCGCCACTATTCATGTAGACATCATTGATGCTATTGATAGCGCAAAAACATCAGGCACATTAGATGGTAGTGCTAGAGGTAAAATGCTTGCTTTGGATAATAGTGGAGCAATGATGATTTCCTCAAGTACTGAAACTAATCCAACCTTATCTTTATATCAAAGAGTGAAGAAGTGGCTAAAGAAAGGCACTACAACTTACGATATCAGTGGTCAACTCGCTTTCTTTAATGGAGTTCCAGAATTAAAAGTTAATACTTTTAAATATAATGAAAATCTCTCGTTTGATTATGATTTGAACGACTTTGTAAGTACTACATTTGATAATCAAAACGATTACGCTAGTGATGTAATTAATAATACAGTCACTAATGGAGCGGGATATGGAGTTAACAAGATTGTGAGATTCAATAATCTCTCATATTTCAACAAATATAATTCTGCTGGTAGCTATTTGTTCTTAGATAAAGATGGTAATGTTGTTCCTGTTTATTCATTATTAGATATTGCTAGACCTTCTCTACAAGAAGGATATGTCTATGACATTATCGGATTAGAAAGCATGTATAATGACCGACCATCCTTAAGAATTTTAAAAGTTGTTAAAAACGAAGCTGCAACTTTTGTGGAATTTGATTTAGCTTCTGCAACTGAAGTTACTGATTTTAAGTCCTTATATAGTATCTCCATTGATAATGGTGGAGATATCTATAAGAGAAGTGAATTAACTGTCTATAAGGCCGATGTCTATGTTTCTAGATACTCTAACGATGACAAATATTCATTTAATACAAAGTATTATGAAAACACAAATAAGGACTATGATAAATATACAACCGGCAACACTAAAGAAGATGCTGCTAATAAATATTCCTTAGGAATGTTTAATGAAAGCCTCACATACAATCAAACTTTTGCAGGATGGGCCCTTGAATTTGCTACTAATGAAGAAGAGGCTCAAGCTAGAAAAGTCACTGTCTATTTCACTTTAGCGTATGCGGAAAAAGTTAATAGCAAAAATATGTGGAGAGCCAATATTTTGGAAAGCTATGTTCCAGAATGGAGTGAATAATGGGATTAAGATCGATTAAAGAAATCTTTATAACAGGACATGGCCCTTCTAGTAGCCACACAATGGGGCCTTATTTTGCTTGCCAATATATTTTAAATAAATATAAAGACATCAAAAGTGTTGAAGTTACGTTATTTGGTTCGTTAGCCTTAACTGGTAAAGGCCACTTAACCGATCACATTATTAAACTAGCATTAAAAGGTATTCCTCATAAGGTTATTTTTAATAAAAAGTCTGTAAAAAGACACCCAAACACTATGTCTTTTAAGATAGTGGCAGGAGATAAAAAATACATTGAAAATGTTATCTCTATTGGTGGTGGATCCATCATCACTGTAGATAATGTTAAAAAGCTTGCTGTCAAAGAAGTTTATCCACATCAATATCTAAAAGATATAACAGCGTACTGCATCAAGAATGATATGTCCTATTATGACTATGTCATAGCTCACGAAGATAAAGACATTCACAAATACTTTGAAGATGTCTTAAAAGTTATGGATGAAGCAGTCGAAAGAGGATTAAACACTGAAGGATATCTACCAGGCAAATTACATGTTAAACGTAAAGCAAAGGATATGTATGAGGCCATGGAAGAAACTTCATTAGGAGTTAATGATGTGGCGATGAATGTCGCTATTCATTCTTTCGCAGTAGCAGAAGAAAATGCAGCTGGTGGAGTTGTAGTGACTGCTCCAACATGTGGTAGTGCAGGAGTGCTTCCAGGATGTGTTAAATATTTAAGAATGAAGCATGTCAGTGATGAAAACATTATTAGAGGCTTAATGGTAGCGGGATTATTCGGTATTATTTGCAAAACAAACGCTTCTGTTAGTGGAGCAGAATGTGGCTGCCAAGCGGAAATTGGTGTTGCTTGTTCTATGGGAGCGGCAATGATTGCCTTCTGCTTTGGCAAAAATATCATTGATATCAATCAATCTGCGGAGATTGCATTAGAACATTCTTTAGGATTAACTTGTGATCCAGTTGAGGGATATGTGCAAATCCCATGTATTGAAAGATGCGCAATATTTGCGATCAAAGCGATTAACGCAGTAAAATTAGCAATCGTTATACCTAACGATGATATTCACGTTAGTTATGATGATTCTGTTAAAACAATGTATAAAACAGGATTAGACATGAATCCGAATTATAAAGAAACAAGCCTTGGAGGCTTAGCAGAAATTATTAAGTAACAGGAGGATATATTATGTACCGTAAAAACGCATGGGAAACTTATAGCGTAGAAGAAGAAAAGAAAGTGATGAAGTTCGCTGATGGCTATAAAGAATTCCTATCAAACAGTAAAACTGAAAGACTAGCCACTAAAGAAGCAGTGAAAAGATTATTAGCCGCAGGATTTGTGGATGCTGAAAAAGCAAAGTCAGTTAAGGCAGGAGACAAAATCTATTTTGTTAATAAAAACAAGAACGTTTGTGCTTTTGTAGTTGGTAAAAAACCTATCACTGATGGATTAAGAATTTTAGGTGCTCATATCGATTCACCTAGAATTGACTTCAAAGAAAAACCAATTTATGAGAAAAACGAATTTGCCTTAGCAGATACTCACTATTATGGTGGAATTAAAAAATATCAATGGGTAACCATTCCTCTAGCTTTACACGGTGTAGTTTGCAAAAAAGATGGAACTTCCGTGGAAGTTAACATTGGCGAAAGTGATAAAGATCCAGTCGTTGGCATTTCTGATTTATTGATCCACTTAGCCGCTGATCAATTAGGAAAAACAGCTTCTAAAGTTATTGAAGGTGAAGCTCTTGATGTCACATTAGGCAGTAAACCTCTTAAAGGTAAAGATAATAAAGCAGTTAAGGCTAATGTCTTAAAGATTCTCAAAAAGAAATATGACATTGACGAAGAAGATTTAGTCAGCGCAGAAATCGAAGTTGTTCCAGCAGGAAAAGCTAGAGACTATGGACTAGATAGCTCAATGATTGCAGGATATGGACATGATGATAGATGCTGCGCATATACTTCTTTATTAGGCCTCATCGATGGTGGTGCTAACGAATATACAGGTTGCTGTATTTTAGTTGATAAAGAAGAAATCGGCTCTGTAGGTGCTACTGGCGCTCAATCATTGTTCTTTGAAAATGTTATCGCCAAATTAGCGTTATTATTAGGCAGCAAAGATCCACTTTGGGATGCTAGAATTGCTTTAGAAAATTCTAAGATGCTTTCAAGTGATGTCTCTGCGGGATATGACCCATTATATTCATATGTTAGTGATCCAGTTAATTCCGCATTCTTCTCTTATGGTATTTGTTTTAACAAATACACTGGTAGAGGTGGCAAAGGTGGTAGCAACGACGCCAATCCGGAATATTATGCTTTCGTTAGAAAAGCAATGGATGAGGCTAATGTGTGTTGGCAAAACGCTGAACTTGGTAAAGTTGATCAAGGTGGCGGAGGCACAATTGCTTATATTTTAGGCAACTATAACATGAATGTTTTAGACGCTGGTATTCCAGTTCTTAACATGCATGCTCCAATGGAAATTATTTCTAAAGCCGACCTATTTGAAGCTTACAAAGGTTATATTGCTTTCCTTAAAGCATAACGATAATTGCGACTTATTTATAAATAAAGTTTGCAAACCTTGCAAATATACCTTAATATAAATGTCGCAACTTGGCGAACGTGGTGAAGTGGTTAACACATCTGGCTGTGAACCAGACATTCGTGAGTTCGATTCTCATCGTTCGCCCCATAATCGTTTATAATCTCTGATACAATGTCAGGGATTTTTTCTATTTTTGTTACTTTTTATTAGGTTTTAGTCCTTCATTGATTTAACATGATAGATTTTTGTCAAAAATAAATAGGAAATAATGGCAAAAATATTGAGAATATGGCAAAAATATGATATCATTTAAATGCGAGGTGATAAATATGTATCGTGAATCAGAAGTTGTTG
>CADCPC010000065.1 GCA_902803285.1 uncultured Erysipelotrichaceae bacterium | reverse complement strand
GCCAGGCGATAACGTTGAATTAACAGTTGAATTAATTCACCCAATCGCTCTTGAAAAAGGTACCAAATTCTCCATCCGTGAAGGTGGCAGAACTGTTGGTGCTGGTACAGTTAACGAAATTCTTAAGTAATTTAGTTACTTGTTAAGCAAAATAAAAGGGTTGCTTTATGCAATCCTTTTTTTGCTATTAATATAAAACAATTTGAATATCAGAATAATTTGTAAATGTTTTGCCTCGTGTGATAATTGGCATATTTTCTTCTTCCAATAAAATAACAACAATATCAATAATAAAGTGTAACTCAAAGAGAGAATTTTGATGGTCATTTTTGTGTTATATCTAAAAATATTTATATGTTATATAATAAGTAAGAATATGACAAAAAAGGTTTTTAGAAATAACTTTGTTATTGCTTTAGCATCATCTGTCTTGCTTGTTTTATCTATGGTCTCATGTGCCACTCCTCAACCAAGCGCAACGAAAACAATGATTTTATATGCAAGGCCATATACCACAACATATAAGGTTGGAGAAAACCTTTCTCTTACTGGTTTAAAGGTATTAGACGAAGATAGTGGTGAACAGCTTTCTGTGGCCACTAATCCTCCAGCGGGATACACCTTCAAAGAAGAAGATATTGGTGATTTTAATGTTACAGTTAGTAAAGAGAACTATAATTCTCTAAGTTTTACCGTCAAAGTAAAATCAAAAGAAGAAGATAATAAAAAAACAGTTCGCATATATGCGACTAATGATATACATGGCACGATTAAAGAAAGTGATGTTGCTCCAGATATTGGAGTGACAATGACTTATCTCAAAGATAGAAAGATAGAAAATCCAAACACTCTACTTTTAGATCAAGGAGATACTTGGCAAGGAAGCATCTATTCTAACTATAACCATGGAGAACTTCTTACTGATTTAATGAACTATGTCCATTTTGACGCAAGAACAATTGGCAACCATGATTTTGATTGGGGAGTTAATTATATAATTAACAATACCGCGAAAAGTTATAATGGATATCAAACTCCTGTATTAGCTGCGAATGTCTATGATTATGATTTTACTAGCAAAACAACCGGTTCTAGCCAACAAAACAGGATTGGCATACCTTCTGTTAGTTATGAGCTAGAAAACGGCTTAAAAGTGGGAATAGTGGGCACGATTGGTAAAGAACAAATATCTTCCATTACTACTACTTACGCAATGGACATCAATTTTATTGATCATGTCCAAGTAATAAAGAAAGAAGCTACCAAACTTAGAAGCCAAGGGTGTGATATTGTTATCGCTTCAAATCATTGTGGACAAGATAGTGTTTTAAATAATGATTTATCTAACTACGTTGACCTCGTACTATGCGGACACTCACATCAGCGCGAACAAACTTATGAAAATGGTGTTTTATTTACGCAGTACAAAGCATATAACCAATATGTTGGCTATATTGAACTTATCTACGATCCTGACGCAAAAGGTAGAAAAGTGAGTTATGGTGAAGTCAGCGCTTTAACTAAAAATGATATCGAAAGAAAAGTAGACACTATTGATAGTGGAATACAAAGTATTATTGATGGATATAATTCTGAATGTGATGAAGCCGCTAATGAAGTGGTAGCGAGTAATACAAGCGGATATTGGAGCTCTTATGAACAGCTTCCTAATTTAATGTGTAACGCTATATATGAAGCTGCGATTAGTGAGGGATATGATGTTGATTTAGCGTACTGCAACCAAGGACGTGCTTCTTTAAAATATTTATCTAGTTGGAATTACGCTGATATATATCAAAGTTTCCCATTTGATAATATTGTTTATATTATTGAAGTAACATATAACGAAATGATAAACGAGATTGGACAATACAATTCTGTCTATCATAGTGAAGACTTTGATATGAATTTAGACCAAAATAAAAAATATAAAGTAGCGTGTATAGATCATTTAGCCTTCCACACCAACGATAATCGAGATTATGATTATTTCAGCGATAATGCAGGCGCTAGCATAGGCGCATTAAGTCAAAATTATCGTTTGATACTTAAAGATTATTTAAAAGGAAAAGGATATAGTGACGGATTACTACTAAGTAGTGATAATTATTCCACTGATTCATCTATTTGTTTTAGCAGGGCATTTAATTAATATGGAAGAAGAAAAGAAATACGTTGATGTATTGCCGTTAAATAAAGGGAAAAGAATGCTTGTTTATCTTGCAGATCTTTTCTTGAACTTTATTTTGTCTTTCTTATTAATCAATGTCGCGGTCATGCCGATTGCAAAAGCCGTTTCTAACTATACATATAAGACCGCTCTATATAATGAGAACGCGGAAATAATGCACGATATCTTATATGGCAATAAGCTTGTCTTTGTTTCTCCTGATTATACAAAAACCGAGATTAATCCAAATATTGAATATACTTTTGATTGCTGGCTTTCTTATTACGTAATTGATGGTGAAGTCTCTCCTCACGCGAAATATCCTCAATATGGACATAAGATAGAAAACGAGGTAGTTTCTCATTATTATAAGGACATTAAAGGTGATGTTGCTCCATATGTTACGTTATTTAATCACTATAATGAAAACGACCATTATTTTGATGAAAATGGTGGCCAATTTACTTTAAAAAACATCAATAAAGCAGCAGTACTGCCTTATTTTGATGAAAAAGATGAATTAACTGAAGAAGGCAAAAACATCTATAACAACATCAAAAGCAATGTCTTCATGCCATTATTTTCAGAAGTATTTACCGAGATTAACAAAAACGATTTGTCTTATGATGGCCATTCATATCTGAAGAGCCAATCTATTGTTACCACTGTTAATACATATAGGGATCATTTGCTATATTACACAGTCTTTATTACCTTTGTTCTATCTTGGGGAATCTATTATCTTTTAATTCCTTTACTAAATAAAAATAGAAAAACTCTATCAATGATGATGATGCGAGTGGAAAGAATAAATGTCTCTCGCTTATACATATGTAAAAGAGGAGAAGCGGCAGTATCTGCTTTATATCAATTAATCGCCAATTTATTTATTGTTTTCTTCTTGCCTCTTACATTCGTGTCGTTCAGTTATCTATTCTCACTTAATGTATTATTTAGCTTTGTGATGTTGTCTCTTGTATTTAACATCGTTTCCATGTTCTTTATCTTATTCAATAGTTTCAATAGAAGTTTATCCGATATATTCTCAAGAAGTGTGATGATTACCACTGATAAATTAGACGAGATTTATCGCGCAAAAGGATATAATGTTTAGTAAATATGCCAGAAAAAGAAGAACAACTAGATCAAATATTAGAACAAGATAGTGTGATTGCTTCTACTCCTAAAGAGCAGATTATTTATTATCGCCCTAAATTCCATAGAAGAGTTTTAGCAAACTTTATCGATATTTTGATATTTGCTATTTTGTTTGTTTCTTTCTTTGCTCTAGACCGTTTTATTGTTGACAATACTGCCACTTACAAAAATAACTTCAATCAATATGATTCAATAAGGTTAGATAGTGGTATATATGCAAGGGATGGTAATAACCAAATCAGCGATATCATCACTATCTTGAATAGCAATAGTGCATATAATAACCAATACAAAAAACAAAAATCTAAAGAAGCAATTGATCAATTTTTGACATACGCGAACACTGTTTGTTCTGTTGATGATTATAAATACATGGCTAAAGACTATGATGATTTTAGAATGAACTCAGACATGATTTATAAAAATGCCAGTTCTGCTTATAACAACACACCTTTATTCGTAAAGGATGGAGATGAGGTAGTGGAAAATCCTGTTTTGCTTGATCCAGAAGCCTATGTTCCTAACATATATGGTTACTATTATAATAATGCCTATACACCTTATATTGACGGCCATCTACAAGGCTTCTTAACCACGAGAATTCCTGGTTATTATGAACTTGTTAAATACTTTGCTTTGACTCTTATTTTTGCCGATATTGTTCCAGCATATTTATTCACCGGAATACTAGTTTATTACATCCCTACAATTTGCTTTACAAGGGGTAGAACTACCCTTGGAAAAGCCATTTATCGCATCGGTTTGGTAGACTCAAGAGTACTTTCTCCAACATTTGCCAGAACGACTGCAAAATTTGCGATTTTTTACTTCGCAGAATTGATACTTTCTGTCGTCACTTTTGGCATCCCATATCTCATCTCGTTTTCAATGATGGTTTTCACAAAAGGAAAACAAAGTTTTCCTGAATACATGTTAGGCCTCACTGAAATCGATATGTCCAGAACCAAAATTTATAAGTCTTTCCAAGAGGCTGATCTCGATAAAATTAACTCCCATAAAGAACCTGTAAATTTCAGAGTTCCAAACTTTGATTAAAGTCAAATCTCTTGCGTGTATAAAGCGTATATATTAAAATATGTACGTGAGAAGAAATTCTACGGAAGGAAATCCGATTATGAACTCTAAAAAAGCAACTTTCTTTGCTTGTTTTGGATTACTAGGGGTTAGTGCCATTCTTTTAGGCGCTTCTTTTTTTACCGCGCGTACTCCTGTTAGTGCCCATGCAGTAGAATCCACCCCTGCCTATGATTTCATCGATCACGAGACTGAAACTGACCCAAGACTCAGCGTCAAAGCAACTGCTGCTACCAAGACAAATATTGGTGCATCATTCACATTTGCTTTCTCAACCGGTGGTACAGGATTCCAAGACAGTACAAAGACATTCACAGTAGCACCTACTGATCCTGATTTCGACTCCTATTTTGATGAATTCTCCAAATTAACTCCTGAAGAAAAGGAAGAAATTGAAGAAGCTTATGAAAGAGGAGAATACGAGACCAAATTATTCAATGGCCAAATTTATGCGTTGCTATACCAGAACAGCAATCAGACAATCTATGTTCCTGAAACACTGTCTCGTGGTATTTTCTTTAAATTTGAGCTAGATTCCATTGTTTCTGATGCTTTAACAAATGAAGAAGCAAACAAAGGAGTCAAGAAGGTTGTTATTCCAAAAGGCATTACCAATATCTATCTAGATTCCTTTGGCGCAATGTTACCTGCTGACTTAGAATTTGATGTCGAATATGAACAAAGCGAAATTCCATCAACTTGGGCAACAGGTTGGAACCATGGACAAAAAGTCAATTATGGTGTCACAATCGATCAAAAGAAAAAGGATGTTAGAATTGCTGGTAGTACAGTCGAATATGGTGATAAAGACGCAAACTTCATCATTGGCTACTATCCATTAAACGCGAAACAATATCCACTTGTAATGACTTATAGATTATCGAATAGTCCAGACGTTGAGAGATATTTTGAATTCACTAAATCAACATCTTCTTCTATTGGATCAATCTATGACGCAGTTGGTTATCGTTTATATGGTTTCAGCAACTCCTTATTTGCAGATATCGAAGTTGACTTACCAGATGGTGTTGAAATTCTTTACGATACAGTCCGTATCCATAATATTTTTGAGGCACTAGAAAAAACATCAGAAAGTGGTGCAATATATTACGTTCCAGATTTCGAACATCCTCAATACATCAACCCATCTAAGAGCTTCTCTAAGACATTTGATATTACCGATTTCATCAATTATAACTTCTCAGGTGTTTCCTCATTTGGTGGTTATACTGCAATTGACTTAAATGTTGATCAAGCAGGTAATGAGACATATCAAAAAATCAAATCATCATTCTATAATCAATATAAATCCGATATTGAAAGCGGAAGAGTTTATATCCGTTATAGATTAACCTCTCTCACAAACTGTAATTTCAAAGCTACTTATGCTTCCGCTAGCGAAGGAAAAGATGTGGATAAGGTTGTCCCAATCGCGACTCCAGTTCCTCAATTCGTATTGCAAGCAAAAACTGGTAACTCCGTATCATTCTTATTCAAAAATAGTGATATTAGTAGAGAATTCGATGCAAAGTCAGTTCGTGCTTTGAAATTCATTCCTTTCTATATCACATTAGACTTATTCAATACATCCGCTGGTAACGTTATCGCTCGTAGTAACTACACAGCAAGATTCAGCTATATGCTCATCATGCCACGTACTGAAAACGCACCAGTGTTTGATATCAATATGATGCTCGTCATTCTTTCTGCTTCTTATGTAGCGGCTTATGCAGTGCTTTCTGTTGTTGCATTCTTCTACTTCAAGAACAAATACAAGAATGATGAATTTAGACGTATTAAACCAAAATCCTACTGGTTAAAGGCAGTGCTAGGATTATTTGGCAGCGCAATCGTCATCCTTTGCATCACCTTTATCGTTATTAGATCAACAGCGTTTAATAATGCGATTGTTGTCTATAACCCAGTTGATGCTTACATCATTGTTACTGCAGTAGCTTCTGTATTAATTATTGGCTACTTCATTAAATACCTTGTTGGTGTCTCTAAGGCTAACAAAGATCGTAAGAGAAACATCAAGCTTAAACTCAATCAAGACGTCGCTGAAGACGGTACAAAATAAAGGAGAAAAAATTTATGGAAATTAGAATTAAGGATTTAAACAAAATATTTCCAGGCGATCCTAAAAAGAACATTCGTGACACAATAGCTGTTAAGGATATGGACTTCACAGTTCCTGATGGCACTCTTGTTGGTTTGTTAGGTCCTTCTGGATGTGGTAAATCCACAACTCTCTACATGATTTCTGGTCTACAAGTGCCAACTTCTGGTGAAGTTTGGTTTGGTGATCAAGAAGTTACCAATCTTTCTCCAGAAAAAAGAGGAATCGGCTTAGTTTTCCAAAACTATGCTTTATATCCTCATATGACAATTTACAAAAACATCGAGTTCCCTCTCACTAATTTAAAAGTTGAAGTTCCTCTCGTTACATTCTTTGATTTCACTTATGTCTTAGAATACGAAATGAAGGAAGATGATTTAGTGGATGGAATTTTGAAATCACTTGACTCCCTTATCAAGAAAATTGGTTTAGGAAAGAAAGATTTCTCTATTGAAAGCGCAGTTGAAGGCCAAACATTAAGAGCCACTGTTGTTATCAAAAATAAATCACAAGCCGTCTCTAAATTATTTGAAGACAACATCAACAAGATCGTTGAATTCAAAATCCTTTCTAGAGAAGAAGTTCAAACAAGTAAAGCTTTATTTGATACCACTGTTAGAGCAGTTGTTACCGGTATTGGTGAACACGAAACAATGAATATCACCTATAAAGCAAAACTTCCAAAAGATTTCGGCTTTGAACAATTAGATGACACAATCAATACATTCAAATCAAGAGTCGCTCCATTTGGAAAACCAGGAGAAGTCGTGGTCTCTTCTACACATGTTGGCCATGAAATCGCTGGTATTGTCTATGGCGTTCCACATGCAAAATTAAATGAATTATCAACAACTTTAAACGCATGCCCAGAATATGAACGCCCATTACTCTTTGTTAATAATGTTTTTAACAAGGATTTAGAAAAACACATTAGAGCCTTCTTCAAAGCAAGAAAAATCAATATCTCTGACTTAAAAGTTTATTTCGAAAGAGATAACAGTCATGAAGATGCTGATCATTTAGGCAAATCAAGAGTTTACTTCAAACTTAACAGAGTTGAAACCGAAGTCGCTCAAGAAGCATTAGCAACTTTAGCAGAAGAAGTCGGTTTAAGCGAAGTTACTACTGATATCGTTCAAGCAATCGCACACCGTTCCTTAACTAAAGAAGAGAGAAGAGACATTGTTTATGACGCCGCTAAACTCGTTCAAGTCGACGAATACTTAGAGAGAAAACCAAATCAACTCTCTGGTGGTCAACAACAACGTGTCGCTATCGCTCGTGCTCTTGTTAAAAAACCAAAAGTCTTACTTCTTGACGAACCATTATCTAACCTAGATGCTCGTTTGAGATTACAAACACGTGAAGAAATCCGTCACATTCAAAAAGAAACTGGCATTACCACAGTGTTTGTTACTCACGACCAAGAAGAAGCTATGTCAATTTGTGATTACATCGTCGTTATGAAACTCGGTGTTGTCCAACAAATCGATTCCCCACAAAACGTTTATAATTCACCTGCTAACTTATTCGTCGCAACCTTCTTAGGTACTCCACCAATTAACATCTTCAAAGGTCAATTAGATGGCCATAAGATTCGTATTGGTGATGATGTCATCTACGAAAGCAAGAATGATTTAGGCCATAAAGATGTCTTTGTCGCAATCCGTCCAGAAGGATTTGCAATTGCAAAAGAAGGCGACAAGAACGTTTTACATTGTGAAAGCGATATGATTCAAATCCTTGGTAGAGATATCTCTATCGTTGCAAAGAATCCACACTGCACAAAAGAAACATTTAAGATTATTGTTTCACAAGAAGATCAAACTACAGCTAGAGAATTAGCTGTTAGAGTTAAACCTTACAAGATGTTCATCTTCGATGGAGAAACCGAAGAACGCATCTTTATCGATGGAGATACAAAATAAACAAAGGAACCTAAGTTATGAAAGCCTTAGACAAAGTTCTTAATAAACTTCATCTAAAGAAAGCTCCTCAGCAAACTAGTGGAGGCACTAAGCTCATGGAAGCTGAGCCAGATACCGCTAATATGTTTGACTATACTCATGTTGAGGATCGCTACGATAGTGAAAGCAATACAATTATCCGTTTAGTTTCTCCTAACAACAGAAAGAAAAAGGATTACGCGGTTAAGGGCATTGAAGATGTTGCCAGTAAAAACAACTGGAAAGCTTGGTTATATTTAGGACCAGTCATCATCTTAATTGCTATCTTCCTCCTTTATCCTTTAATCAATACTATCTTTATCGCGTTCGCGAAAGATTATAGCTATGCAACAGGTACATTCAAGGGTATTACATTAGAAAACTTTGGAATTATCTTCCACATCGTTCAGGCCGGTGCTGGTGGATGGGAAGAAAACTTTATTAAGTATGCTATTCCAAATACCTTAATTCTTACATTTGTTACCGTTCCAGTGTCCATTGCTTTAGCACTTATTATTTCTGTAGCACTTAATTCGATTAAGTGGTTCCAAAAGTTCTTACAAACTGTGTTCTTCTTACCTTATGTTACTAACGCAGTGGCTATTGGTTTAGTCTTCTCCGTTATCTTTGATCAACACGGTGTTATCAACTTTATCTTTAATTCAAATACAGTTTGGATTTATGGCGCTAATAGATGGGTGGCTATGATTCCATTATGTATCTATATTGTTTGGCATGGCTTACCATTTAAGATCTTAATTCTCTTATCTGGCTTACAAGGTATTGATAAACAATACTATCAAGCTGCTCAAATCGACGCTGCTGGTAAAGCTAAGACATTAATGAGAATTACTGTTCCTCTATTATCACCACAAATCTTGTACTTAATGATTACATCATTTATCGGTGCATTTAAGGAATATACATCAGTTGTTTCTATGTTCAATGGTCCAGGTACCTTAGGACAAAACTCTGTTATTCCTGATATGGAAACAGTCGTTTACTACGTTTACCAAAACGTTGAAAAAGGATTTACATCCAGAGCTGCAGCGGCTGCAGTCTTCCTCTTCGTCTTAATCATGATCTTTACATTTATCCAAATGAAGGTCTCCAAGACAAGAGTTCACTATTAAGGAGGTTAGGTTATGGCAGAATTAGCAAGAGTCAATAAAACTTATATCGACTTTAAAAAAGAACGCGTCAATCCTAATCTAGTTCTCTCAATTGAGGAATCAGGTAAAACTGTTGATGCAATTAAGAAGACAGAAAAAGTAATGAAGATTATTTCTACAGTCTTCACTTACATCTTCATCTTAGTTCTCGCATTAGGTGTTATCTTCCCATTCTATTGGATGATTATCACTTCCTTAAAACAAAGAACTGAAATTATTGCCGCAAATCAAACATTCTTCCCAAAAATCGTTATGTGGACCAACTTCTCATACGTCTTCTCAGTGTTTGATTTCACTAATTACATGTTTAATACCATTATTGTTGCTATCTTCTCAACAATTGGTACCTTACTAACAACTGTCTTTGCAGCATTCGCATTCGCAAGACTTAAATTCAAAGGTAGAGATGCAGTATTTGCAGTCTTCCTTATGACAATGATGATTCCTGGTGAAATGATGGTTATTTCTAACTACTTGACGGTTTCGGCATTTGGTTGGATTTCAAATCAAACCAGAATCGATGCTTACTTATGTATGATCGTTCCATTTGTTGTCAGTGTCTTCCATATTTACTTATTAAGACAAAACTTCAAGCAAATCCCTAACGAATTATACTTGGCTGCAAAAGTTGATGGTAAGAGTGACTGGTCATTCTTATGGCAAGTCATGGTACCTCTTGCCGCTCCAACATTAATTTCCATTACCATTCTTAAATTCATGGGTACTTGGAACTCATATGTGTGGCCAGCATTAGTTACTAAAAAAGAAGAATTCCGTTTAATTTCTAACGGATTACGTGGTAGCGCATTCACTAACGTTGATACAAACGAAGTTGAATATGGTTACCAAATGGCAGCATCCTTCTGCGTTACTGTCCCATTATTCCTCTTATTCGTCTTCTTCCGTAAATACATCATGCGTGGTGTTGGAAGAGCCGGTATTAAAGGATAATCAAAATTGGTTAATCTTGCTTAATCGCAAATTAATATAGAAAACGTTCAAAAATCGACAAATATTTAAAAGGAGAAAATTATGAACAAAAAACTATTAAAATTCTTACCACTCTTAGGTGTATTAGCACTCTCAGCTTGTGGACCAGCACCTTCCTCAGAAAGCGGTGGTAAAGAAGTTGTTGACGTTGAAGTCACAATTAAGTACGTAAACTCTTATGGTAAAAACTACCAAGCTCAAATCGACAAGATGCTCGAGAAATTCCATGAAGAACATCCAAAAATCACTGTTCAAGAAGTGAAAATTGGCGGCTATGATCAAATTCATACTCAAACAGTTTCCGATATTTCTGCAGGCAACGGTGAATATGGCGATTTAGTCATTTGTTACCCTGACCACGTTGTTGATTATATTAACTACGGTGTCGCAGTCAAATTAGATGACTACATTGACGATCCAAATATTGGATGGAATGCTGATGAAAAAGCAGACATGATTAAAGGATTCTTGGAAGAAGGTAAAAAATATCCTGTTGCAGGTACATATTCCTTACCATATTCAAAATCTACTGAAGCTTTATGGTATAACGCTGATGTCGTTATTGGTTTGAACTTATCAAGTGTTGATCCAACCATCAACAATGGTCAACCATTAACAGCAGAATATATTGATAACTTAACTTGGGAAGAATTCCTCGATAAGTTATGTCCAGCTATTGAAGCTTATAACAATGCTTTACCAGCTGATGAAAAAATCATCATTGATGGTGGTGAAGGCTCATTAACCGGTATCTGTGGTTATGATAGTACCGCAAACTTATTCATTAATTTATGTGAACAATATGGTTATGGTTATAGCCATTCTGATTTACAAACAGGTAAAGGCGTTCTTGATTTCGACAACGCTAACGTCAAAGCTTTAATGAAGAAATTCAGCAATGCTGCTAAGAAGAACTATTTAGTTCCTTCTACAAGAATTGCTAATAATAACTACTGCTCATCTTACTTCACTGCACAAAACTTATTATTCAATATCGGTTCTACTGCTGGTGTTGGTCATGAACATTCTGATAACTTCATCACTAACGTTACAAGTATTCCAGGTGCAGCAGGTGGCAACAAACACGTTATCTCTCAAGGACCATCATTATGTCTCTTATCTCACCCAGAAGATGGCAAAGAAATGAAAGAAGCAAGAATCCAAGCTGCTTGGGAATTATACAAATTCTTATCAGATACAAAGAATAGTGCTTCTTGGGCATTAACAGTTGGTTACTTACCAGTCCGTACTTCTTCCTTAGAAACAGAAGCTTATATGGACTATGCTTCTACTGCAGGCAAAACACCTACTGACTTAGAAGCTTTACAAGCAAAGAACGCTCAATATTCAACAGCAGCTTCCAATAACGTCTTCACATCTGACGTCTTCAAAGGAAGTAGTACTGCTAGAACACAAGTCGGCGCATTAATGTCTCACGTTTTAAATAACTTCGACATGACCGATGCTGAAATCGACCAATTATTTACTACAACAGTTAACAATATCAAACTTGATATGGATTAATCCTGTTCAAGGCAAAAGGAGGAAAACCTATGAAAAAATCAAACAAAATATTATTAGGACTTGCTTCTATCGCTATGATTGCTACTCCACTCATTGGTTGTAGCAATAATGGCGGTGGTAATGTAGATGATGGCAAAATTCACATCGTCTTTGGCCACACCTTTGGTGATAAGGTTGAAACAGCTTTAAATAAGTTCATCACCCAATTCACTCAAAAAGTTAAAGCTCAAGAAGATGTTGATGTCGTCGTCGAACTTCACTATCTCGGTGCTTATACCGATGTCTATACAAAGGTAAATACATATTTCACAGATGGCACTTGCCCAACTATGACCATTGCTTATCCAGATACAGTTGCTGACTTTATCAAGAGTTTTGGAACTCAATATGTTGTCAACTTTGACAAATATATGAATGATCCTGAACTTGCTTTCGGCACTGATAGATATCTCGGTGATACTGAAGGTAAAGATGATATTATTGCTTCTTATTTAGAAGAAGGACAAAAATTCGTCGTTGATGGTACGTATTCATTACCATTCATGAAATCTTCAGAAATCATGCTTTATAACTTAGACTATGTCACTGAGGTTATGAAGATCTATAATCCAACTGCAGTTGAAACTGGCAAAGTTGAAGAAACTATTGCAAGTTTCTCTTGGGATCAATTAATTGATTTTGCAAGTGTTGCATATGCTCATAGAGGCGATATCGAGGAATGTGCTCCTGAAAAAGCTGCATTAAAACACCCAATCTTCTACGATAGTGATTCCAACTTATTCATCACTCAAATGTTCCAAGAAGGTTTTGAATATTCTTCTATTCAAGGTGGAAAGGGCCACATTGACTTTGATGATGGACCAGATGGCGAAAACTATTTAGGCGCAAAACAATTATTAGAAGAATACCTTAACTGGCATAATCTCGATTTATTCACCACTAAAGGTGCAGAAGGCACTTATGCTTCTAACTCTTTCAAGAACCAAGAATGTATCTTCACAATCGGTTCTTCTGGTGGTAGTGGTTACACATTCCCACAAGCTGGCGAATTTACAGTTGGTATGTGTAAAGTTCCTGCAAGAAATGACAAACCTTACTATATTTCTCAAGGCCCATCTGTCTGTTTCATCAGAAACCCACACTTTAGCGATGCTAAAAATGATTTAACTCATAAATATGCATGGAAATTCTTAAAATACTTAATGTCTACAAACGTTAATACTAGCCTTTGTATCACAGGTAGTGAAGGCTACGCTCCTGTTAGAACATCTTGTTATTCTACAGAAGCTTATATCGACTTCATGGATCAAGATGATGACTATGCAAGAGCAGCAAAAGTATTAACAGATGAAATTAACGGACATTTCATCTCTTCTGCAGTCTTCACCGGTAGTGCTACATTACGTACTCAAGTTGGTGCTGCAGTTACTGGCTTATTAAGCGACAAAATCGCAGATGTTGCAACTGCTCTTAATACAGCAATTAATAACGCAAAAATTGATATGGAGTCTTAATCCATATCGTAGCCTTATTGTAGGAGGTATAACTTATGAAACGTAACTTACTAAAAATTCTGATGGTTGCAGCTGCCTTAGTTGGTATTGCAAGTTGTACAAAACCAGCAAGTGGTGGCGGAGACAATCCAGGATATATCGATTACGCTGAAAGCGAAGAAGTCCGTTTAGCTTTAGATTACGCTGGACACGATTTCTATACTGATGGTGTAGGAGAAGTTACTTTGAAATCACCTATTGATGGTGATACAGCTCACTTCTATACAGTTAGTGGTAACAAGATTGTCAAATCCCGTTTCTGGGGCGTTGATACACCAGAATCAACTGGCCGTATTGAAGAATATGGCGCAGAAGCTTCCGATTTCACTAAGAAGAAACTTCAACTCGCTAGCGAAAGTGGCACAATCGTTGTTTCTACTGCTAGAAGCGATTATGGTGAACCTTCTGCTGACTCAACTGGCGAAAGATATGTTTCATTAATCTGGGTCAACTTCACCACAAAGCACGCTCCATATAAAGATTTAAGATTATTGAACTTAATGATTGTTCAAGAAGGATTATCTTATGTTAAGAATGTTTCTGACATTCCAACATATCAAACAATCTTTATTGCAGCAGAAAAACAAGCTAAAGACTTAAAATTCAACTTATGGAGTGGTGAACCTGCTCCTGGATATAACTATGGTGATTATGAGAGATGCTCATTATTAGATCTCAAACACAACATCGAAAAGACTATTGAAGGTATTGAGATGGAAGAGGGCGAATCTTTAGCAGGCGCTAAGGTGAGAATCAATGGTACAGTTGCTGGATTCTCTGATGGCACTATGTACTTGCAAAACTTCTACACAGTAGAAGAAGGTGGTAATGGTACTGC
>CADCPC010000064.1 GCA_902803285.1 uncultured Erysipelotrichaceae bacterium | reverse complement strand
TCTGACTACTGGACTAATTCTCATGATGTTGGTGGAAGAGGAAGAGTCGTTAAATTAATTTTACAAAAACGAAATGACGTAACCACTCATAATGATAGTGATTATAGATATATTAAATCAATTACCATAACTTATCGTAATGGTTATAGTGTTTGGTAATAACTCGCTATCAATTGTCATTTCTACACTAGTTCGATTCTGAAAGCTAAAATCTTAGAAAAGTTTAATACCTATGGTGAGGGGACTGACTTTACCTACGAAAAGAGTTTTAAAAACAATTAACTTTGAGGGTGCACAAGCAGAATGGAATGCAATTAATAATATGTCTATTAATAACATTCCTAATGATGTAACAATTAATTTTGAAACGAGTTACAAAGCATAACTAATAGTTTTTAACAAAACCCCTCATAAGCAAGTGGGCTGTTGTCTAATAAAAAATTCTTGTATCAAACTCCTTAGTATATGAGAATCAAAAAAAGATTTCACAATTCGAAATCATTTTTCTTTTTAAAATTTATAAAACACACGAAAATATAATTTACAGTATTAAAATACTGTATTTTTGTGAATACTATTTGCTATTTTAATTATTTAAAGTATAATACATTCAAAGGAAATAACATTATGGTTACTATAGATCAAAAACTTGTTGAAATTCTCAATAACTGGAAGATCGGACCAGAAGAATGGCCTATCGGTAATTTTGTTCTTTGCCTCATTGCTTTGGTACTTTGCACACTCTTAGTTGGCTTGGTAGGTATTGAAAGAGAGGTGCGAGGAAGAAGTGCTGGTTTAAGAACCCATTTATTAGTTGGTCTTGGTTCTGCAATCATTATGATGATTTCAATTTATGGATTCCCTGCAATCTTTTCTGAGCACCGCGATGTCGCTAGATTAGCAGCACAAGTTATTACTGGTGTCGGTTTCTTGGGAGCTGGCGCTATTATTCACCGCAATAGCGGTATTAAAGGTTTAACAACTGCTGGAACTATTTGGGCAGCAATGGCTATTGGTATTGCTTGTGGATCATTCAACTTCATCATTGCGTTACTTGGAACTACATTAATCGTTGTTGTGTTAACTGTTTTCAAGAAAGTAGAAGTTAAGATTAACAAGAAAAATCCAACCATCGTTCTCACCGCTCCTGGAGATGAACCAGTACTAGAGAAAATTCTTTCTGTTAGTAAAGAGTTTGGCTGTTCAGTTCACGGAATGAGCACAATGCTTGTTGAAGGTTCTCCTGATAGAGCAGTTGAAGTGACTTTCCAAGTCATATTCGAAAGTGGTGATGAAAGATTGATGGAATACATCTCTGAACTTGAGAAGAGAACAAAAACTACTAACATTCATATTCTTGGACATAGTTAATAGTTAGAATTAGAAATAGCATATCACTGAAAGATGGTATGCTTTTTTGTTTCTCTATTATTCCTTTTATGCGCTTGTTATGAGAAAATAATAATAGTTATGGCACGAGTTAAAAGATATTGTGGACCTTATGTCTACGAAATTGATAATGGCCGCATTAAGCAATATTGTGGCCCATATTTATATGAATTCGATGGTAAAAGAATAAAGAGTTATTGTGGACCATACCTATTTGAAATAGATGGTAATAGAGTCAAACAATACTGTGGTCCTTATTTGATCGAATTTGACGGTAATAGAATTAAAAGATATTGTGGCCCTTATATTGCTGAGGTTGAAGGCAATCGCATTAAGCAATATTGTGGTCCGTATCTATATGAAATCGAAGGATATCTCAGTAGAGAAGACTTAGCGGCGTTACTCGCTGTTATATTTGCGTAATATGGATTCTCATTTAATAATTGCAATTGTTATTTTAGCTCTAGGCGCATTAGCGGTCTCGTTTTTTATTTATAAAAAAATTAAGAATTACAATATCGGTGCAGTTATTATTAAAATAATTGCCTCCTTAGGATTTGTATTATTAGGAGTTTTCTCTTTTTATCACACTGGTCGTCACATTTTATCTATATTCTTAGTTGTAGGTTCTATATTTGGGATGTTGGGAGATATTTTCTTAGGCCTAAAACATGTCTATAAGGAAAATAGCAAATTATATGTTAAAGCTGGATTCCTTTCCTTTGCTTTAGGACATATTTTTTATGTTAGTGGAATGTTTTCAGAATTCTTTATTCCAAATAGTTCCTTCTTATATGTGCTATTGCCAATTGTTGTTGCAGCGTTATTAGGCACTATGATGCTAGTAGTGGAAAAACCATTAAAGATGCATTATGGATCGATGAAGATAATGATTTGTTTATATGCGTTATTCTTGTTCTGTACACCTTGTTCAGCTTTTTCTCTTTTAGTGCTTAATAATTTTTCAATAACAACGTTATTAATGCTTGCGCCAGCGGGTTTCCTTTTTGCCACCAGTGATTTCTTATTATGCAATACATATTTCGCAGATAATAGAGACACGCCTGTCTTTAACTTTATCAACTCTGTAACATATTTCCTTGCTCAATATACAATCGCATTTTCCATATTTTTTCTAATATAAAACACATAAATAAAACAGGCAAAACTATTTTCGCTATGTTTTTTTCCAGTTTAATTTGTATTCTTATGTATTTTTATGTATACTTATGTTGAAAAGAGGTGATTGAATGATTAAATGGTTCAATGTTAAAGAGAGAAGTGGGGTTGCTTCTTTATACTCAAATAACATTACATTAAACACCACAGCAATGTATCCGATTGATTTTGCCTATCGAGTACAGGTTGGGTTAGATGATGACAAAAATATCATTGTTAAACCATTAACTAAGGAAGTGGTGGAATCTGGTGTTTTAGATGAGTGTTGCTTATTAAAGCTAGAAATTCACAAGAGTTTTGCCAGGATTTCTTCAACCCTATTATTAAAACAAATCGGAGAAGAGTTACATCTCAGTTTGTCTAAATCGCCTATCCAATTTGAAACAAAATGGGATAGTGTTGAAAACATTTTAATTATCAATACGAAAGGGGGAGCAAAATAATTATGGAACAATACATGTGGATTATTTGGTTAGCACTTTTTGTGCTAATGCTAGTCATCGAGGCTAGTGGCCCGGCATTAGTGTCTGTTTGGTTCTCCTTTGGAGCATTAATTGCTCTTATCGTCTCCTTTATTCCAGGAGTGTCGTGGTGGATTGAATTGATTGTCTTTACGGTTGTATCGGCGGCTACATTATTCGTCCTTAGACCAATATTTAAGAAATATATCAAACGAAACGCATTTAAAACCAATGTCGATAGTTATGTCGGCAAAAGAGGATATGTTATCGAGGATATTACATTTTTAAAACATGGCGCTGTAAAAATTGGTGATGTATCTTGGACCGCTATTCCTGCCGATGAAAAGGAAATTATTAAAGAAAACGAAATTATTGAGGTTGTTGCAGTGAATGGCAACAAGCTTATTGTCAAAAAAGTGGAGGAAAAATAAATGTTAGCATTAATTATTGTCTTATCTGTTGTTGTATTTATTCTTTTGATCATCTTAATTTGCAACATCAAAATTGTTAAACAAACAGAAAAGGTGATCGTTGAAAGATTGGGTGCGTATCGTATCACTTGGGGCGTTGGCATTCATATGTTGCTCCCATTCTTCGATCGAATCGCTTTACGTGTCTCAATGAAGGAACAAGTCAAAGATTTTGAGCCACAATCAGTTATTACTAAAGATAACGTCACAATGCAAATTGATACAGTTGTGTTCTTTGTAGTAACCGACGCAAAGCTTTACGCCTATGGCGTAGAAAACCCAATGAGTGCGATTAATTACTTGAGTGCTACCACTTTAAGAAATATTATTGGTGAACTTGCTCTTGATGAATGTTTGACTTCAAGAGAAATCATCAACGAAAAAATGAGGAAAATTCTCGATGAAGCAACTGATCCATGGGGCATTAAAGTCAACCGTGTGGAAGTTAAAAATATTCTCCCTCCAAAAGATATCCGTGAAGCTATGGAAAAACAAATGAGGGCAGAAAGAGAAAAAAGAGAAAAGATTCTTCTTGCTGAAGGCCAAAAACAATCTGCAATTCTTGTTGCCGAAGGTGAAAAACAATCTGCAATTTTAAGAGCAGAAGCCGACAAACAAATGGCAATCTTAAGAGCACAAGGTGAAGCTGAAAGCTTAAGACAAGTTAAACAAGCTGAAGCTGATTCATTAAGAATGGTTAAACAAGCTGAAGCAGATGGCTTAAAAATGATCAATGAATCTAATCCAGGCGATGCTTCTCTTAAACTCCGTTATTATGAAGCTCTTGGCAAGATGGCCGATGGAAAAGCTACAAAAATCTTCTTACCGAGCGACGCTGCTAAAATTGGGGGATTAGCCTCTGTAGTAAAAGAAGTCGTTAAAGAAGATAAGGAATAATAACAATCAAATTAATCGCTAGTTTAGTAACTGGCGATTTTTTTTGTATTTATTTTAAGTCAATAAAATTGTATATTATTTGCAATATGCAAAAGACAGTAGCACGTATTTGTGGAGATGGAATGCTATTAGCGGTTTATGTAGTGCTAAGCATTGTAACCATCAGAATAACACCTAATTTACAAATTACCTTTACAGGGCTCGCTATTATTTTAGCATGTGTATTAT
>CADCPC010000063.1 GCA_902803285.1 uncultured Erysipelotrichaceae bacterium | reverse complement strand
TATTGCACGCAAAGTGTTTAATGACAACTGCTCTAGAGGTATCTCTTTGCACACTATTAACAATAGAAGAAGCACATTGAGCACTTAAATATGGGTCTTCAGAATAATATTCAAAATTACGTCCACATAAAACGTTTCTATGAATGTTTAAAGCAGGCGCTAGCCAAACATCAACATTGAATATTTCCATTTCGTTTTTAATAATGCCGCCACACACTTCTAAAACCTTGCGGTTAAAGGACTGCGCTAAAGCGGTAGCAACTGGAATGGATGTTGTGTATTGATAAATAATTTCACCTTTTTTATGGCGATTTTTCTCGTGGTTGAAGAATGGCTTAATAATGGCTGGGAAGAATAACGCTAAATCTTTCCATAATGGATCAGTGGAAATCTTATAGTCTTTCTTCTTGCCCTTTAAATATTCCTTGGTGATTCTAATTCCTGCAGGGCCATCACACATAGAGATAGCAAGATTATCAATCTTCTTAATCTTGATACATGTTTCTCCTGCCCCACCAACGACTAGTGAACAAGATTCACCAATCAACGATTTAATTGTCCCTTTAATATCGCCACATGACAACATTGCAGCTTCTCTATTTGACAGTTCACTAATACATTGAGGAACATCGACTTTATAGGAGAAATATTGGAATGACTCATAATAGAAATCTTTTGGATCAAAAACAAAATGATTCTTATGTTTTTCATATGTGACTTCTTGAGGGTTGGTTTCAATATTATAGTTAATTTTATCGTAATAATGCTTAACCTTCTTCATCACTATTTCTTCTGGAATTTCAATAGTGCCAATCGGCTTAACATTTTTAGAAGAATTTCCTAACGCTAATTGGTAGATGCCATCTGAAATAATGTACATATCTCTACTAGTGTCGAAAGAAGGGAAATCGCCGATATCAAAATCAAATGACACCAAATCTGATTGCCCTGGTTTTAATTCCTTGGTTTTTGCAAAATTTACAAGCATTTTGGTAGGATTATCAAGTTTTTGCGATGGTTTTTGTAAATATAGTTGAACTACTTCTTTGCCGAGATAACCGCCAATATTCTTGACTGACACTTCAATATGGATAATTCTGCCTTTTTGAACGATTTTAGATAAATTAATATCAAAATCTGTATATGATAAACCATAACCAAATTCAAAGATTGTAGGGATGTTAAATGTATCAAAATGTTTATATCCTACGTATATACCTTCTTTGTAATAAGTGTCATCCTTATCACCAAACTCATTATAATGAGGATAATCTTCGTATTTTGCCCATGTTGTAGTGAGTTTGCCGCTTGGATATTTTTTACCAGTTACGATGTCAAAAAGGGTTTCGCTAGTTAACGAACCTAATTGTGATAAAAGCAAGATGTTTTCCACTTCTAAAACAGGGGTGATATCAATTACAGAAGAGACGTTTAACACTAGTAAGAATTTTTTATGTGTTTTACGAAGTTCAAGAATTGTTTTAATCTCGGTATCTGTTAAATAATAATCGCCTTTAATTAAATGACGATCTCCACCTTCTCCAGCATTTCGACTTAGCACATAAATAGCGACATCACTACTATCGCCCAGGGAGATATCATATTCTCCTTCCTCAACAATAAAACCGATGGAATAGGCAATTGCGTTGGTGTGATGTTCTCTCGCTTCTTTTTTAATTCTTTTAACAAAATCTTTTTTATGCTCCTTATGAGCGATGTCATAAGCGTCTAACCATTTTTTAGAGGTGACAGCAACATTATTAGATTCAAAAGCTTTTTCAACATTGTTGAAAATATGGATGTCAACATTTCCGCTTCCTGTGCCGCCTTTAATCGTGTGTCTTACTCCGCTACCGTACAAAGCAACATCTTTAAGATCAGCAATAGGAAAATCATTGTTTTTCTTTAAAAATAAAGTGCATTCGCTACTCACTTGAGATAGTTTATTTAAATGTTCTAATTCATATTCTTTAAATTCCATATTAAATAACTTCTCCCATTAGATCGTAAACGAAAGCATCGGTAATCTTAACTTTCACTTTTTCTCCTAAAGCAAGTTTTCTATCACTTTTGATGTATATCTTCCCATCAACATCATCAGGAGCATTCCAATAGCTTCTTAACAAATAATCATCTTTATCTTTGCCAATAATTAAGCCTTCCATCTCTTCTCCAATATGTTTTTTATTTAAAACATAAGAGACTTTTTGTTGAGCTTTCATAAGCCTTGCTCGTCTCTCTTCTTTGATAGACTCTTCAATTTGATTAGGGAAATCATAAGAAGGGGTATCTTCTTCTCTAGAATAGGTGAAAGAACCTAAATGATCGAATTTCACTTCTTTGATGAATTCAATTAAGTTATCGACATCTTCCTCTGTTTCTCCAGGGAAGCCCACCATAACAGTGGTTCTAATAATCGCATTAGGGACTTTACTTCTAATTTTCTTAAATAGATTTCTAAGGAATTCTTTATCTCCTCTACGATGCATGTCCATTAAGATATGATCTTCACTATGTTGAATTGGGACGTCAAAATAAGGGGTGAGACGTTCTTCTTTAGCGATTAAATCAATAAGTTCATCACTGATTTCATCAGGATATAAATATAGTAAGCGAATATAGTCAAATTCTTTGATTTTTAATAGCCCTTTTAATAAACCAACAATATCTTTTTTATTGGTCTTTAAATCAATGCCATATTTAGTAGTGTCTTGTTCTAAGATAATAATCTCTTTAATACCACTATTAGCTAAGTCTTTTGCCTCGGCGATAATTTCATTATAAGGGCGAGAAACAAAATGCCCTCTAATAAGTGGGATTGCACAGTAGCTACATCTATTGTCGCAGCCTTCTCCGATTTTTAAATAAGCAGAAAAAGGACCAGTAGAAACGATGCGGTAATCATCGTCAACCCCTAAAGAAGGATCGATATCTTTATCTATCTTAGATAGATACTTATTAAAGTTTTTATATTCTCTGATTGGAATATAGACATCTACTTCAGGGATTTCTTTTTTGAGTTCGTGATAATATCTTTCCGCCAAACAGCCAGTAACCACTACTTTTTTATGGTATTGGAGCATATCTAAAATGTTTTCAATACTTTCTTTTTTGCTACTTTCGATGAAGCCACAGGTATTAACAACAATAACATCTGAATCTCTTGGATCATTAGTGATTTCATATTCATTACGATCAAAAAGCCCGAGGATATTTTCGCTATCGACGAGATTTTTATGGCAGCCAAGAGAAACAATTCCAACTTTTTTCATATTACTCTGTTCTTAAAGCAATAACTGGGTCTTGTTTAGAAGCGCTCATTGATGGGATGAGACCAGACAACACACTTAATACAATAGAGATGCCAATCATCATTAACGCATAATACCAAGGTAAAGCGCAAATACCGATAACACCATATGGTCTAACAATCAAATTAATAATAATTTGTAGTAGATACGTTACAAATATACCAAAAGCACCACTGGCAAATCCGGTAATCAAATTCTCCGCGATAAATAATCTAGAGACATCTTTCTTTCGTCCACCAAGAGAACGGATAACACCAATTTCTTTCACTCTTTCCATGACTGAGATATAAGTGATAACCGCAATCATAAAACACGAGACAACTAGAGACAATGAAGTAAAGGCTATCAAAGCAATACTAACAACATTGACTAATGTGGATATGACAGTGACAATAACACTTATTGTATCTGTATAAGTTAATTCTTCGCGGTCTAAATATTTGATAACTGTTCCATCTTTCAAAGTGATGTCCTTAGTTTCATTCCATTCATCTAAATAAGAAGTGATAATATCTTTCTTTTTGAAGTCCTTTGGATATATAGACACTCCTTGAGGCACCAAATCAGTGCTATAAGAAGTTTTATTTTCAATAATCTTTAATCCTGATAACGCTCTGAGATGAGTTTTTTCGACATCAAGGTTATTACTATTGTTGCCCAAGAATGAGAAGAAAATAGAAAGCATGTTGGTGGATAAATCGCCATTTAAGCAAGTAGAGAATCCTTCCTTAACTTCTGGAACATATCCTTCACTACCATCATCATGCTCATAGCTATCATATTTATATCTAACATAAGCATTGAATGTCGCGCTTAAGAAGTTCTTGTTTTTAATGTGGTTCTTATAGACATCAACGATTTCACTAGTAGAGGCATCATTAATATATTTTTCAGCGAAAGCGTGAGAATAATAAACTCCACGGCTTAATGTTCCAAAATTAACAGTTGGTTTCGCTCTTAAAATACCAACCACTTTCATTTCTGCAGCACCAGGGATATCAGAGATATCTTTATCGGCAATCTTTGGATTTCTAGCCGCATAAGCATCGTAATAATAATCTGGCGTATCAGGTTCAACTTCTGTGACTTTACCGCTATCAATGGTGACTTGGGTTGCTAAATTAACAGTAATCTTACTACTAGATTCATCATATTTATATTCTGCTGTTTTATCGCTGACCTCTTTATCTTTTGTAACTAGGTTCATTTGAATAAGAGCGGATATATCAGATAAAGATCTGCCTGCCCCACCAAGCCAAGAGCCATCCATGACACTCTTAGTAGCATCTCTATTACCATCTCTAGTAAACATACAGTAGTCATTAGAAATGATGTTATTGGAACTATCCAAAACAATATATGTTCCGGTTAACGAATCATTAGAAGCTAAGTATGTCAAAGACATAATGTAGCGATTTCCACTAGCGTCAAGTCCGCTTATAGAGCTGACGACTTGTTTATGAGAAACGAAGTCTGGATTGTCATAGTAAATGACATCATGAGGATAATAATAAAATTTGTGATTTAAAATATCTTCATAGGTAAATGAAGTATCATATTTATATTTTTCGTTATATTCTCTGAGCAATTCTTCGTATTTTTCTTTAGTGATGATGTTATTGAGATAATCTTTTTGTGCTTGTGTGCTCTTCACAGCCTTCTTAGCAATATTTAAGAATTCATCCTGTGGATAATACCCCATTTGTGCGTAAATCAAATCAGTTAATGTAGTATTACTATCCACGACTAAAATAATTTCATTATCATTTCTCGCATATCTACTTCCAGCAATGAGATCATATTGTTCCATAATATAATCTTCTTCCTTTGGAAGTTCGTGCATAAAGTTTGTGAATAAATCAACATATTGAGCGTATGAACTAAATCCCTCAACCGTCATTAAGGTTGAGATATATCTCTTAGTTAAACCGTTAACCGAAATCACATCGCTATCGGTGGAAGCTTTCTTTTCTCTAAAGGTTGTGAAAATATTGTTGGTTGGATCAATGCCGTAGTCATAACTAATTGCTGAATATGCTTCGACTGGCATTTCTTCAATGTATTTAATAAGATTCTTATTAATATCATTAGTCTTCATGTTTGTGAAGTCTGTATATTTGTTCATAAGATAAGCAATCATGCTGTCTAAGCCAACACTAGTGGTAATATCGAAATCTGGGATTTTGTCTCCACCTTGATTAGATAATCCAGTTAATAACGAGGTCATATCCATGGTCTCTTCAGCAATGCCGATTGGATATCTAGAAAGCATATCGTCTTGCATAGAATAAATATAATTATTTACTCCTACAGATGTGCCTAAGATAGTAGAAACTCCAATAATACCAATGGAACCCGCAATAGCGACTAACGCTGTCCTTTTGAATTTGGACCATAAATTAGATACTGATAAAGCTCCAGCGGTAGCAAAAGACATTGAAGAATGTTTTTTATTGCCCTTGTTTAATACTTGTTCATCTTCTTCAGGAATATATGGCTCATCATATGGGTTAGAATCATCAACGATTAAGCCATCCTTCATTCTCACAATTCTAGTCGCGTAAGCTTCAGCGAGCTCCGGATTATGAGTAACCATGATGACTAAGTGGTCTTTAGATACTTCTTTCAAAATATCCATAATTTGCACACTTGTTTCACTATCAAGCGCGCCAGTAGGCTCGTCAGCGAGAACTATTTCTGGGTTATTAACTAATGCACGAGCGATAGCCACTCTTTGCATTTGTCCGCCAGACATTTGATTTGGTTTTTTGCTATATAAACCTTCTAATCCCACGACATCTAATGCGTGCTTTGCTCTTAAAATTCTCTCTTCTTTTTTAATGCCAGAAATCGTTAACGCTAATTCGACATTCTTTAAGATAGTTTGATGAGCAATAAGGTTATAGGATTGGAAAACAAAACCGATTGAGTGGTTACGATATGTGTCCCAGTCTCCATCAGTGAAGTGTTTTGTAGATTTACCTTTGATGATAAGATCACCATCATCATAATGGTCTAGGCCACCAACAATATTTAATAATGTAGTTTTGCCACATCCAGAATGGCCTAAAATAGCCACGAATTCATTCTTGCGAAAATTTAAAGAAATCCCTTTCAACGCATGAACTGGTTCTTGGTCTTTTAATTTATAATCTTTTTTGATGTTGATAATCTCTAACATAATGAAAACTCCTAATGGAAATAATATACTCCATTTATTCTTTTAATGTAAAACATTACGATAAGAAATATAAATATTATATGTGAATACAAAAAGAAGCAGCCTAACTGTTCTTAATTTTGTCTACTAAATCATCAAACTCTTCTGGAGTAGGACGATAGGCAGTAATAATTTTATTATTAATTTTGAAATAGAAGATGGTGTATACAGTATCTAAGGTGAGAAATAAGATAGCAGGTAATAGATATCCTAAGGCATTAGAGAGCAAATCAAACTCTAATCCATATTTTAGGCTTCTTGCGATAAAGATTGTAAATGTCGCTAGTAAGCCAAAAGCTATAATTACCATTATCAAAATTGGTAAAAATGGAGGGCCTTTACGATTTAATAAATTCTCTAATTCTCTAAGTTTGTAATAATGCTCTTTTGTCTCTTCAATTTCTAAAGTGACAATCGCGTTTATTCCTTTTTCTTTATATTCGATTTCCTTATATCCCATTTTGAGATAGGCAGGTTTTTTCTCACGATATTCAGGAATGCTAAACTTAAGTTTTCTTCTTTTAACCATAGGAGTATTTTAAATTAATTTAAAAGGAATAGCAATATGCTACTCCTTAGATTCCTTTTTGATGTATTTGATATATTCATATTGATTGACTTCATTAGCCATCTTTTTCATTGCTTCTAAAGTCTCTTTATGAAGATATTCTCTATTCCAGTTTGCGTCTCTATCTTCAATTGGGAATATTGGCTCGCCAATATAGATGGTTTGTTTTGGCTTCTTACCAATTAACGGTTTTCTCCATGTAGTAACCGCTGGAACAACTGGAGACATGTGTCTGGCTGGATAATTAAATGATCCTTCTGGGAAATTTCTAATCTTTGTGTAATAAGGCCAAATATGAGCTTCAGGATAAATTAAGACATACTGTCTTTTTTTAATGTAGAAGTCACAAGCATCACTTAATGCGATAAGATTTTTTAAATCTTTCTTTAAAGGAACAGGTAGATAGCCTAACGCTCTTTCGATGTTTCTAACAATCGGCATGGTTAACGAATCACTATAGCCAAGAATGTTGACTCTACGTCCTACGAAAAAGACAAAAGATTGAAACTTGAGAACATCACTAATCGCGGTGTGGTTGGAATAAATATAAGCACCTTTGCCTTTTAATGCTTTAAGGTTTCTTTTCCCTTTAACTTTAATGCCTTTACAAAGGCAATAAAATCCCAAAACTGGTTTAGCAATTCCGTGATACAAAATAGCAGAAAAGAAGTTATTGATTGGGTTGGTTCTTTTATATTTATATCCTTCTGGAACGGAAGGACGAGAAAGACCGACTTCATCAAAGTCATCATTCACTTCATCAGACCAATAAATTGTCCTAGTCTTTTTCCATTCATTCTTCTTCATTATTCACTCGCTTTCTTTGCGCTATCATTGGTGATCTCACCGCTATGGTCAACTCTCTTCCAATTGGTCTTCTTTTTTGGATGAAGCATCGCATCGACAAAGGCTAAACCAAACTCATAGAAGAATAACCCATATGTTAGCAAACATATACCGCATAATCCTGGCCCTATTTTTAAGACCTTATTTTCACGATATATAACAATTGCAGCAGGTACCGCAAATATCACTAACAAGATGAAAATTTGATAAGCCATATTGCCAAAGATCATACCTAGTAAATATGGGGTAGGAGATTGATAAGCGCACAATATACCAAGGACCAAATCGATGATGGCCATAAAAACACAGAAAACATTAAATACCACAAAAGGAAATAATCCATATAAGAAATCAGCAATCATGAATTTTTGCATGCTCTTAGTGTGGTAGTCATATTTAATGCCTGAGGTTTTTAAGAATTTTCT
>CADCPC010000062.1 GCA_902803285.1 uncultured Erysipelotrichaceae bacterium | reverse complement strand
TAAAGTCATCAACAACTCCGATATCCGTTCAATGGTTAACTTAACTGATCAACTTTCTGTTGTTGCAGTGGAAATGTCCATTGAATACGGTGAATCTCTCGAAAGAGTTGAAGCCATCATTGCTCAAAACATCGATAAGATTAAAGAAGCTATCCCAGCTATCGTTGAAGGCCCTTGGTACAAAGGTGTTTCTGCTCTAGCAGATTCTTCCGTTAATTTAAAATTCTTTGCAAAATGCGAAGAAGATGATCGTTTCCAAGTTGAAAGAGACTTAAATAGACAATTCAAATTGTTGTTCGATAGGAACAATATCAATATTCCATTCCCACAAGTGGTTGTTAATAAACCAGTTGAATTTACTAATGCAACTGCAAGTGAGAAAAAGATTGCTGAACAATTTGTTAACAAACAAAAAGAAACTTCTAGCGGAGTCGAAGAAAACAATAACGACATTAAATAACTATGGATTTCGAAAAGAACGATTTACATCTTACTAACGATTACGATAATTACAAAACTGATGAAATAAACAAGTTTCAGCAAGGTAATGAAAGTTTTCGTATTGACCACGAATCCTTCTCTTTGAAAGAAAAATTTGACGAATCCAAAGAAATAAATGATTTCTCTAGTTCTATCAAATCTAAAACCGCTCCTGAAGCAAAAACTAAAGCCCCTAATGGAAGCGAGGGCGCTTCTAGCGCTGCTGGTAGTGCCTCTATAAGCGCTGGAGTAGCATCGGTCGCTATTCCTGGCATTGTGGTTGCTTTAACTGGCGTTATCGCTGTTGTTGGAGTCTCTTCCGGATTTATCAAGATTCCGCCTACAAATCATGTTTCTTTGTTTTTATCTAGAAGCACTGAATTAGGTTTTAAAATCGATAGAGATGAGAATAAATCATATGTGATGTATTTGAGCAATGAAGAATATTCATTCTTTGAAGCTATCGATTTCATTGATCAAGTTGTCTTCACAGATTTAATGCCAAACACCTCTTATGATTTAGCGGTCTACGATACGAGCGTTGATCCAAATGAGCTCGTGTATACAGGCAATTATTTGACCCCCTCATTTGATGAATATTTTTCATCAGTTTCTAATGCGACTCAAGAAGGTGATTATTTAACCTTTGATGTAGATTATGAAGGAAATAATATCGATTATGTCACTATCGTGGTTTATGGAGATAACAACCAAGTTATTTATACATATGAAGGCGCTCCAATTAATCAAGTTACAGTAAATACTGCTGGACAGGAAAACGTTACTTGTTCCATCTCTGTTAATGGTCAAATGACTCATTTTGAACAATTATTTGGTCAAGAAATCGTTCATGTTAGTAGTGTGTCTTTAGATGCATCATCATTAGAACTTTCTATTGGTGATACATATGCATTTAAAACAATAGTTTTACCTGAAAACGCAACAAACAAAGAACTCATCTGGTCAAGTAGTGATGACAGCGTTGTTAGCGTGGATAACGGCACAATAACTGCCCTTAAAGAAGGAAAGGCCACTATAAGTGTTAAATCAAAAGACGGACATAAATCCTCAAGTGCAGAAATAACGGTCGTTAAAAAGCCTTCCATCATCCATGTTAGTAGTGTTTCGCTTAACGAAACATCACTCGACTTATTAACTGGTGATCGAGCTACATTAACTGCCACAGTTTTACCTAGCAATGCCACTGATAAAACTATCTCTTGGAGTAGTAGTAATGAAAGCGTTGCTACTGTTAAAAATGGAAAAATAACCGCCATTAGCGCTGGACAAGCCACTATTACAGTAACTACAAAAGATGGTGGATTAACCACTTCTTGCATTGTTAATGTTACTCAAAAGATAGTTCCTGTTAATGGAGTTAGCTTAAACTACAGTGAACTAGAATTAAGTGTTGGTGATAGTGAAAATTTAATTGCTAAAGTGCTTCCTACCAATGCAACTAATAAAGAAGTGATTAGGTCTACCGCTGATGAGGAAGTCGCTAGTGTTGATGAAAACGGTAAAGTAACCGCACTTAAAGTCGGTGAAACTACGATTACTGTTACAACTGTTGATGGCGGTTATAAAGATTACTGTATAATCAAAGTAACTGCTTAATAAACTTATTCTTAAAGATAATCAGGCCTCATTTGAAGTGCTAGGGTAAAAGTGGACAAGGGTAAAAAAAGCCCATCCACTTTTTTCTTTGCTATTCTATTGAAAAGGAGGTTTGTTATGCGAGAAAAAACC
>CADCPC010000061.1 GCA_902803285.1 uncultured Erysipelotrichaceae bacterium | reverse complement strand
TTGGTGAAGTTGGTAGAATGCGCTCCCCAGGAAGAAGAGAAATCGGTCACGGCGCATTAGGAGAAAGAGCATTATCATATGTCATTCCTAGCGCAGAAGAATTCCCATACACAATTAGAACTGTTGCAGAAGTTGTTGAATCTAATGGTTCATCTTCTCAAGCAAGTATCTGTGCATCATGTATGTCCTTGATGGCAGCTGGTGTTCCAATTAAAGGTATTGTTAGTGGTATCGCTATGGGTTTAATCAGTAGTGGACCATTAGATGGAAAACATCCATATACAATTCTTACTGATATCCAAGGTTTAGAAGATCACTTCGGTGATATGGACTTCAAAGTTGCTGGTACTGAAAAAGGTATCACAGCCTTACAAATGGATATCAAAATCAAAGGTGTTACAAAAGAAGTTTTACGTGAAGCTTTAGCTCAAGCTAACGTTGCAAGAGCAAAGATTAGAGAAGTGATGAAAACTGCTATCTCAGCACCTCGTCCAGATGTCGGCAAATATGCTCCAAAAATGGATACATTCTTCATTGATGTCGATAAGATTAGAGATGTTATTGGTACTGGCGGTAAAGTCATTAATGAAATCATCGCTAATTGCGACAATGTCAAAATTGACATTGAAGATAACGGACAAGTCACTCTTTACCATATGGATAGAGAAGTCATCAACAAGGCTAAAAACATTATCTTAGATATCGTTAGAGAAGCTAAAGTTGGCGAAGAATTCGAAGGTGAAGTCACTAGAGTTGAAGACTATGGTGCATTCGTTAAATTATTCGGTAATGTCGAAGGCTTATGCCATGTCTCTAGACTTGGTTGGGGTTATGTCTCTAAAGCAAGTGATGTCGTCAAAGTTGGTGACAAACTCAAAGTAAAAGTTATCGAAATTGATGACCACGGTAAAGTCAAGGTTTCCGCTAAAGAATTTATGGAAAAACCTGAAGGCGTATTTGAAACTGAAGAAAGAAGACTTGAGCATCATAATCGCCCAGATAAATCTGTAAAAGGACCAAGAAAATTTAAAAAATAGCTAATATAGCATATTAAACTCTCGCAAATGCGAGGGTTTTTTATTATCATATTAGTATGTACGATATAGTTGTTATAGGTGCAGGTGTTACAGGAGCGTTCATCTCCCGAAAACTAGCGAGATTTAATCTCAACGTTTTACTAATTGATCGTGAAAACGATGTTGGTAATGTTACTAGTAATGCAAACAGCGCCATCGTTCACAGTGGTTATGACCCAGTTCCGGGATCGTTAAAAGCAAAATTTAATGTCCTTGGAAATAAGATGTTTGATCAAATCTCTGATGAATTAGATGTCCATTTCTATCGCATTGGTTCCATTACAGTCGCAACTAGCGAAGCTCAATTAGATATGCTTAAAGGCTTATTGGAGAGGAGCCACGAAAATGGCGTTGAAGCTCGTATTCTTTCAAAAGAAGAATTGAGGGATTTAGAACCAAATGTTTCCCCAAACGCACTTGGAGGACTATTAGCCCCAACAGCAGGCATAGTCGATCCATTTAATTTAGTAGCTCACGCTGTCGAAAACGCTGTCGATAATGGCGTAGTACTTCATTTAGATGAAGAAGTAATTGATATTAAAGACCTTAAAAATCATTTTGTTGTCAAAACAAATAAAGCGTCTTACGAAAGCAAAGTCGTTATTAACGCGGCTGGATTAGGATGTGAAAAGATTGCAAGAATGGTTGAAGATGTCGATTGGCATCTCACACCAAGAAAAGGTGAATATTTCGTTTTAGACCATTATGATCTCGGTTTAGTAAATCATGTCATTTTCCCATTACCTAGCGAAAAAGGTAAAGGTGTTCTTGTCTCTTTAACAAGTAGCAATAACTACATTGTTGGACCAAGTAGTGAACTAGTAGATGATACTGAAGACTTCTCTACTGATGGACCAACTCTTGGTGATGTTAGAAGACAAGCTACAGATTTAATTCCAAGCATTCCATTCAATCAAGTTATTAGAGTGTTCTCTGGAATTAGACCTACAACATCACGTCATGATTTTATTATTGAATCTAGTAAAGTTAATCCAAACTTTATCAATGTTGCAGGAATTGAATCTCCAGGTTTAGTTTCTGCTCCAGCGATTGCGGAATATGTAGTTGACGAAATAGTCTCTAAATTATTGAATTTAGAAGCTAAAAAATCATTCAATCCTTGCATTAAAAAATACGCAAAACTCAATGAGTTAGATAATAAAGCGAGAGAAGAATTAATTAAAGAAAATCCAGAATACGGCAAAATCATTTGTTCTTGTGAAAAAGTTTCACTTGGAGAAATTAATGATTTATTTGCACGTAGTGTTCCACCTCATACAGTAAAAGCGGTCAAGAAGAGAGTGAGAGCAGGTTTTGGTAAGTGCCAAGGTGGTTTCTGTTCACCTTATGTCACTTTAATTATTGCTAAACACTATGGCATCAACCCAACAGAAGTTAAATGGGATAAAGATGGTAGTGAAATCTTATTAGAGGAAGTTAAACATGCTTAATAAAGATTTAGTAATTATTGGTGGTGGAAGTGCTGGAATGGCCGCGGCAATTGAAGCCAAAAAGAATGGTGTTGACGATATCCTTATCCTTGAAAAGGATAGTGTGCTCGGCGGCATCTTAAATCAATGTATTCATAATGGTTTCGGTTTAACAGAATTCAAAGAAGAATTAACTGGACCAGAATATTTACAAAGATTCGTTAAACAAGTTGAAGAACTTGGTATTGAATATCGTTGTGACGCATTAGTTCTTGATGTCACAAAAGATAAAGTCGTTACTTATAGTAACGCAGAAGATGGTGTTGTTTCATTACAAGCTAAAGCCATCGTCTTTGCAACTGGTTGTTATGAAAGAGGAGCAGGTGCAATTCAAATCCCTGGTGATCGTTGCGCTGGTATTATTACTGCTGGTACTGCTCAAAAATATTTGAACATCCATGGTTTCTTAGCGGGAAAACGTATCGTTATTCTTGGTAGTGGTGATATTGGACTCATCATGGCTAGAAGAATGACATTAGAAGGCGCAAAAGTATTATGTGTCAGTGAGATTATGCCTTATTCAAATGGTTTAAATCGTAACATCGCACAGTGCTTAACCGATTATGATATTCCTCTCTATCTCTCTAGAAGTGTTAGCAAGGTAGTAGGCAAGCATGGTAGGGTAGAAAAAGTTATCTTATCTGCAGTTGATGATAAGATGAAATTCATCCCTGGAACCGAGATGGAATTTGAATGTGATACACTCTTACTTTCTATCGGTTTAATCCCATATGTCTCCTTGTTAGATAAGATTAAAGCAGAGATGAGTTCTACTAGAGGCGCAAAAGTTAATGATTACTTTGAAACTTCTATTCCTGGTGTCTTTGCATGTGGTAACTGTTTACACGTTCACGATGTTGTTGACTTCGTGACTGATGAAGGTAGAGATGCCGGTAAAGGTGCTGCAAAATATATCAAGGGTTTAGTAGAAAAGAACACAACAATCTTAGTCAAACCTGGAGATGGAATTTCTTATGTAATTCCACAAACTATTACAAACAAAAATGCTGATTCCATCACATTTAAATTCAGAGTAAGAAGACCAATTCAAAATGTCTTTGTTACTTTCGAAGATAACGGTAATGAAATCGCTAAATTTGTTAGACCAGTTTTAATCCCAAGTGAAATGGTTATGCTTAAACTCAACCAAGCTCAACTTGCGAAGATTGAAAGTGGTGAAATCACTGTCAGTATTAAGGAGAGAAAATAATGAGTAAAGATTTAACTTGTATTGTCTGTCCTAGAGGATGCAGACTCCATATCGATGACGATCTCAATGTTACAGGAAATTCCTGTCCAAGAGGCGCTCAATATGCGAAGGATGAATTAACTAATCCAAAAAGAATGATCACATCCATTGTGAGGGTTAAAAATCGTGAGAATTGTATGGCTAGTGTTAAGACTAGTGTTTCCATTCCAAAAGGCAAGATTTTTGACATTTTGAAAGAGATTGAAAAAGTCTCTGTAAACGCTCCAACTCACATTGGCGATGTCGTCATCAAAGATGTATTAGGAACTGGTAGTGACATAATCATTACTAAAGAAATTAAATAAAATTTCTTAATTATATTTATAAAAAAAGATCTAGATGCTAAAATAAGGTATCTAGATTTTTTGATAGTAATTCTTCTAGTTAGTTAAAGGAGGTTTTATGGCGGACCACATTAAAGTTTTTGCTCTTGCTGGTCTTGATGAAAGTGGTAGAGATTGTTATATCCTCGAGATTAACAATGATATTTTTGTTTTAGATGCCGGTATCGCTCTACCTGATAAAACCACTCCTGGAGTTGATTGCTTACTCCCTAACTTTGACTATCTCATCAAAAATAGAAACCGCATCGCCGGATATTTCATGACACACGGTCATGATGAAAGTGTTGGCGCTCTTAAATTTATTTATCACAAAGCTCCTGCTAAAGTGTACTGCACTGATACTACTAGAAACGTTATGGAAGGTCAGCTCGCAGTCCATCATTATAATGACGTGAGTTTTGATTATGAAATCGTTAAGCCTAGCGATAAAAGAATAGTGGCAGGAAGAGAAGTTATTTTCTTCCAAACATGTCATAACGCCGCTAATAGTTATGGTATAGCCATAAAAACAGACCAAGGAAATATTATCTTTACTAGTGATTTCATTATTAATTTCGCAACTGATGAAGACAATTATCGTTTTGATTTAGCAACCGCTAGCGAATTAGCAAAAGAGAACACTTTGCTATTAATGGCGGAATCTAAAGGTGCTAATCATAAAGGGTACTGTTCACCAAAGCATCGTATCAGTGATATGGTGGAAAAGTATTTCAAATTAGGTAAGAGATTAATCTTTACATGTTATTGGCAAAATATGTATCGATTAAGAGAAATTGTCAGATTAACCAAAAAATATAAAAAGAAAATTTATTGTTATGACGAATATACCGCTTTAGTCATGCGACATATCACTGTTAAAGGTGGAGCGATTAAGTGTGATTCAACCGATTTCATTAGCAAAGAAGACTTTTTAAGAGTTAAGAGAAGTGATGTCGTGGTGTTAATGCTTGGACATTCTGATGATATTTTTGATGAAATTAACGCTTTGAGTTTGGGAAGAAATTCTGATAGCAGATTTATCGTTGATAAAGATGATATTTTTGTTAACGCTGCTGTTCCAAGACCAAGTTATGAAATGGTGGCTACTAGAGCGATGGATTCCATTTATCGCACAGGCTGCGAAGTGGTGTGGATTAAAAATAAAGATGTCTCGCCAATGCATGCTAGGGAAGAAGATTTAAGATTTATCTTAAATATGTTTAGACCAAAGTATTATTTCCCAGTTACCGGTAACTTCACCAACTTAATGGATAACGCCAAACTTGCATTATCTTTAGGTATTGGATTAAACCACATGAATGTCTTTGTTTTAGACAATGGTATGGAATTAATATTTGAAGAAGGTAGAAGACCAATTATTCTTCCTAACGAAGTGACAGGCATAGATGTCACGCCAATGCTTGTTGATGGAAAAGGCGTAGCTCGTATTAGCGATGATATTGTTCAAATCCGTCAAAAATTAGGTGTTGATGGTACTGTTATCATTGCTTCAACAATTTCTAAAGAAGAAAAACGTATTGTTTCTGGACCTGATTGTCAGATGCGTGGCTTTGTTTTCCAAAAGGAAGCAGAACCATTATTAAAATCTATAACTCAGATTTATGTTGAAGAAGTGACAGCGGCTCTTAGAAATGGTGTTGAGGATTTCTCTTCTACAAAAGAAATGATCTCTGAACGTATTAGAAGATTTGTTAGAAGAGAAAACGGTAGAGAGCCGTATATAGAAGTTATTATTCTTGAACAATAAAGAAGAAGGAAGCACTTAGGTGCTTTTTTTCTTTTTACATAGACTTACATTTTTTGCGCACGTATAATATACGTATGAGCGAAAAAAAGAAGACAAATATTTCCCCTAAACTTCAGGAAGTTGTTAAAGGAATATTTTTTATTTTATTAGCGACAATGTTGGCTCTAAATGTTGGTAAAGTTGGTAGGACTTTAGTCTTCCCACTTATCTACTTATTTGGTGCATCTTATTATTTGATTTTATTATTCTTAGTTCTTGATGGCTTACATCGCATTATATTTAAGAGAAAAATCCATATTAAATATGTTTTAAGTGTCATCGGTGTTATTGTCTTTTCTATCGGATTCTTCTTCACTGTTGGCAGTGCTTTATTTGTCAGAAGTGGTTTAGATTACGCAAGTGGTATTGGCAATAACATTAATAATTTCCACGCTTTGCTTGGCAATTATTATCAAAATGGATTCCTTAATTTATTTGCTACTCCGTCTTATTGGAGCAATGGTTTATTAGGCATCTTACTTGGCTCTATTATTGGAAATAACGCAGTTGTCTTAGCCTTAGGAATTATATTCCTAATTATTGGTTTCATCTTAGCTTGGCTAAGACCAACTATTGATTTTGTAAGAAAGTTTACCGATAAACATAAAGCCAAAGAAATCGCTAAACGTTTAGCGGAAGAAGAAAGTAAAGAAGAACAGCTGGAAGAAATTGTTCCTATCTATACTCCAGAGCCAAAAGAAGAAACAATGGAAGTTCCTTTCGGCTATGAAGTAGAAGAAGATATTTCTTTAACTGACGACGATTTCTCAAGAAATAACTTCTCATTAGATAATCCATACACTTCTAAAAATGATAATACCAAGGATATTTCTGAATTCTCACGCTTGAGTTTTGAAAATAATAATGTTGCTCCTATTAAAGAAGAATTAGAAACTCCAAAAGTTGGTCCAATTGAATCTCAAAGTCATGAAGATGCTTTATATCAAGAAGTAGAAAATGAAGATATTGATGATCCTAGCATTCCTCACTTTGAAGATGTCTATCTAGATGAAATGGTTCAAGAACCAATCAAGGAAGAGGAACCTGTCCATAAATTAGATGAATCTCTCCTTACTCAAAAGCCAGTTTTTGAAGAACCAAAACCAATTCCTCAACCTGCTGCATTCATGGTGGAAACTCCTATTGAAGTTGTCCCAGAAGTGAAGAAGAAAGAAAGAGTGGAATGGGTACCTCCATCAACTGAACTGCTAAAAACTTACGAAGTAACTGAGGCTATTGAGGCTAACAGTAAAGCTGCTGAAGAAAGAGTTATTGCCATTAATAATGTTCTAAATAACTTTGGCGTTGGTGCTAAATGTGTTAGCTATACAATTGGTAGCAGTGTTACTAGATATAACATCGAATATGAACCTAACGTTTCAATGCGTAACGTTGAAAAATTGGTTAATGATATCGCCTTAAGACTTGGAGGACTTAATGTTAGATTCTCTCCAATTGTTGAAGGGCAACCTTATTCTGGATTAGAAATCCCTAATATCAAAATCACAACTGTTAGCTTTAAAGAAGTGGTCGAATCCCTTCCAGATGCTAAGAAGCATCCTCTTGCTGTTGGTTTTGGTAAGAACATTTCTGGGGATATTGTTTCTGCAGATTTTGATGATTTTCCTCATCTATTAGTGGCAGGTACCACTGGTAGTGGTAAATCTATTTATACTCACTCCATTATTTCTACTTTAATCATGAGAACTTCTCCTGATGATTTGAAGATTGTTCTCGTTGATCCTAAGAGAGTAGAAATGACTAAATATCGTGAGATGCCTCACTTATTATGCCCAATCATTACTGAAGCAAGCCAAGCAAAAGTCATGCTTTCTAAACTTGTTGATGAAATGAATGATCGTTATCAAAAATTTGCAGATGCAGATGAATGTAGCAATATCAAACAATTTAACGAATACGCAAGAGAACATAACATTGATACGTTGCCTTACATATTGGTAGTTATTGATGAATACGCTGATTTAGTGGATAACTGTAAAGAAATATCTCAACCAGTTGTTTCTATTGCACAAAAAGCTAGAGCAGCAGGTATTCATATGCTTATCTCCACTCAAAGACCTTCTACCAACATCATTACTGGTGTTATTAAAGGTAACTTACCAACTCACGTTGCTTTGATGACTTCTAGCGCTGTTGACTCTGTCACTATTATTGGTGAAGGCGGAGCAGAAAAACTATTAGGAAGAGGAGATATGCTTGTTCAATCGCCTCTTGTTAGTAGAATTGGTGCGACTCGTTTACAAGGATGTTTTGTCGATAACCGTGAAATTGCACGTATTGTCGGATATTTAAAAGAACATTACCCAACTAACTATGATGAAAAATTCATGGATTTAGTCGATCATTCTAAAGAAGTAGCGGTCGCTAAAGTTGCTTCTGGAGAAGTAGAAAAAGAAGCGGACGCTGCTGAAGAAAATAAATATCAATCCATCAAAGAATGGGTTATGAGTCAACAATTTGTCTCGATGAGCAAAATCCAAAGAGAATGCGGTGTTGGTTTTAATAGAGCGGGCAGATTCTTTAATAGACTCCAAAAAGAAGGAATTGTTTCTACCGAACAAGATGGAACAACCAAAGGTTGCAAAGTTTTAGTCAGAGACGAATATAGTGAATATAACCAAATGGTTACAAGCGATGAATTAACTAAATACTAATATGCAAAAGAAATTATTACAGGCTTATCTAATTAGCACTCATGAAATCGGTATTGTCTTCATTACCGAAGATAATGATATCGATGATATCGAGTTTTTCATACAAGCTGATAAAAAGAAAACACAACTAAGAAAACAAATTAATAGACGCGGTTCGTTTATGGAACTCCGCCTTATTTCAGAAGCACCTATTTATTTAGGAAAAGATTATAAAGTTATTAGCAGCGAAGAAGAGATTGTTGATTTAGATTACGATTCTTATATTGCTAGCCATGAATTCGAAGAATTATATACTTACGATAAAAATGATTTAGGCGCGACATATAGCAAAAAATCTACATCATTCAAATTCTGGTCCCCTTTAGCGAGCAGCTGCTACCTAAAACTAGAAACAAGTGATGAAAATTTCGTACTTCATGAAATGAAACGTGAAGATAAAGGTGTTTATGTTATTGATATTCAAGGCGATTTATTCAACAAAAAATACGTCTATGTAATTAAGATTAACGGACGTGAAAAAGTAGTGCGTGATCCTTATGAAAAATCTAATTCCCTTAATAGCGAATATTCTGCAGTTATTGATTTAGAATTAGTGAAATCATTAGGCACTAAAAAATGTAACACTCCTTTTAATAGTTATAACGACGCTATTATTTACGAACTTAATGTTCGTGATTTTACCGAAGCGACTGATTTAGAAAATAAAGGTACTTATTTAGCGATTTTAGATAAAGTCGATTACTTAAAGAAAATTGGCATTACCCATATTCAATTACTACCAGTATTAGATTTCGCTAATGTGGACGACATAGTTAAGAATACTTATAACTGGGGATATGATCCAATTAGTTGGTTTGCTCTTGAAGGCAGTTATTCTACTACTCCTGAAGATCCAATGAGTAAAATGGTGGAGTTTAAAACCTTAGTTAATGAGCTTCATAAACAAGGCATCAGAGTGGTTTTAGATGTTGTCTATAATCATATTTATGATTATATTAATTCAGAATTCCAAAAGAATATTCCATATTATTATTTCCGTAAAAAGAAAAATAGATTATCGAATGCTTCTGGATGTGGCAATGACATTGCTAGTGAAAGAAAGATGGTCAGAAAAATCATCTTAGATTCTATCCGTTTCTTATTTGAAGTTTATGATATTGATGGCTTAAGATTTGACCTTTTAGGCCTTATCGATATCGATACCACTAATGAAATTATTAAGATGGTAAAAGGCATCAAAAAGGATGCGATGTTATACGGAGAAGGCTGGCATATGGATACCGCTTTACCTGATGATAAAAAATCATCAATGTTAAATGCTGATAAGATGCCAGGTATGGCCTTCTTCAATGATACATTTAGAGATATTATCAAAGGACCGACTTTTGATAGAAGCCAAAAAGGCTTTATAAGTGGTAATTTATATCATAAAGAAGTAGCGGAAGCTTCTTTCCTTGGAAGCGTCTTAAATGGTAAATTTAGTAACGCAAATCAATCAATCAACTATGTTGAATGTCATGATAATCAAACTTTATATGATAAATTAACTAACATTTATGATTCTGAAGAAGATATTCTTAAAGTTATTAAATTCGCTAACGCTTTAACGGTGCTTTCATTAGGTATTCCTCTTATCCATATGGGTCAAGAAATTGGTTTATCTAAATTTGGATTAGATAACACATATAACGTTAAAGACGTTAACAATATGGACTGGGATTTGGTAGAAGAAAGAATGGATATGGTTAATTATCTTTCCGATGTCATAAAAATTAGAAAAACATATTCTATCTTTAAACTCGCTAGTATTGATGATATTAAAAATGTCTTCGATTTCTTCTGGCTTGAAAATGATGTTTTAACAATTGCAATAAGAGATGCAAAATTCCTTGATAAATCAAGAAAAGTGCTTTTAATCATTAACCCTAACAATATTACCTCAACTGTAGATTTTGATGATTATTTTACCCTTTTACTTTCTAGTAGTGGAATTATCACTAATCGTGATGATTATAAAATTAAAAATTTTATCGCTCCACCTAATAGCGTGACAATATTCGAATTAATTTAATTTATGTGGCATTTATTAACTGTTATTTTTAAAGTTGTTCCTCTCGCTATATGGGATTATTTTGCTTGGATTATTAGATATAGCAAACATAAAGACAAATACCCACTTCAAAAGAGATATAACGCCGTCCGAAAATTAGTTAAAAAGGCCAACAAAGCTCTTAAATATGATTTCCATATTGAAGGAAAAGAAAATATACCAGAAGGAGCAGCGTGTTATTTTCCTAATCACTTAAGCGCATTAGATCCTTTAGCATTTTTTGATATATTTGATGAACCAATAGCTTTTGTTGGAAAAATCGAAGTAAAAAAGATTCCTCTAGTGGGTAGTGTTTTTACGGCCTCTAATTCTTTGTTCTTAGATCGTAAAAATTTAAAACAACAGTTAAAAGTGATGCTCCAAGTTCAAGCTTCTTTAGCAAAAGGAGAACAAAGCTGGTTTATTTTTGCAGAAGGCACAAGAAATAAAGATCAAATGGCAAAACTACTACCTTTCCAACACGGCGCTTTTAGAAGCGCGATGAAAGCAGGGGTTCCAATTGTGCCGATTGCTCATATTGGTTCACACCGCGTAATGTCATTAAAACATTCACTTAAAAAATATCCTACACATGTCAAATTCTTAAAACCGCTTTATCCTGAAGAATATAAAGACATGACTACAGAAGAGGTTGCTAATATTATTCAAAGCAGAGTGCAACAAGCTCTTACCTTTGACTTACGTAAAAAAGATCACGCAGCGATGAGTGGCCTAAAATCTAAAAAATATAGATTCAATAGAATCTATTAATAAAACTTTTTTCTTAATCCTTTTGGATAATAATTTTTAATTTGTTGACAGTCACTTTTAGCAATATCGACGCTTTTATTTTTATATGTCAATAAAACATATCCTTTAATGTTTGTGACTTTACGAATCACATTACCAAATAAGTAATCATTAACCTCTTTATCGTTCAATTCAACACTTGCAAAATCATTACAATTCAAAGTTCTTGCGAAGTGGAGATCATATCTTAAAATACCTTTTGATTCGCTGGCTATTTTTGTTCCATATCTTATAACGTTTAGGTCATTATCTTTGAATCTATATGGAAGAGCAAAATAAGTATCACCAAATTTTCTAACATCGGAATCTTTTAGAACTTCTGGCAATAGTTTTTGATATTTGTTTTCGTGTTCAGGTCTATGAGCTTGTTTTTCACCTGGTTTTTTAATTTGACAAATATATTGCCCCTCACCTTTAAACTTATAAGGCATTAATCTAACACCAATAGGATCTTTTGGATTGATATATTCTCCATCAATATGTTTTATAGGAGTGATAACGGCGTCACTATGAGAAAGTAGATGATGAATAACATCTTCGTTTTCTTCTTTGGAATAGCTACAAGTGGAATATGATAACGTTCCTCCTGGAGCAAGCATATAGTAGGCAATTTCGATTAATCTTTTTTGAATTTCTTGGAATTTATAAACTTTGTTTATAGACCAATCATCAATCATTTTATCATCTTTTCTAAACATCCCACTTCCAGAACAAGGAGCGTCTAGAATAACAACATCAAACGTGTCTCTATAATTTTGATATATCTTTTCAAAATCGTTATTAATCACTAATAGATTTTTAAGTCCTAATCTTTCAGCGTTTTCTACGATTGAAAAGGCTCTAGGCTTAGATAAATCATTAGCAACTATAAGTCCGTTATTGTTCATCTTGAAAGAAGCTTGGATGCTTTTTCCTCCTGGAGCAGCACACATATCTAACACTAAATCATCTTCTTTAATGTCTAGTAGTGAAGCAGTGACCATCGCACTAGGATCTTGCAAATAAAAACACCCCAGTTCGTGATATATGCTTTTTCCTAAAGCATATTCGTTTTTATCATAAAGATAAGCGTGATCTACGCAAGGATGCTTAATAACATTTGGAAACAAACTTAAAAATTCTTCATCGCTCATTTTTTGAGAATTCAATATAACTGCATGTTCTGATTCATTAGAAAAAGAACTAATAAGTTCATTCGCTTCTTTTTCAGAGAGGAATTCTAGAATGTTTTCTTTAAAATTCATATCATTACTCTAACATCTTATTATAAAATAATAAATAGATGGACCAAAATATTAAAATTATCTTTGTGGATATCGATTGGACGATATTGTCTCATTATAAAGGCAAACATGTTTTTGATAAGGCTTCTATTCGCGCTCTTAAGAAAGCACAAAAAAGAGGGGTTAAAGTTTGTATTTGCACTGCCAGAGCCTATCATTCAGTCGTATATACTGGACTATTAAAGATATTTAAACCAGATGGACTTATTATCTCTAATGGTGGCCTTGTCATGATTGATGATAAAATCATAAAAGAGATTAATTTTACCGATAAGAATTATCAAAAGATGATTGACGTCGCTAATGAGCTTGGTTTAACAATGCAAATAACTGAGGCAAATGGAGCTTTCTTTACTAGAGAGCCTAATGAATATGTCGATCATGTTTTTGCTATTTATCAAGAAGCATATCCAAAAGTGGAAGATTACAAAAATCGTAAAGGCATAAACGCAGTGGTGTTCTGTACCAGTGATTATGATGAAAAACTTATAGCAAAACTTCCTAAGGAAATGCATATATTCCGTTATTATGATTACGCAGTGGAAATAATTGAAGAAGAACATATTAAAGCAGAAGGCATTAAAGATGTTCTGAAATATTATAATATTTCAACAGATAATGTTTTGACTATTGGAGATGACGTTCAAGATATATCGATGTTTGAACTATCAAAATATAGTGCTTGTATGGGAAACGGCAAAGAAGAAGTTAAACCTTACGCCACCTATATCACCGCTCCAATAGAGAAGCATGGAGTCAAAAAAGCTCTAAAATATTACAAAGTTATATAATCAAATGTATTTTGAATACATTTTTGTGATAAACTAATTATGAATTGAGGTATTTACTATGAGAATGGTTGATTTAATTATCAAAAAAAGAGATGGCCATGAATTAACAGATGAAGAAATTTCATTCTGGATTGAAGGCTACACCAAAGGTGAAATTCCTGATTATCAATCAAGTGCGATGAATATGGCAATCCTCTTTAGAGGAATGTCTAAACGTGAAATCGCTACTCTAACTGACCGTATGGAACATAGTGGTGAAGTTATTGATTTAAGTGATATCAAAGGCGTAAAAGTTGATAAACACTCTACTGGTGGAGTTGGTGATAAAACCACAATTGTTCTTGGACCTATGGTTGCTGCTTGTGGCGCAAAACTTGCCAAGATGAGTGGACGTGGTTTAGGTCATACTGGCGGTACTTTAGATAAGCTCGAATCCATTCCTCATATGAGCATTGCTAAAACTAAAGAGCAAATGGTTGAACAAGTCAACGATATCGGCTTAGCAGTTATCGGGCAAACCGCCTCTTTAGTTCCTGCTGATAAAAAGCTTTATGCTTTAAGAGATGTCACAGGTACAGTTGAATCAATTCCTCTAATTGCTGCCAGTGTTATGAGTAAGAAACTCGCTAGTGGAACTGATGCTATTTTATTAGATGTCACCGTAGGTGAAGGTGCATTTATGAAGAACATGAATGATGCTAGAGAATTAGCGAGAACCATGGTTAACATCGGTAAATCATTATCTAGAGACACTGTCGCTGTTTTAAGCGATATGAGTGAACCTTTAGGTATGGCAGTTGGTAATTCATTAGAAATCAAAGAAGCTATCGCCTCATTACATGGCGAAGGCCCAGAAGATTTGATGGAACTTTGCTATACCGCTGGTAGTATTATGCTTGTTCAAGCTAAACAAGCTAAAACTAGAGAAGAAGCTAGAAAGAAGCTTCACGAAGTTATCGAAAATGGTGAAGCATTCAATAAGCTATTAGCAATGGTTAAAGCACAAGGCGGAGATGTAGATTACATCTTACATCCAGAAAAATTTGAAATTAGTAAGAATATTATTGAAATTAGAAGCGAACAAGAAGGCTATATCAAAGAAATCGATGCTTTAGGCATTGGTGTTGCTGCAATGAAACTTGGTGCAGGTAGAGAAACTCTTGAAGACACCATTGATATGTCGGCAGGTATCGTATTAGCTAAGAAAGTTGGTGGCTATGTTAAAAAAGGCGATCTACTTTGCACTTGTTACACAAATAAAGAAGACTACGCTGATGTATTAGAAGACATTAAAGCCTCTTATGTCATTGTTAAAGAAGAAGTAAAAGCTCTTCCAGTTATCAGAGAAATTATTGATTAAAATGAGAGTTCTATTACAAACAGTTACTGAAGCAAGAGTAGAAATATTAAAGAAAACCGTCGGTCAAATTAACCGCGGTTATCTTTTACTAGTTGGCTTTACTGGCGAAGATAACAAAGAGATTGTTGATAAGATGGTGGACAAGATTTTAAATCTTCGTGTTTTTGCTGACGAAAATAGACAAATTAATTTGTCTATATATGATGTTAATGGCGGAATTCTTTCTGTTAGTCAATTCACTTTATACGCGGATACTTCTAAAGGTAGAAGACCATCATTCACTAATGCGATGAGACCACATGAAGCTGAAGAATTATATAACTATTTCAATGAACAATTAGAACATAAATTTGGCAAAGGGATATCTACAGGAGTTTTCGGCGCAGATATGCTCGTCCATTCTATTAACGATGGACCTTTTACAGTCATGCTCGATAGCGAGGAGATTTTTAAATGAAAATCTTAGTCGGTCTTTCTGGCGGCGTTGATAGTGCAGTTGCTGCATATCTATTAAAAAAGCAAGGCTATGAAGTTTCAGCCTGTTTTATGCGTAACTGGGATTCATTAGCGAATAATGATTATTTAGGAAATCCAAATATCAACAATGCTCAATGTCCACAAGAAGTCGATTATGAAGATGCTGTTAAAGTTGCTAAAAAACTTGATATACCACTATTAAGAATTGATTTTGTAAAAGAATACTGGGATGATGTTTTCTCTTATTTAATAAGAGAATATCAAGCTGGTAGAACCCCTAATCCTGATGTTTTCTGCAATAAATATATTAAGTTTGATGCTTTTTTGAAATTCGCTCTCGATAATGGTTTTGACATGATCGCAATGGGCCACTACGCAAAAAGAATTGATAAAGATGGTGTTGCCTATTTATGCAAGAGTTACGATACAAACAAAGATCAAACTTATTTCCTAAATCAGATTAGCCAAGAACAATTAAAATACTCATTATTCCCTCTTGGAGATATTGATAAAAAAGAGGTTAGAAAAATCGCTCACGATTTAGATCTTGATATCGCAGATAAAAAAGACTCGACTGGAGTTTGTTTTATTGGCGAAAGACATTTCAAAGAATTCTTAAAGAACTATATTCCTGCTAAAAAAGGAAATGTTGTCGATATCAATAGTGGTAAAGTCATTGCTACTCATGATGGAGTAATGTATTACACAATAGGCCAAAGAAAAGGATTGGGTATTGGTGGAATCAATGGATTTGATTCTAATGGTTGGTTTGTAGTTAAAAAAGATATAAAAAACAACATCCTTTATGTTGCTAGTGGTTCAGAAAACGATTATCTCTATTCCGATCGCTGCATTGTTAAGATGATGAATTATATGTGTCCTAAAGTCAAAGAAGGTGCACATATTAATGCGAAATTTAGATATCGCCAAGCTGATAATCCAGTCACAATTCATTATATTGATGACGATTCTATTGAACTTATTTTTGATAAACCATATAAGAGTGTTACTCCTGGACAAGCAGCAGTCTTATATGATGGGGATATTTGTCTTGGTGGTGGATTAATCGACTCCACATATTACAAAGGTAAAAGAAACGATATATAGGTTAATATTTATGAATGATTCATGCGTGTTTTGCAAAATCATTGAAAAGAAAGAATATGCCTTTGAAAACGAATTGGCGGTAGCTTTTTATGATGCGATGCCTGCTAGTAAAGGACACATGCTAATCATCCCTAAATCTCATAAAGCGACTTATTTTGACTTAACAAAAGAAGAAATGTCGGCAATGTTTGAGCTTTCCCAAGTTGTTAAGAAACACTTAGATGAGTTATATCATCCAGATGGATTTAATGTCGGATTTAATGTTGGGGTTGCTGGCGGACAAAGCGTATTCCATGCCCATATGCATGTTATCCCACGTTATTCAGGTGATGTAGAAAACCCACGCGGTGGAATACGTAAGCTCGCAAAAGTAAAAAAATAAATTATGACGCGTCATTCAAGGTTAATGACCGCGTACACGAGGCAAAGATTTGTCTTTGACAAGTCTTTTATTTTTGATGATAATTTCACTGAAAGAGGACACAAAAATGAAAAAATTATTAGTCATTTCTTTATTGAGTTTAGTGGCACTTGTTGGATGTGCAAATCCTCAACAAGCTCCAGTAGATCCTGCTGACCCTGTTGATCCGGTAGATCCTGAACCATCTCTATCTTTTACTGTTGATTATTTAAGCGCCACTGCCTTCTTACCTACTTCATGGAATGATGAAGATACTGCAGAAACAGTAAGAAACGCACATTTTACAGTTGGTGAAAATGAATTTAATATGGATTTCTTAGGAAAATGGTATATTTCTTCTAATCATCAAGAACTTCAAGCAAAGAAAAACCCTGTTTCATTTGTGAGAAGCAGTACTAGTGATTTAATTCCTAGCAAGGTTGTCATCGAAACATTTAAGGCTGACATCAAAGTCTATTTAACAAATGATTGCAGTGGTGAAGAAGTGGCCGGCAAAGCAGTTGACGCTGTCCATAGTGATGGAACTGCTCTTGAATATACTCTCGGTGGAGCTGATTGGTCTTTCCTAGCAGCAGAAACATATAAAGGTTCAAGCATTAACATCTACTCATTCACTTTTTATTTCTAATATAAAAATAAAAAATGCTATAATCATTTTTAAGGTGGACGCTCATTATGAATAACGAAAATCGTAAACAAACACTTACTGTTTTACTTAATGTTGTTTTCTTTGGTGCTCTTTTGGGCATTTTAGAAGCAACCTTAGGAACAGTTTTACATTTACCTGTTCTTGATAAAGCAGGAATGTATGCTGCTTCAACAACCATTATGCTTCCTATCGCCTATTATTTAATGGCAATTTGCTATAAGAAAACAGGATCAAGATGGGCAGTATTTGTAATGGGGGTCATTGCAGCCTTAATAAAATTAAGTGTTGCTATAGTAATAGGTTTTAGACCAAGTGTTTATAATCCTGCCATTTATATCGTTGTTGAATCCTTAATGATGGGTGTTGCTCTTATTATTTTCAACCCTAAAAATGTTTTATCTTTCAGAACATTAGGCGCAATGATTTTTGCGAATACCTTATATCAATTCTCATATTTACTCATCAATATGGCGATGGGTGGCACAAATGTATTTGCAAGCGAAAAGGCATGGATTGAAGTCGGTGAAAAATACTTATTCAAGTTCAACTGTGTCGCTATTTTATACACATTTGCTAGTGGTGCGATTGCTTTTGGTGTCATGAAGTTATTAGAAAAAGCAAACGTTTCCTTAAAATTTGATATTAAGAAATTAGTTAATTCGCCAATTACTGCCGCTGTTACTTTAGTAATTGCATTCACCTTAACATTAACAATGGCGTTAATCTAACATGGTAGATATTTATTCAAAAATTCACGAATATAACAAACTAGGTTTTGACCTAGTTTTAGTTACTGTCACCGAAAAAAGTGGGATGGGTCCTGCTGATGTCGGTAAAAAAATGCTTGTCGTTGAAAATGGAGAAGCTTTTGGCACTGTCGGAGGAGGAGCTATTGAATTTTACGCTCGTGAAAAATGTAAAGATGTCATAAAAGAAAGAAAATCTTTCTCTGAAAAATACGTTCTTTGTGATCGTGAAGTATATGTTGATAACGATGAAGTTGTCCTTCCAATGGCCTGTGGCGGAAAAGTAACACTTTTCTATGAATTTGTTGGGCCTAAACAATATGTTTATATTTTTGGTGCAGGACATTGTGGAGCGGCATTAGCAAGAACATTAAAACCTTTAGGTTTCCATGTCACTATTATTGATGAAAGAAAAGCAGTGATTGACGCACTTGATGATTCTGCTGATATTAAAGTGATATCAGGATTTGTTGATTATATTGAGAAACATGGATTAAGAGATAACGCTTATATTGTTGTCTGCACTCCAAGTCATCAAAACGATTATCATGTTCTAAACAAAATCCTAGAAAAGAAATATAAACCTGCCTATTTTGGAATGCTTTGCTCTAAAAAGAAAATTGCTGATTATCTTGAAAGAGCGTATCAAGAATACGGCAAAGATATTGATCTCTCGAATTTCTATTCCCCAATTGGGTTAAATATTGGAGGTAATTCTCCTGAAGAAATTGCAATATCGATATCTGGAGAAATGCTCTCTATTTATTACGGTAAGAGCGAGTTGAACGCTCACCTAAGAGATCCAAACGCAAAAAAATAGATATGCTTTGCATATCTTTTTTTATTTTTGCCTTTTAATAAACTTTCTTGCTAACTTTCCAAAGCCAATAACAAATATCTCAACGTAATCTTCATAGCTTACTGGATGAGGCCCGATAAAGGCTGTTTCGAATATCACACCAAACTCATTAGTTTTAATTCCGTTATATTGAAACCCATTTCTAGCATAGAATTCTTTTCTTTTTATTCTTAAAAGATTATCTTCATATTTATCATCGACTTCTTCATAACATAAGAGAATTACTTTATCTTTATTTTCATCTTTAATGAATTGAAGTATTTTGCTTCCATAACCTTGGTTTCTTTTATTAGGAGAAACCGCTAAAAAGAAGATGTAGACGATATCTTTGTAGTGACTTAGATAAGTAAAACCAACAAATTCGCTGTTTTCATAAAAAGCATATAACTTGTTATTTTCTTTCCTTAGAGAATTATAAAAATAGTGAACTGGCGGTCTTTCATTTTCAGGAAAAGCGTCGAGATATAATTTGGTTATATCCTTTTTAATATCTTTTTGATTAGTGAATAAAATCGATTCCATCTCCATTATTATACTTAACTTGTCACTTTAACAAAAATCTTATTTATAAGATATAAGGTTTTTGAGATAATGATAATTGAGGTAGAATTATGAAAACATTAATTGTTTATTTTTCAAGAACTGGCGAAAACAGTGTTGGTGGAGAAATGGAATACATCTCCAAAGGTTTCACTGAAATTGTCGCTGAAAAGATTGCTAAATTAACAGGAGGAGAGCTTTATAAATTAATGCCTGAAGTTCCTTATCCTGCTAATTATGAAGAATGCGTAAAAAGAAGTAGAGAAGAAGATGCAGGAAACCTAAAGGTTCCGTTCCTTAATCCAAAAGAGAATTTAGATGAATATGATGTCATTTATCTTGGATTCCCTTGCTGGTGGAGAACTTATCCTCGTATTATTGCAACCTTCTTAAGTTCTTATTCTTTTATTGGCAAAACAATTTATCCATTTGCCACTAATGAGGAAGGTGCTCTTGGACTTGCAGAATTAGAATTAAAAGGTGCAGCAAGAGGCGCAATCGTTAAAAATGGTTTCGCATGTAAAGGTGTTGAAGTTAATAGCATCGATTCTAAACTTGAAGGTTGGATTAAAAAATAATGAAAAAAATAACTAACGATATATTTTATGTTGGTGTTAATGATCACCAAATAGACCTTTTTGAGGGACAATATATTGTCCCTAACGGAATGGCATATAACTCTTATGTCATTAAGGATGAGTTAATCTGTGTCATGGATACAGTTGACGCTCATTTTACTGATGAATGGCTTAAAAACATTAAAGAAGTGTTGGGAAGAGAAAAACCAACATATTTAGTGGTTCAACATATGGAACCAGACCATTCCGCTAATATTATTAATTTCTTAAAAGAATATCCAAATACATTTGTAGTTGGAAATAGCAAAACTTTTAAGATGATGGAACAATTCTTCCACGAAGAAATCAAGCACAAATTAGTGGTGGAAGATGGCAATTCTTTAAACTTAGGCAAACACACTTTAACATTTGTCTTTGCACCTATGGTGCACTGGCCAGAAGTTATGGTCACTTATGATAGCTTTGATAAGGTTTTGTTCTCCGCTGATGGATTCGGCAAATTTGGTGCTCTTGATGTGGAAGAAGACTGGGCTTGCGAAGCTAGAAGATATTACATTGGAATTGTTGGTAAATATGGCGCTCAAGTTCAAGCTTTATTAAAGAAAGCGGCGACATTAGATATCCAAACTATTTGCCCACTTCATGGACCAATACTAAACGAGAATTTGGGATATTATTTAAATCTTTACGACATTTGGTCTTCTTATAAAACAGAAACTGAAGGAGTCGCTATTTTCTATACTTCCGTATATGGTCACACCAAAGAAGCGGTTAACCTATTAGCAGAAAAATTAAAAGAAAATGGAACCCCTAAAGTTGTTGTTGCTGATCTAGCTAGAGAAGATATGGCAGAATGCGTAGAAGATGCTTTCAGATATGGAAAGATTGTTTTAGCTACTACTACATATAACGCCGGTATTTTCCCATTTATGGATACATTTATTGCTCATTTAACGGAAAGAAATTGGCAAAACAAAAAAGTGGCGTTAATTGAAAATGGTACTTGGGCTCCAATGGCAGCTAAGGTTATGAAAGATAAGCTTGCTAATAGCAAGAATATTACATTAATCGAACCTAACGTCAGGATTTTATCTTCTCTAAATGAAGAAAATAAAGAACAAATCTCTAAATTAGCAGATGCACTAAGTGAAGAATATCGCGCTATTAAAGAGATAAAAGAAGAAAAGGTTCCTGAACTAGATCCAAAAGCGTTATTTAAGATTGGGTATGGTTTATATGTAGTAACTTGTAATGATGGCAAAAAAGATAATGGACTTATTGTTAATACGGTCAGTCAATTAACCGACAAACCTCTTAGAGTGGCTGTTAATATTAACAAGTTAAATTATTCACATGATGTCATTAAAAAGACAGGAATATTAAACGTTAACTGCTTAAATATTGAAGCCCCTTTCTCTATATTCCAAGAATACGGTTTTGTTTCTGGAAGAGACAAAGATAAATTTGCAGGAAAAGAAATCATTAGAAGCGAAAACGGATTGCCTGTTCTCACTAATTACATCAATGCTTTCATATCACTCAAAGTAGATAGCTATGTTGATTTAGATACTCACGGCATGTTTATTTGCTCAGTTACTGAAAGTAAAACTATCAATAACGTTGACACAATGACATATACATATTATCAAGCTAATGTTAAACCTAAACCTGAAGCCAAAAAGAAAGGCTGGGTATGCAAGGTATGTGGATATGTACATGAAGGCGACTTACCAGAAGACTTTATTTGTCCATTATGTAAACATGGGGCAAGTGATTTCGAAGAAATTAAATAGGAGGATGATATGAGATACGTGTGTCCAGCTTGTGGATTTGTCTATGATGAAGAATTAGGCGATCCAGAACAAGGTATCGCTCCAGGCACAAAATTTGAGGATTTACCTGATACATATTTGTGCCCATGGTGTGGTCTACCAAAAGATAGCTTCGAAAAAGAATAATCAATAAACCGGTTCTTATGAATCGGTTTTTTCTTAAAAGTGTTGCTATTTAATCTATGATTATTTATATTTATTCACGAGGGAAAGAATTTTACCTTCTCTATAATAGAGAGTCCTGTTGCTGGAAGAGGATATAGAGAGATAATTGGGCCACTCCCTGACACGTGGGTAATGCCACCGTAAAGTTACGATTAACTATAATTAAGAGTCTCTTCCGAAATGGAGGAGGAAATAGGATGGTAGCGCGGATTATTTCGTTCCTATATGGAACGTTTTCTTATATTTGGAGGAAAAAATATGAAAAAGATGACTGGCAGTGAAATTAGAAATACCTGGTTAAAATTCTTTGAAAGCAAAGGGCATCACATTGAACCAGGAAGTTCATTAATTCCTAAAAATGATCCAACTTTGTTATGGATCAATGCAGGAGTTGCAGCATTAAAGAAATATTTTGATGGCAGTGAAGTTCCACCTAGCAGAAGAATCACTAATGCACAAAAATCCATTAGAACTAATGATATTGAAAATGTCGGTAGAACTGATAGACATCACACATTCTTTGAAATGCTCGGCAATTTCTCCATTGGAGATTATTTCCGTGCTGAAGTTATCCCTTGGGCAGTTGAGTTATTAACAGATGATAAATATTTTGGATTTGATAAAGAAAAACTCTACATCACTTACTTCCCAGATGATTTAGAAACTAAGAATTGTTGGATGAAAGCTGGTATTGAAGAGAGTCATCTTATTCCTTTAGAAGGAAACTTCTGGGAAATTGGCGATGGTCCTTGTGGTCCAGATACTGAAATCTATTTTGATAGAGGTGAAAAATATGATCCAAAGCATATTGGCATTGACTTACTCAAAAACGATATGGAAAATGACCGTTATATCGAAATTTGGAATATTGTTTTCTCGCAATATAACGCAGTTAGCGGCGTGAAAAGAAGTGATTATAAGGAATTACCTAGCAAGAATATTGATACAGGCGCAGGACTTGAAAGATTTGCTTGTGTTATGCAAGGAACTCAATCTAACTTTGAAACAGACTTATTCTGGCCAATCATCGAAAAAACCCAAGAATTATCTGGCAAGAAATATGATGATAACAAAATGGCTTTTAGAGTTATCGCTGATCATATTAGAGCTGTCACATTTGCTATTGCTGACGGTGAAGTGTTCTCTAATGAAGGCCGTGGATATGTTTTAAGAAGACTTGTTAGAAGAGCAGAAAGATATGGCCGTGTTTTAGGCATTAACCATACCTTCTTATATGAATTAGTGGATGTTGTTGTTTCAATTATGAAAGACTTTTATCCATACCTTATCAGCAAAGCTGATTATGTGAAGAAATTAATTAAGGCTGAAGAAGAAAAATTCTTAAAGACGCTTTCTAATGGTGAAGCTTTGCTTAATGACTTATTAAAAGGTAGTAATACTTTATCAGGAAGTGATATGTTCAAGCTTTATGATACATTCGGTTTCCCTAAAGAATTAACTCTCGAAATCTGTGAAGAAAGAGGAGTTAAGGTTGATGTCGAAGGCTTTAATAAAGAAATGGCTGCTCAAAAAGAAAGAGCAAGAGCCGCTAGAGGGGACTTACAATCCATGAATAAGCAATCCATCGATTTAATGAACTGCAAGGATGAATCTAAATTCAATTATGAAAAACTATCTTTAGATAGCGAAGTAATCGGAGTCTTCAAAGATGGTGTTAAAGTTGAATCATTAAACGGTGAAGAAGGCGACATTATTCTAAAAGAAACTCCTTTCTATGCGGAAAGTGGCGGACAAGTTGCAGACACTGGTGAAATTAAAAACAAAGACATGGAAGCCAAGGTCCTTAATGTCACTAAGGCTCCTAATAAACAACACTTACATCATGTCTCTATTCTTTATGGCGAAATCAAAGTTGGAGATAAGGTGTCTCTAAATGTTGATGCCAATCGTCGTAAATTGATCACGAGAAATCACTCTTCTGTCCACTTACTACAAGCAGCACTCATGGAAGTTCGCGGAGATCATATCAATCAAAAGGGTAGTTACGTCTGTGATGAATATATTCATTTTGACTTCTCTCACTTCAATAAGATGAGTGAAGAAGAAATCGCTACTGTAGAAAGAAAGGTTAACTCTTGGATTGCTGAAGGAATCGAAGAAGAGACTAAAGTCTTACCTATTGAAGAAGCAAAACAAATTGGCGCAAAAGCACTATTTGATGATAAATATGGTGATGTCGTTAGAGTTGTTTGCTTTGGCGATGTTAGCAAAGAATTCTGTGGTGGAACACACGTCAAAAACACACAAGACATCGGTGTCTTTGTTATTGAAAGCGAAGAAAGTGTTGCTAGTGGAGTTAGACGTATTGTTGCTAGAACATCTATCGGCGCTTACGAATTACTCAAAAAACGTGAAAATATCTTGAACCAAGCAAGAAAAAATCTTGGTGCTGCTGCATTTAGCGAGGTCAATTTAAGAATCAATTCTTTGCTTAATGAAAAAGCGGAAACTAAGAGACAGCTTGAATCATTAAGCAGTAAACTTGCTAATAGTGAAGCTAGTGCAATCAATAGCGAATTCGTTTCTTTAGGCGACCACGAAGTATTGGTAAAACACCTTAAAGATTCTAATCGTAATGCTTTACTTAATTTAATTGATAAACTTAAAGTTTCTCACCCAGATTCAGTCATTTTATTAATTGGCGATTCTAATGATGGTGTTGCTCTATTATGTAGTGTAAACGGAAAAGCTTTAGCTACTAACGCTGCTGGAAATATTATTAGAGAAGTTGCAAGAGTCTTAAGTGGCTCTGGTGGCGGAAGAGTAGAATTTGCTAATGGCGCTGGTAAAGATAAATCCAAGATTGAAGACGCTATTAAACTAGCAAAGGATTTGATCAAGTAATGGAAAAATATATCGGTCTTGATTTAGGAACTACAACCATCGGAATTGCCATTAGCGATATTCTTGGCTTTGTCCATGGCCTAGAAACATTTAAGTTCCAAGCTGAAGCTTATTCTAAAGCTCGCAAAAGAGTGCATGAATTAGTGGCCTCCACTGGAATAAAAAACATTGTAATTGGTTTACCAATTAATATGGATGGTAGTGAAGGTGAAAGTGCAAAAAGAAGCCGAAGATTTGCCGAAGATTTATTAAAGGAAGATGAAACTTTGAAAGTTGATCTACAAGATGAAAGAATGACAACGATTACTGCTCATCGTACTTTAAATGAATTAAACGTTAACTCTAAGCAAAGAAAAAACAGTGTTGACCGTTTGGCAGCCTGTGAAATATTAGATTTTTATCTCAGAATGAAAGGAAATAAATAGTATGGATTTAATTGACGAAAAACAAATTACTATCGAAGATAGCGAAGGCAATAAGCATCTAATGGAAATCCTCTTTACTTATGAACATGAAGAGAGAGGCAAAAAGTACGTCTTCTTATATGAAAAAGATTCTCCTGAAGATATTATCGCGATGGAATATAACGATAATGGAGAACTCTTTGAAATAGAAAGCGATGAAGAATATGAAGAAGTTGAAGAGGTATTCAACGCCTTCATGGAAGAACATCCTGAAGGAAACTAAACAGTAAATATTATTAAACCAAGCAAAGCGGCTATTCCTAACATCTTAATAGGAGAGACGCTTTTCTTTTGCACAAATTTATGGATAATAATATAGCCAACAAGAACAATGAGAAGAGTAAAACTCTTCATATCAAACGCTAATTCTCCGCCAATTGCGTTTCCACTAAAGAAGACAACTTTAATAAGCATAAATAAAGCTGTGGAGAAAATAAGAGATAAAACAATAGGCTTAACTCCATTAAGTGCACCACGGACAAATTTATTAGTAATGAATTTATTCATTACAATTGCCACTATAATAATAATGATTAGCGAAGGGAGAATAACACCTATCGTTGAACAAATAGCACCAAAGACTCCACCGATGTTGTTGCCAATAAATGTAGAGATATTTAATGCAAATGGTCCAGGAGTAACTTCGCTAACAGCAATAAAATCAGTTAATGTAGCTTCTGCAATCCATCCTTTAGTGACAACTTGTTCTTCAATCATCGGAATCATTGCGTATCCCCCACCAAAGGTGAATAAGCCAATTAAAAAGAAAGTATAAAATAACTCAAAATAGATCATTATTTATTCTCTCCTTTCTTTTTGGAAATAATCACTCCGATAATGCCGCATAATGCGCCAAATAAGATTAAGCAGAGAGACCAATAATTGAAATTATTAGGCAAGAAGTTTGCTAATACCATTATTGAAAAACCGATTACAAATAAGATAATTGTAAAAAGATTTAATTTAACACCTTTGGATAACTTGATGAGTGCAGAAAATAAGAGAATAATAACTCCAACTTTAAGACCTTTAAACATCGCTTGGATAGCTGCGATTTTCATAAAATCTTTATAGAAGAATGAGATAACGAAAATAATTACAAAAGAAGGTACGACCAAACCTAGTGTGGCAACGATTGATCCTATAACCCCTGCAACTTTATAACCAACATAAGTTGCTGTATTTACAGCAATAGGACCAGGAGTTGATTCTGCTATAGCAATAATATCGATAATTTCACTGTCAGTAACCCATTTCCTTTTACCAGCAACTTCATTTTGGATAATTGGGATCATTGCATATCCCCCACCAAAAGTTAAAGCTCCTGTCTTAAGGAAGACCAGGAATAGAACTAATAAACGAAACCAAAGACTATCTTTTTTCATCCACGATAGTATACAAGAAAGTGCGATATAAATAAACTTTGAACATAAAAATACAAAGATTTTTAACAAATATTGGAATTAAGAAATCGTTATTGTTATAATAACGCTTGAAATTGAGGTACAACCCATGGCAGATAAAACAAAATTAACAAGAGCTGGTAAACAAAAACTTGAAGAAGAACTTCGTAATTTAATTGAAGTTGTTCGTGACGATGTTAAAAGACAATTAGCAGAAGCTAGAGCTCAAGGTGACTTAAGCGAAAATGCAGACTATGATGCTGCTAGAAATAGACAAGCTGAAGTTGAAGGACGTATTAAAGAAATTGAAAATATTCTTTCTAACGCTGAAATCATTGATGAAGAAGGAAAGAAAAGAAGCAATAAAATTGCTTTAGGAACAACAGTTACCATCAAATTCTTAAACAACGACAAAGAACAAACATTCATGATTGTTGGTACAGTTGAAAGCGATCCATTCAACCAAAAAATCTCTAATGCATGTCCACTTGGTGAAGCATTAATTGGCAAAACATTAGGTGATGTTGTTGAAGTTAAAGGCAAAGTTCCTTACCAAGTTGAAATCTTAAAAGTTGGCGCTTAATTAAAAAAATATTAAAAAACTTGCAAATTCCTCCCTATCTAACAAATGAAGGGAGGTTTTTGTTTATGATCAAAATCCTTATTGGAGTAGTGGTAGTCACCATTGCAGTGATTGGTGCTTTCCTATTCCTCGACCCTAACTCAGGAATTAATTCTTCTAGTGGGGCAAATGTCACAGAAGTGAGTGACACAAACAAAATATCTATCACTGTGGAAGGAGAAGTTTATAAACCAGGCACTTATACGTTAGATGAAGGGGCAACCATGGAAGACTTATTAGCTGCCGCAAATGGGGCAACGAGTAATTCAGATGAAAGAGCGTATTATGAAACCGCAGTTTTAACTAGTGGAATGACTTATTATATTGCTTCTTTATATGATGCCAGCGACATATGTAGCAGCGAGCCTATTAACAAAGTTAATGTCAATACTGATGACGCAACTACTTTAGCTAGTGTCAACGGCATTTCTTCTACAATTGCTTCTTCTATTATTACGTATCGTACTAGCAACGGACTTTTTTCAACTTTAGAGCAGCTTCAAGAAGTATATGGTATAGGAGCAGCGACTTACAAAAAGATTAGAAACTTTGTAATTCTTCACGAGTGATACTATTCTTCTTATTCTTATCTTTATTTATTGGTATAAACATCCGTTATTCCATCATTTTAGGCATTGTAGAGGCTCTTTTAGTAATCGGGTTTGTAATTTATCGTTTTTCAAAGAAAAGCGCCTTTATTGCTACTGCAATGATTCTTTTAGGTGTGGGGTTATCATTTATAAGATTTGACTATCAAAAAGAAGAATATTCCGCTGTAGTAATGGAAGTAAAAGATAACTATTACATAGTTAATAGTTCTTTTGAAAAGTTGTATGTTTATGAAAAAGATCATCCTTATGAAATTGGAGATATATTAAACATTGCAGGCAAAAAGAAAGCATTAGAATTCTCCAATACGGAATCCGCTTTTGATTTTAAGGATTATTTAAATAAGAAAGGCGTATATTATCAGCTATATCCGGAAAGAATAGATTTGAAATTTAAAACACCTTTTAGAATAAACGCAGTCAAGAAAAGCACACTTGCAAAGTTTGATGAGGAAACTCGAGGGCTGATTAAGCAGCTAGTATTTGGAAGTAGTGACTATCATGAAACAACTAGTCTTTTACGAGAGATGCATCTCATCAGAATTGCCTCGTTAAGTGGGTTATTCCTAAATATTATATTTACATTTATCCAATATATATTTATAAGGATTATTAAAAAAGAGAAGTACGCAGACTTAATTGGAGTTATATTTTTACTTATTTATTCGATATTTACATTTCCAAGATTTGTAGTAGTTAAATATGTTTTTATACGAATACTAAGGTGGATAAATGACTACTTATTAAAAAAGAAATTTACCTATTTAGAGATATTATCTTTTTCAGGGATATTATTTTTGTTATTTGACTATCATCTCGGCTATCAAATTTCATTCCTATTGTCTTATATTTTGCCTTTTATCATCTTATTTTTTAACGGATCATTTAGAAAATATAAGAAAAAGAAAAAGACAATATTATCACTTTTAGTGATATATGGAGCATTAGTGCCATTTATTTTATCTTTTAATAATGACTTATCTCCGTTATCAATTGTGGCACAAATTGTTTTAACTCCGTTTTTAATTATCTATTATTTTGTTTCTTTTATAGGAGTTATCGGGGTACCAATTCAGGTATTTATCAACTCCTTTACAGATTACCTATATAGAATTGCAAAAGTGTTATCGGTGATATTAATAAGAATCCATGCTCCTCCATATCCTAACTATGGTGTACTTATTTATGAATTAGTGTATCTATTTTTCTTATATGAATTATCAATTGGAAACCGAGATCTATATAAGCTATTTGGAGTAGCGTTTTTAAGCATTAACGTCTTATATTTGCTCCCACTTAAAAATCAAATAGTTACCACTGTATCATTCATAAATGTAGGTCAAGGTGATTCGTGCTTAATTCAAAAAGGAAACACTGCGATAATGATAGATACTGGTGGAAGTACTTATCAAGATATCGCTAAAGAAACGCTAATACCTTATTTAAAAAAGAATAGAATTTACGATATTGATTTATTAATAACAACTCATGATGATTATGACCATTCTGGTGGAGCTAATTCGTTAATAACAAACTTCAAAGTTAAAAACTATATTAAGGACTATCAATATTTTCCAATAGAAATAAACGGAATCGTCTTAACCAACTATAATGTTTATCCAGAGATGTGGAAGGAAGAAAATGATGAATCATTAGTCCTTGGTTTTACTATTAAAGACGTTCAGTTTTTAATTATGGGAGATGCACCGATAAAAATAGAAAAGCAGATTATCAAAGATAATTCTAACTTGGAATGTGATGTTTTAAAGGCGGGACATCACGGCTCAAAGACATCAAGCTGTGCCGAATTTATAGAAAAGATAAATCCAAAAGAATCTGTGATATCGTGTGGCAGAAACAATAAATATGGGCACCCACATCAAAGTGTCGTTTCTCTACTAAATAGATATAACGTCAAAATTAGAAGAACAGACATAGAAGGCACTATAAAATACGTTTTTACATTCTAATGCTTATTTTTATGTCAATTTCGACATAAAATTGTTTATACTTTAACTATGATTTATTTCATCTACGGCAACCAATCTCCAACTATCAAATCACAAATCAAAAAAATTGCGACTTCTTTTTTAGGAGAAGGAAATATTGATGATTTTGACTTTGTCAAAATGGACGGACACAACTCACTAGTTCAAGATGCGGTTGATGAATATCGTTATGTCTCTCTTGGATATGACAAAAAGGTAGTCTCTTTAGAAAATTGTTATTTCTTATTGAAACCAAAACCTAAAAACAAATTAGAACCTGATCAAGATTATGACGTTCTTAGAGATTTAATCAACGAAGATGGTGGAAATAATGAAAGTGCTTTGATTTTATCGGTGGCAAGTTCTTCTATCGATGAAAAAAACTCATTAGTACTTTTATTAAAAGAAAAAGCAAAAGTTTTGCCTATTGTTGACCCTGATGAAAAATCATTTGCAGAATATATCAAACTTTATTGTGCTAAGCATAATATTGTCATTGATCGTGACGCTTTGACCGAACTAGCATATCGTACGGATGGCGATGTCGCGTTATTTAAAAACACAATCGCTAAGCTTGCTTTGTATACTGACCACATCCGTTATAAAGATGTTATCAAGATGGTAACAAGAAAATTAGATGATAATGCTTTCTTATTGAGCAATCTTTTAATCGAAAACAAGAATGTTGAAGCGGTTGCTTTATTTAAAGATTTAAGAGTAAGCAACATTGAACCTGTTACTCTTATTAGTCAACTTGCTAATCAATTTAGATTAATCAATCAAGTTAGATATCTTTTGAAATATAAAAAGCTATCCCAAGAAGAGATAGCGAAAGAATTAAAGATCAAACCTGGAAGAGTATATGTTTTATCTAAGCACTTATCTTTGATAAGCGAAAAGGCTATCAACGACGCTCTTGAAGATTTGTTCCAACTTGATCTCGACATAAAAAGCGGTCAAGTTGACCGCTATTATGCTTTTGAGCTATTTTTGCTAAAGTTTAAACGCAATTAGTAATAAATTATTTTAAAGAATTAATGAGTCTTTGTAACTCGCTCTTTTGTCTTGCACCTGTATTCTTGTGTTGAATACCATCAGAAACAGATTTGTCAATTAATTTGAAAGCAACTAAAACTTCGGATTCAGCTTTTGCTAAATCTTTTGCTTCAACTGCAACTTTAACTCTCTTAATAGCAGTACGAACAGCGCTCTTTGCTGCCTTGTTTCTTAAGCGAGCTTCTTCGTTTGTGCGGTTACGTTTGATTTGTGATTTAATGTTTGCCATATTTTACTACCTTCTTTTTTGCGTCGCGTTTAAGTTTACTAAAACTGTATAAATAATGCAATTATAAATTGTAATTATTTCTTGCTTTTGAGTGTTGCAATCTCTTCTGCGAAGTCATTAAGTGTGGCGAGTTGCCCATATAATGTTTCTGGGATTACAACATCAAATTTATCTTGAATAGTGGTGACGAGTTCAACATAGCTCATTGAATCTCCGCCTAAGTCATTGACCCAGTGGCCGTCATCATCAATCTTGAATTTAGGAAGAATTAAGATCTTAGAGAAGATGTCTCTTAATGGTTCAACAATTGTTTCAATTGTTTTCTTATCAAAATTCTTAAATGATTTTGTTTCTTTTTTGAAATCAAATGGGATATATTCTCCAGTCATTTGTTCAATTCCTTTTTTGACCATGAAACGTTTAACTTTCATGTTGTTAGCAATTGGTAATTTGCCACGTGCGAAATAGAAGTCTGTAATCTTTGTACCCTTTGGTAAATCTTGTCCAATTTTCTTAACTTCTTCTTTGAGAGCTTCGATTTCTTCATCAGTAGAAGCATTATCAATTTCGATAACACAGACAATCTTTTGATTAGTTGTGCCTTTAACGTTAATGCCTAAAACGCATAAATTGATAACGTGAGGCACTTTCTTGAAGAAAATTTCTAATTCATCAGGATAAATGTTTTCACCATCAGAGTTAATGATGATGTCTTTAATACGGCCCTTTAAATAGTACCTATTTGTAGCATCAACTTCTGCGATATCGCCTGTAGCAAAGTAGCCTTCTGAATCAAGATCAACGCCTTTTTCGACTCCACCAATAATTTCGCGAATGTGAGTGATAGGTGAAGCAACAAATAATTCACCAGTTTTTGCGTTTTTGCCGTTTGGTTTGATCTTATAGGAAATGCCGTGTAATGGAATACCAATAGATCCCTTTAATCTAGTTTCAACAACAGGTGAAAGTTCAACGGAAGTAATACCGATTTCAGTCATGCCGTATCCATTATATAGAGGATAACCGATACCGTTAATAATTGTTTGTGTCTTACCACTTAAATATCCGCCACCAGAGATACAGAATCTAACTTTATCACCAAGCAAATTCTTTTGAATTCTAGCTTGAACTGCTTTATATGGTCCTGCTTCTTCTCTAGAGATTTTTCCTGTATTATAACCAATTAATTGGTTAATGAATGCTTGTCTAATAGGTGTTTCAAGAGCTTTCTTTCTCTCTAATCCTTGAGCGATACCATCCCAGAATAGTGGGACAGAGAAGATATGGGTAACACCAACTTTTTGACAAATGGATTGAACTTCAGATGGTGCTAATGAACGTACAAATACGAAGTTTGCGCCATAGTAGAAGTACCATAAGAATGTAGCGATGAAACCAAAGATATGGTGGAATGGAATCATAGCTAAAACTTTTAATGGTCCCATTGATTTTGGATAGAGAAGATCTTTACTTGTTTCTGCGAAGTCTAATGCTGCACAGATTTGGTGAACAAGATTTTCACCGTTAAACACCATCATTTTGACTTCGCCAGTAGTACCACTAGAACAGAAAATTACTTCATTTTCCCAAGTTGGCGAGAATGAATATGTGCTCTTTTCTTCTAAAATATCGTGAAGAGAGAATTTAGGAATATCATAGCTGTAGGTATCATCAGTAATGATAGCAGCAGCTTTTCCTTGTTTGATTAAGTTCTCAGTGCCTTCTTTAGAAGTTTTGGCATCAACTAAAAGTGGTTTATAACCGCACATTAAGATAGCCCAGAAAATTTCACCCCAGTGAGGTCCGTTAGCAGCCTTTAACACAATTGTGGTGTTTTTAGGTTGTTGGATCATGAAGTTGGCTAAAATTGATGCTGTTTCATAAGCGTGTTTTCTAAATAAAGAATATTTATATTTTTTGAGTTTACCTTTTGCATCGATATAGGTAACTGCTAATCTTTTAGCGTTTCTTTTAACGGATAGATTGAAGATATCTTCCATTGTTCTTGATGTGTTGAGAAGTAATTTAGCTTCTTCTGCACATGCTTTAACTTTGTTATATTCAGGATACATAATTGTATTCCCCTTTCCTGTGGTATTTTACATTATTTGTAAAGAGGTGAGAATAACTTTCGAAAAAATGTCGATGACATCAACTTTTATTTGATGTTCGTCCATCGTCAAAATTGCAAAAGAACCATTGGAATTATCTCTACTTAAAGAGATACTACCAGGATTAATAATGAGGATATTATCAATGATTTCGGCTTTATATCTATGAGTGTGACCATGGATAAAAACCTTAATGTTTTCCTTTTCTTTATCAGTAAGATAAGGAAAATGCTTCATTAGAATATTTCCAAATTCTGTTCTAATAAAACGTTTTTCATCAAATGGATATGAGTCGCAGTTACCTAAACAAGAATCAAATGGATAGATATATTCTGGGATAGACTCACTATCTCCAGCGTGTAAATATAAATCCATTTTTGGATATTCTTTGACTAACTCCATTAAAAGTTCATCATTTCGGTGAGAATCACTGACGATTAATATCTTCATAACAAGTATTATTTTACTTTGTAAAGAATATAAAATCTATATATAATAATTGCGGTATGGACAAGAGAGAATCACGTATTATTTTTATGGGCACACCCGAAATATCCGCTAAAGTGTTAGAGGGTATTGTTTCTGATGGATTTAATGTTGTGGCATTAATTGCTCAACCAGATCGTCCAGTTGGAAGAAAGCAAATATTGGAACCTGTCCCTACTAAAGTAGTTGCGGAAAAATATAATATTCCTGTCTATCAACCAGTAAAAATCAGAAAAGAATATGAATTTATAAAAGATTTAAAGCCTGATGTTATCGTCACATTAGCGTACGGACAAATTGTTCCACAGGGGTTACTCGATATTCCTACTTATGGGGCAATTAATCTTCATGGTAGTTTGCTACCAAAATATAGAGGCGCTGCTCCTATACAGTACGCTTTAATCAATGGAGATAAAGTCACTGGCATGACTCTTATGAAAATGGTTAAAGAGATGGATGCTGGTGAAATGTACGATAAAGAAGAAGTTGTTATTGAAGAAAGCGATAACATGACTTCTCTATTCGATAAGATGGGTGATGCTGCATTAAGACTAATCTTAAGAGCGTTACCAAAATATCTTAATCATGAATATGTCGGCATTCCTCAGGATGAGAATCTTGTTTCATATTGTCCAACTATCAAACCAGAAGAAGAGAAACTTGACTTAAGTCAAAACAAAGAAAAAATTATTGGATACATCAGAGCGTTAAGTGAAGTTCCTGGGGCGTATCTATATTTAGATCAACAAAAAGTGAAGATTTATAAAGCTCAAATTGTTTCTGATGAAGTCAGTGGAAAAATTGGAGAAATAATTAAAGCTGATAAAAATGGATTCCATCTTCAACTCTCTAATGGTGTTATTTCGCTTTTAGAAGTGCAAAAGGAAGGCAAAAAGAAGATGGACTATAAATCCTTCATCAATGGTAATCAAAATCTCTTAGGAAAGATTTTTGAATAATGATTAAAAAGACAAGTATAGATCTTTCAGTCCACCAATTAGTGGATTTTCTTTTAAGAAAAGGCGATATCGATAATCGTGTTTTTAATCGTTCTTCAATGAACGAAGGCACATTACTACATGCCTTATATCAATCTAAGCAAGGCGATAATTATCTTCCAGAAGTTCAACTCAACACTTCGATAACAATTGATGAAATAACAGTCAATGTCCAAGGTAGATCAGATGGCATTATTGTAAATGGTAACGAATACACAGTTGATGAAATCAAAACCACAGTCATTGATCTAAAAGAATTCAGAAACGAAAATCTTGAATGGCATCTCGGACAAGCAAAGGTCTACGCTTATATATTCGCTAAGGATCATAATCTTAAACATATAGGTGTTAGATTAACATATATCAGACAAGGAAAAACTAGCGAAAAACTATTCGATAATTATTTATTTGCTTATGAAGAATTGGAAAAGTTTTTTCATGACTTAGTCGAAGAATATTTAGCTTTTTATAATATAGTATTAAGAAAAATAGAAGCTAGAGATGAATCGATCAAACATCTAGAATTCCCTTTCTCATCATATCGCAGCGGTCAAAGAGAACTCGCTAAATACTGCTATTCAATCGCAAAAAATGGTGGCAACTTATTTGTTGAAGCTCCAACGGGTATTGGCAAAACAATGTCCACCTTGTTCCCTTTTATTAAAACGTTAGGTGATGATGAAAAATCTAAGATATTTTATCTTACCGCTAAAAATAGTGGGAAAATGAACGCTGCTAACGCGCTAAATATATTAAGAAATAGTGGACTAAAGATAAGCGATGTATCCATCACCGCAAAAGAGAAGATTTGCTTTTGTAAAGATAAAGCCTGCAATCCTGAAGAATGTCCTTTTACAAAGGGATATTACAATAAAATTAAAGATGTTATTAAACAATCACTAGTCGAATTTGATGAATTCGATTATGAAACAATAGTGGCAATCGCTAAAACTTTTGAAGTTTGTCCTTTCGAACTTGAATTAGATTTGTCTTTATTTGTCGATGTCATCATCTGCGATTATAACTATATGTTCCATCCAATCTCTTATATGAAGAGATATTTTGATGATGATGCGACTCACTTTTTAGCGTTAATAGATGAAGCTCATAATTTAGTTGATAGAAGTAGAGACATGTATAGCGCTTCATTATCTCTATCTAATCTGTTAGAAGCAAAGAAATCTCTAAAACATGTTCCTTCTAAAAAACTTAAAATGCACTTAAATAAAATAAACAAAATATTTGATATATTCGTAGAATTACCTATAGGTAACACTGAGTTTATAGATATCAATTATGACAGTATTAAACCAGTAGATAAGTTCATCACTGCTTATCAAGAAGAGAGCAAAGATCATTACGAGTATATAAGCAAAGAACTCACAAAATTTTATATTGAATGTAATAAATTTAAGAAGATATCTGAAGTCTTCTCTGATAACTTTATTTTCTACGCGGATAAAAAAGAAAATGATATTTCTTTAAACATTGCTTGTTTAGATGCTTCATCATTTTTAAAAGAAGCATTATCAAAGATAAAAGGATCTATATTGTTCTCTGGAACGTTATCTCCAATTAGTTATTACAAAACTCTACTAGGAGGAAAAGAAAACGATCCGTCATTAATTCTTTCTTCTCCTTTCCCAGAAGAAAACATTAAGATTCTTGTTGCTCCAAAGGTATCTACAAAATACAAAAACAGAGACTCTTCTTATGAAGAAGTTGCGGAATATATTGAAAATTTTGTCACTCAAAAAGTTGGCAATTATTTCGTTTATTTACCAAGCTACGAATATCTGAATAGGCTATTAGAAGTTATTAGTTTGCCTGATGATGTTGATGTGCATATTCAAAATCGGGATATGACTGATATCGATAAAGAAGCATTTTTGAATGCTTTTAAGCCTAATCCAAAGAAAACTCATCTTGGTTTTGTAATTATCGGCGGTGCTTTTGGAGAAGGTATTGATTTGGTTAGCGATAGATTAATTGGGCTTGTAATCGTTGGCATTGGATTAAGTAGAATCAACTTTGTTGATGATAAAATACGTGATTATTATAAGACCTTAGATATGAATGGATATCATTATGCCTACTTATATCCAGGAATGAATAAAGTAATGCAAGCAGTTGGCAGACTAATCAGAAGTGAAAAAGATAGAGGCATTGCTCTATTAATAGATGAACGTTATTTAACAAGAGAATATCGTTCGTTATTTAGAAAAGAATGGGAAGATTATGAAGTAGTAACTTCCCCAGAAGATATATCTTTTAGCATACAAAGGTTTTTCAAAAAGTAACATTAATGTTATAATTTGCAACAGTTATGGATTTTAGCCAGAAAAAAACAAGAAATTTCTCAATAATCGCTCATATCGATCACGGTAAGTCTACCCTTGCGGATCGTATTTTAGAGTCGACTGGCGCAATCTCTTCTAGAGAAATGAAAGAACAAATTCTCGATTCTATGGATCTAGAAAGAGAAAGAGGAATTACCATCAAACTAAACGCTGTTACATTATCCTACTTGGCTGATGATGGCGAAACATATATTTTTAATCTGATAGACACTCCTGGGCATGTTGATTTCACCTATGAAGTATCTCGTTCTTTGGCAGCTTGCGAAGGAGCGGTTTTGGTAGTGGATGCTACTCAAGGAGTAGAAGCCCAAACTTTAGCGAATGTCTATTTAGCAATAGATAATAATTTGGAAGTTTTGCCAGTTATCAACAAAGTTGATTTGCCAAGCGCAATGCCTGAATGGGCTAAAGAAGAAGTTGAGAAAAGAATCGGTATTTCTAGTGAAAAGGCAGTTGAAGTATCTGCAAAAACTGGATTCCATATTCATGAATTGTTAGAAAGCATTGTTAAAGAAATACCATGCCCTAATGGAGATGAAAACGCTCCATTACAAGCATTAATATTTGATAGTTATTATGATCCATATCGTGGCGTTGTTATTCTTATTAGAATAAAAGAAGGTACGCTTAAACTCAACGATCACATTATGCTTATGCAATCAGGAAAGGATTATCAAGTCACAGAACTTGGTATTAGAACTCCTGATGAATTAAAGCTCAAAGAATTAAAATGTGGACAAGTTGGTTATGTGTGCGCTCAAATCAAAGACATCAAAGATGTTAGACCTGGTGACACCGTAACTTTATTTGATAATCCTGCTAAAGAGCCTTTACCTGGATATAGAGTAATTAATCCGATGGTGTATTGTGGATTATACCCAGTTGATAGCGATGATTACCAAGATTTAAAAGACGCTTTAGAGAAATTATCTCTAAACGATGCTTCTTTGCAATATGTTGCTGAGACTTCACAAGCTTTAGGCTTTGGTTTTAGGTGTGGATTCTTAGGATTATTACACATGGATGTCATCCAAGAAAGACTTGAAAGAGAATATAATTTGGACCTTATTCTCACTGCGCCTAGTGTTATATATCATGTATATCTCACTGATGGCACAATGTTGAACATTGATAACCCTTCCAAATTACCAGATTCATCAAAGATTAATCGCATAGAAGAACCATACGTAACCGCAAATATCATGACTCCAAAAGAATACGTTGGACCAATCATGGAATTATGCCAAGAACGTAGAGGCATCTATAAAGATCTACAATATTTTGATGACACAAGAATGATTCTTGTCTATGAATTGCCTTTAGCGGAAATTGTTTACAATTTCTTTGACAAATTAAAAAGCTACACAAAAGGTTATGCTTCTTTTGATTATGAATTATCTGGTTATCACGCTAGTGATTTAATCAAGATGGACGTTTTATTAAACGGTCAAGTTGTTGATGCTTTGAGCAGCATCATCTATAGACAACACGCTTATCATAGAGGCGTTAATACCATTAGAAAGATTAAATCTGTTATTCCTAGACAACAATTTGAAATACCAATTCAAGCTGCAATAGGCGGCAAGATTATTGCGCGTGTGGACGTAAAAGCTGTAAGAAAAGATGTTTTAGCAAAATGTTATGGTGGAGATATCTCTCGTAAGAAAAAGCTATTAGAGAAACAAAAAGAAGGAAAACGCAGAATGAAGAAAGTTGGATCGGTAGAAGTTCCACAAGAAGCATTTATGTCAATCCTTGCAATAGATGATCAAGAAGATAACTAATTGGTAAAAAATTAGTAGTTTATTAGTTTTAATCTTGTAAAACAAGAAAAAGTCAATTTATAATGTTATTGAGGTAACAAAATATGGCCAACAATGACAATGCGATTAAATTCACCGAAGTAAAGTATACTTCAAGAAGAGAAATGTCTAACGAACTCGGTATTCTTGTTCCAGAAGATATGTGGAAGAAGATCGAGAATTACAGACAATCTTTTTATACAGTTTTACCACTTAAAAATGCAGAAGATAGAAATTTATTTCTATGTCTATATCCAACATTCTCTAGTAAAGAATCTCAAATCAACGCTAAACTATCTAGATTAGTTGCTGACTATAATAAGCTAGATGAATTAAATGGGGATAAGGAACATTTTAAATTATCAGTGGCAGTTCAAGAGATAAAAGCTCTTGCTGAAAAAAACGGAATTGAAATTGAACCTCAAAGATTAAAGAAGTTATTAATTTCAGAAAATCCATTTGATGATGGCGAAGAAAGATTACTCAATTATTTCTACGCAGTTAAATATATAGAATCTAGCTATGTTAATCCAATTAACGACGACTTTTTAGCAGACTTATATTCCAGAGTTACCGGCATAAGCGAATTAACCTATTTTTATAGAGATAGAAACATTAGTGATATCGATTCAATCGCCCTTGTTTCACGTGTGTACAAATCAGCACCTGTTGATAAAATTGAACCTATGATGGAAAGCTTATTCTCTTATATTGCAAACGGAGAAGGCACCGCATTAAATAAAGCATTAATTTCTTATTATTTTGTTTCATATGTAAAACCATTTAGAGATTTTAACGAAGAGATTGCAATTTTAATTGCAAAATCAGTATTGGCCAATGCTTCACTAGGAGAAGTTGGATCAATTGTTCCATTTGAATTCTTACTAAATCAAAAAGCGGACGCTGTTAGAAAGATGACTCAAGAAGTCGTTTCTAGCGCGGATGTCACATATTTTGTTTCACCAACCGCTAATCATTTAGATAAAGATATTGATGAAATCTTTGATATCTTACGCGAATATTCGGTCAAGACAATAAGAAACGATTTTTATAAAATTGATGAAGAACCAGCTCCTGCTAAAGAAGTGATCGTTGAAAAGAAAGAAGAAGTAATTGCCGAAGAAAAACCTGTGGTTCAAGAAGCTCCAATAGTTAAAGAAGCTAAGGAAGAACCAAAAGAGGTTGTTATCGAAACAGTAGAACTCTTCCCTGAAGAAGAACCAGCACCTGTTGTCGAAGAAAAACCACTTCCTGAGAAGGAAGAAAAGGTTATTGCTACTCCAAAAGTGAAGGCTGAGCCAAAACAAGTGGTATCTACTGAAATAGCCTTTGGCTACATTCCTACAAAAATCGATGAAAAAGAGGCTCAAAGATTAGAAGAACATCTTCTTGAATTAGATTACAGACTCAAAAAAGGTGAGGCAAAGTTCTATGCTAGACACTGCACATTAGGCATGTATTACACAATCGAGCAATACCGCAAATGTGTAAAATGCGTCTATGAAACAGCGCGTACATCTATGGACCATTTAGCAGAGTTGGGCTATTATAATAAAGAAAAAGTGGGTAAAAAGTTTGTTTACACACCAGTGAAAAGAAAGTAGGAGGCAAGTAACATGAATAATGGATTAATTATATTCTTAATCGTCTTAGGTGCAGCTATTTTAATCGCATTAATAGCTTTCTTGCTTTATTTATACTTAAGACCAAAACTAAAGAAAGATGATAAACCAACTGAAGAACAAGTTCTTCAAGAAGAAATGAATAGGCTTTTGGAGCCTGTCGAAGACGAAGAGACTGCGAAGGCTATTGAAGAATATAAAGATGACGAAGAATAAAATCGATTCGTTATATATTCATATTCCTTTCTGCGAAGCTATTTGTAATTACTGTGACTTTCCAAAGTTGCAGTATTTTCGTTTTTTAGCGGAAAAATATCTCGTTGCATTAAGAAAAGATTTAGAAGAAACAGTTAAAAATAAGGATCTTAAGACTATTTATATTGGAGGAGGAACTCCAACTGTTTTAGAAGATGATTTGTTTATTGAATTATTAGAGATGATAAAACCTTTTTCTACTGAGGTAGAAGAATACACAATTGAAGCAAATCCAGAAAGTTTAACAGAATCAAAGATTAAACTTATGAAGCAATATGGAATTAACCGTGTTTCTATTGGAGTAGAATCTACTGATAACAAAATATTAAAAGCGATAAATAGAAAGCATACTTTTGAAGATGTTCAAATCGCAGTGGAGAGGCTTAAAAAATATGGAATCGATAACTTTAACGTGGATTTAATATTAGGGCTTCCTAACTGCACTAAAAGCGCATTAAAAAAGGATTTAGAAAATATTTTATCTCTTAATCCTGCTCATATATCCACATATTCTTTAACAGTTAATCCTCACACAGTCTTTTTCCTTGAAAAAGTTAAGGAACCAAACGAAGATTTTTCTAGGGAATTATATGACCTCGTTCATAAGACTCTTTCTAATAATGGCTTCATTCATTATGAAATTAGTAATTTCGCTAAAGAGGGATATGAAAGTAAGCATAATCAAACATATTGGGATAATGCTCAATATTATGGAGTTGGATTAGGGGCTGCTGGATATATTGATAACATCAGATATAAAAATACTGTGAATCTACAAAGATATTTAGATGGCTATCTTGATAGAGAAAATGAAATAGTGGATTTGGAAGATCAAAAATCATACCAAATCATGCTTAATCTTAGAACTAATAAAGGTATTGATTTAAATCAATATAATACCCTTTATAACGAAGATCTATATAAAAAGAATAAAGATATTATCGATAAACTAATTAAAGGAAAATGTTTGTTTATTAAAGATAATCACCTTATCGCTACATACGAAGGAATGATGATTTTGGATCGAATTTTCCTATCTTTAGAATAAAAATACACATATTTAAAAACACATTAACGAAAGTCCTCTTAGGAGGATTTTTATTTTTTTCAATTTTTTAGCACTTTTGTGTTGACAGTGCTAACGGACTGACTATAATAAGAATTAGCAAACGAAAAGAAAGAGTGCTAAAAGGAGGTAAATATGTCATTAACACGTAGTGATGCCATCTTGAAATACATCGTTGAATATTTCATCAAGCACGCCGAACCGGTTGGTTCACAAACCTTAATTGAAGAATATGATCTCCCTTATAGCAGCGCAACAGTCAGAAATGAGATGTACGCTCTTGAGAAGATGGGGCTAATTGAAAAGCCTCACACATCCGCGGGACGCGTGCCTTCTTCATTAGGATATAAATATTATTGCGAGCATCTCAGAGAGAAGAACATTGATGAATCGTTAAAACTTTCTCTACAAGCTGTTATGAATCAAAAGGTTCAAAGCATTGAAGAAATCATTAAGGAAAGCTGCGAAATCATCTCTCATATGACTAACTTAGTTAGTGTGGTTATGGGACCTGATGAAAAGAGTGAATGCCTTGCAAGTGTTCAGCTCATCCCTATTAGTGATAATGCGATTACTGCAGTCTTCGTTACTGATAAAGGATATGTCGAAAACAAAACATTCATTGTTCCTAATAACTTATCAAGCAAAGATATCGTCTCATGCGTTGACTTACTAAACGCTAGACTCAAAGGCACACCGATCTCTGACTTAGTGGACAAGATGGAAAGCATCAAACCATTACTTCAAGATTACGTTGTCTCTCATGATTTAGTTTATCAAGCATTATTGGAAACATTATTAAAGTTTGCTAGTGATCGTGTATCTCTATATGGAAGAGAAGAATTATTCACCCATCCAGAATTCAAAAATGATACAGAAGCACTATTAAGAGTAATGAAATTACTCAATGATACTTCAATATTCAAAGAAGCCGATAGTGAATTAGAACAATTAAGTGAAAACTTATTAGTGAAAATCGGAAACGTTGAAGGAAACCCAGATGTTGCGTTAGTGACAGCAAAAATCAAAGTTGGCGACGAAGAAGAAAACACGATTGCTCTTGTTGGACCTCGTAGAATGGATTATGACAAAGCTCTTAGTGCAATTGAATTCCTCGCTAAAGAATTGAACGAACATTATAAGAAAGGAGATGAATAGGATGGCAGAATTTGCTAAAGATGAAAATTTAGAAAAAGAACTATCTAAAAAAGAAAAGAAAAAAGTTGAACGTCTCCAAGAAGAAAAAGAGAAACTTCAAGCTGAAGTTGACCATTGGAAAAACGAATATTATAGAGCATACGCTGATACAAAGAATCTAAGAAACAATTTAGAAAATGATCATCGTCAAGCTCTCAAATATCGCGCTGAAGGATTTATTGAAGAATTACTTCCTATCTTAGATAGCTTCCACGTAGTTCTCCAAAAAGAACCAGAAGATCCAGCGCTTAAAAACTATTTAATCGGATTCCAATACATTTACAAAAATCTAGTCAGTGTATTAGAAAACGAAGGAGTGAGCGAAATCTCTCCAGAAATTGGACAACAGTTTGATAGTAGTGTGATGGCAGCGGTAGATACAGTTGAAGGTGAAGATAACATCATCACTAAAGTGTACTGCAAAGGCTACAAACTACATGATCGAATTGTCAGACCTGCTAATGTTCAAGTGAGCGTTAGCCCAAAACAAGAAAAAGAAACAGATAACAATAATCTCGATGCATAAAGGAGGAAAAAATTATGGCAAAAGAAATTATCTTAGGTATTGACCTTGGAACAACAAACTCAGTTGTTTCTTATTTACAAGCAGATGGTACAGTCAAAGTTATCCCTTCTCCAGAAGGCACAATGACTACACCAAGTATTGTTAGCTTTAAAGCTAATGGTGAAGAAATTGTTGGTAATGCAGCTAAAAGACAAGCTGTTACAAACCCTGATACAGTTGCTTCTATTAAGAGAAAAATGGGTAGTGCAGAAAAAGTCCACATTAACTGTGTAAACAAAGACTTTACTCCACAAGAAATCTCTGCAAAAATTCTTGCTTACATGAAGAAATATGCAGAAGCAAACATTGGACATAAAGTTGAAAAAGCAGTTATTACAGTTCCTGCATACTTCAACGATGCACAAAGACAAGCGACTAAAGATGCTGGTCAAATCGCAGGGCTTGATGTTGTTCGTATTATCAACGAACCAACAGCTGCTGCATTAGCATATGGTTTACAAACTGAAAAATCTGAAAAGATCTTAGTCTTTGATTTAGGTGGTGGTACATTTGATGTTTCCATCCTTGATATCGGAGATGGTACATTCGAAGTCGTTTCAACCGCTGGTGATAATAAACTCGGTGGTGATGACTGGGATGCAGTTGTTGCTGATTATATCAAAGCACAAATCAAGATTGAAAGTGGGTTAGATATTACAGATAAAGGCTCACTTCAAAGAATTAAGGAAGCAGCTGAAAAAGCAAAGATTGAATTATCTTCTTCCTTAGAAACAGTTATTTCCTTACCATTCATTTCTATGACAAGTGCTGGTCCAGTTAACTTTGAACACACTTTAACTAGAGCTAAATTCCAAGATATTACAAGACATCTCTTAAAGAGATGTGAAGAACCAGTTAGACGTGCTTTAAGCGATGCTGGTATGAAAGCTAGCGAGTTAGATCAAGTCTTATTAATTGGTGGTTCTATCCGTATGCCTGCTGTTCAAGAATCAGTAAAACAATTAACAGGCAAAACACCTAACTTATCAGTTAACCCTGATGAAGCAGTTTCTATCGGTGCTGCATATCAAGGTGGTGTAGTTAGTGGTGATGTTAAAGATGTCGTCTTACTCGATGTTACTCCATTAACATTAGGCATTGAAACATTAGGTGGCGTATTGACTCCTCTTATTAAGAGAAATACAACTATTCCAACCACTCAATCACAAGTATTCTCAACTGCTGCTGATAATCAACCTGCTGTTGACATCGTGGTCTATCAAGGTGAAAGACCAATGGCACATGACAATAAGTTATTAGGCCACTTCCAATTAACTGGTATCAAACCAGCAAGAAGAGGCGAACCAAGAATTGAAGTTACATTCTCTATTGACGTTAACGGCATTGTTAAAGTTTCCGCTAAAGACTTAGATACTCAAAAAGAACAAGAAATTACTATTACAGGTAGTAATGGATTATCTAAGGAAGATATCGATAGAATGGTCAGAGAAGCAGAAGAAAATGCTGAAGCTGATGCTAAGAGAAAAGAAGAAACCGAACTTAAGAACAAAGCTGAAAGCTTAATCAACGATATTGATATCTCATTACAAGAAAAAGGTGATACTTTAGATCCAACTCAAAAAGAACAAACTCAAAAATTGAGAGATGAATTAAAGACAGCTTTAGACAATAACGATATCGAAACTCTTAAGAAACGTATTAACGAATTAGAACAAGCTGCTGCATATATGCAACAAGCTCAAGCGGCAGGTAATGCTGGTGCTGCTAACGAATCTACTCCAGGAAGCAATCCTGATGATGTAGTCGATGCTGATTTCTCAGATAAAAACAAAGCATAATTATTAGAATTAATATTCCGACTGGGGCATATGCCCCTTTCGGCATATAGAAAGGACAAACATGGCAAGCAAAAGAGATTTTTATGAAGTATTAGGCGTTAACAAAAACGCTAGTAAAGATGAAATTAAATCTGCTTATCGTAAATTAGCTAAAAAATATCACCCAGATAATAAAGAAACTGGCGATGAAGCTAAATTTAAAGAAGTACAAGAAGCTTACGATATCCTTTTTGATGATCAAAAACGTAGTGCTTATGACCAGTTTGGCCATGCAGCTTTCGAACAAGGAGCAGGTGGCCCTGGTGCAGGTAATCCTTTCTCAGGTTTTGGTGGATTTGAAGGTGAAAGCGTTGACCTAGGAGATATATTCTCTCAATTCTTCGGTGGTGGTTCTAGAAGAAGTAGAACTCAAGCCGGTCCTCAAAGAGGAGACGATGTTTCTATGCGTCTAAGAGTTGACTTCATGGACGTCGTTGAAGGCAAAGATACAGAAGTAACTTTTGATTTTGATGATGAATGCCCACATTGTCATGGTTCAGGAGCAGAAACTCCTAGTGATGTTAAGACATGCCCTACTTGTCACGGTAAAGGCACTGTCACAAGACAACAAAGATCAATATTCGGTGTTGTAGAAAACCAGACAATATGTCCTGAATGTAGTGGAAAAGGCAAAATCATTTCTAAGAAATGCTCTTCTTGTGGAGGAACTGGATATAACCGCATCAAGAAGACAGTTAAGATTCATATTCCTGCTGGCATTAATAACGGACAACAAATTAGACTTCAAGGCATGGGTGAAGCTGGTATCAATGGTGGACCTCATGGTGATCTCTATGTTGAGATCAATATCAAACCACATCAATTCTTTAAAAGAGAAGGTAATGATATCCATGTGGAAGTTCCAATTGATTTCACAGATGCAATTCTAGGTAATAAAATTGAAATCCCAACCGTATACGGTGATGTATTGCTCACAATACCTGACGGCACACAAGTGGGAACAATCTTGAGAATGAAAGGTCGCGGCATTAAAGATTTGAGAACTCAAAAACCAGGTGACCAATATGTTCATTTGCAAATCAAGATCCCAACTTCATTAAATAAAAAACAAAAGGAAGCCCTCCAAAGCTATGTGGATGCCTCTAAAAAAGAAGATAATCCTTTTACAAAGTTTATGAAGAGCTTTAAGAAAAATAATTAAGACCCATTGGGTCTTTTTTTATTTTGCATAAATTTTTCAAAAATTTTTACATTTTTCTCCCTATCTAACAAATGAAAGGGCTAAATATGCCCAGAAAGGAGAAATATGTACTTTATATCCCAATACGGTGAGCATGATTGTGCCTATGCTTGTCTAACAATGATGCTCGCTAATCTACATCGCGACCGTAATTATTTGTTTTTGCCTCATGATGATAAACCCTATTCTTATAAAGAAATCATTTCAGAAGCAGAAAAATATAATACGGTTTTACTTGGTGTCAAAATAACAGATATCGAAGAATTAAAGAACAATAAGAAATTCCCGCTTATTGTCACTTTAAATTCTAAAAACAAAAGCAAACATAGTGTGCTGGTTTATAAGATAACCAAGAAATTTATCTATTATTTTGATCCTGCAGTAGGAAAACAAAAGGAGACATTTGATAATTTCGAAGAGAAGTGGACAAAAACAGCGATTATAGCTTCGGAATCAACAAAGACATCTTGTCCCTTAAGAGCAGCAGATTTCATCGCTAAAAAAGATAAAATCACTCTCCCTATTCTACAAGTATTAAGTGGTTTATCTCTTTTGGTAGGTTCTTATTTTATAAGCAAAGATTCTTTTGTGTTTATTCCAATCCTCGGATTCTCTTTTTGCATCATCTTTGAATTACTTTTTAGGCAGAACTTAATCAATGCAATGAAAAGAATGGATGAACTAATTGGAACCTATTCTTTAAGAATCGAAAAAGAAAAATATTTTGACTTTTATAGGAATGTTGAAAGATATCGTTCTCAGGCATTTATGTTTTTCCCTAATGTCATATATTCATTTTTGATTATTGTTTTCTTCAGTTTTGTTCTTGTAATGAATGATAAGATAAACCTAGTTTATATTGGACTTACAATGATTTTGGCGTTTATTGAAAGCTTAATTTATCGTCCATATTTTCAAAGAAAGAAAAAAGAGATTGAAGAGCAAGAACACAAAATAATGACTGCTCAAAATGAATATGAACTTAATTTCTTTGCAAAGGAAACAAGAGAATCATCTTATAAATTAGGGTTATACGACACTGCTGTTCACTATGTGAGTCTTGCTGTTATCGCTTTATTTGTAATTCTTATTATGGCTCTATCTAAAGTTGTCAGTGTCACCTATGTTGTTTTCTATATCTGCGTTTCAATGTTTATCAAAGGTGAATTCAATAAAATCTTTAACTTCGCTAGTGGAAGTGAAGATTTTGATTCACTAAAAAACAAGGTTATTCAATCTCTAAAAGTTGAATAACGCTAACAATTAAAAAGTTATCTATGATAAGATAGTATTATGGAATTAGATTTTCTTTCTGAAAATAGTGAATTTGAATGTTACGAAGACAAGTATTTAGACTTGATGAAACTTACTCTAAATACATTAGGCTTAACATTTAATCCAATCGTATCTGTTACCATAGTTAACAACAAGCACATCCATAGGATTAATCATAAATATCGCGATGTAGATCGTCCTACGGATGTGATTAGTTTTGCTTTCCTTGACGGAAATAATCAGCGTGATAAAATATTTCATTCCCAAGAACTTGTTCCATTAGGAGATATTTATATATCTTACGAAAAAGCTATAGAACAAGCTCAAGAATACAGGCACCCTCTTGAAAGAGAAATGTCGTTCTTATTTGTCCATGGTCTATTACATTTGCTTGGATATGACCATATGACTAAGGAAGATGAAGAAGTGATGTTCAAACTTCAAGAAGAGATATTAAACAAAAGAAAAAGGAGCTAAATCATGAAAAGAGAAGAATTAATTGCTAAAGCAAAAGAAGCTAGAGAATTATCGTATTCCCCTTATAGCAGATTCAAAGTTGGCGCAGCAATATTAACGAAAGATGGTCAAGTATTTTTAGGCGCAAATATTGAAAACTCTTCCTACCCACTTTGCATGTGTGCAGAAAGAAACGCAATATATAACGCAATGCTCCATGGCTATAAGAAGAATGATTTTGCTGCATTAGCTTTAACCGCTGATACTGATGGACCATGTTCACCTTGTGGAGCTTGCCGTCAAGTCATTAGCGAACTCTTTCCTCACGACGCTCCTATTTATATGTCGAATCTCAAAGATGATGTTCAAGAAACAAACGCTGAAGAACTATTACCATTTGCCTTTAGCGAGGATGATTTAAAATAATGAAATCAGGTTTTGTTTCTATATTAGGAAGGCCTAATGTTGGTAAATCCACTATTTTAAATAGTGTTATCAATCATAAAGTCAGTATTGTAACCGATAAAAGTCAAACAACTAGAGATGTAATCCGTGGTATTTATCACGGCAAAGATTCACAAATCATCTTTATTGACACTCCAGGCATTCATAAACCTCACGCTAAATTAGGTGAAGAGATGAATGTCATGGCTTTTTCAACCGCTCACGATGTTGATGTGAATATTTTAGTGGTGGACTGTTCTCGTCCTTTTGGAGAAGGCGATGAATTTCTTCTCTCTCATTTAGACATCAATAATGCTCCATTAATTATTTGTTTTAACAAAATAGATGAAGCAAGAATTACTGAAGTGGCGGAGCTCAAGAAAATCTATAAAGAAAAACTCCCTAAAGCATTTCTTGTAGAAACAGTAGCGAAAGATAAATTTAACATTGATTTATTAATCAAGGTTATTGAAGAACTCCTTCCTGAAGGTCCGGAATACTATCCAGTAGATGTCGATACAGACAAAGATGATGTTTTCCAAATCAAAGAAATCATTAGAGAAAAAACTCTTAAGATTTTAAAAGAAGAAGTTCCACATTCAATTGCTATCTATGTTAATAACATAGAATATGATAGTAAACCTATGCATATCAGAGCGACAATCATCGTTGAAAAAGATTCACAAAAAGGAATTGTCATCGGTGCTCAAGGAAAGAGAATTAAGCTCATTGGTCAAAAATCACGCGAGGACATTGAGAGATTATTAAAGAAACATGTTTTCTTAGAATTATTCGTTAAAGTTCAAGAAGATTGGAGAAATGACGAACGTTCTTTAGAAAAATTTGGATATAAAGCCAAAAAGAAATAATGAAAATTATTGTTTTATCAAAAACGGATTATAAAGAAAAAGATACGATTTTAAATGCAATCAGTGAAACTGAGCTGATTTCTTTTAAAGTGCGTGGTGGACAAAGTGTAACTAGTCCATTCCTGTTTCTAAATAATCCCCTAACTATTGCGGATGTTGAATTTGTAGATAATCCGCGTTACACAAGCAAAATTCTTAAAAGCGCAAAACTGCTCTATACGCCTCTTGAATCAGGCGACT
>CADCPC010000060.1 GCA_902803285.1 uncultured Erysipelotrichaceae bacterium | reverse complement strand
GAAATTACTTGAAGTGGCCGATGTTACCGCTGTTGAAAACTACATCTTAAAAGAAGTTCAAAAAGTCTATAGTGCTCAATCCATCGGTATTTCCGATAAGCACATCGAAGTTATCGTTAGACAAATGTTAAGAAAAGTCGCAGTTATCGACGCTGGTGATACTGACTTAATCGCTGGTACACGTGTTTCTATTAACACATTCACCGCTAAGAATAACGAAGCTATTCTTGCCGGCAAGAGACCTGCAGTCTTCTCACCTCTTATCTTAGGTATTACAAAGGCTGCTCTTGAAACTGATTCATTCTTATCCGCTGCATCCTTCCAAGAAACAACACGTGTCTTAACAGATGCTGCAATTAAAGGTAAGACTGACTACTTACACGGCTTAAAAGAAAACGTTATTACTGGTCGCTTAATCCCAGCAGGACGTGGCTTATTAAGCGAAGAAGAAAGCGATACTCTCTTACGTGACTTCTCCGTTGAAAACACAATGCATGAAGTTAAAGACCATTACATCGAAGATCATGATCGTGCAATTCAAAACATTCACGAAAAGATTGAAGAACGTAAAGGTGCTGAAGAGAGATAACTTCTAAAAACTATTAATCCCTCAGGAAACTGGGGGATTTTTATTTTAATGTGGAATGTGCTATCATATTGAATAAAGTGTGCGATTGGTATAAAATAACTGTGCGAAAGGTAATAATATGTGTGAAATAACTGCAACTGAATTAAAAAGAAAATTTGGCAAATACATGGAAATAGCCCAAAAAGAAGAAATAGTGGTTACGCATCGTGGCAAGCCTATTTTTACTATTGTTCCCCAAAAAACCGACTTAGTTAAGAGGTGGGAGTCATATTTTGGGATATTGCCTCTTGAAGCAGCAACTGATGACATCGATAGAGAATAAATATGAAAGTGTTTTTTGATACAAACGTTTTAATTGACGCCTTTACGCTCCGTGATTATTCGTATAAAGATTCTCGCGATTTGATAATAAAAGTTGCAAACAAGGAAATAGATGGATATCTTTCATCAAAACAGATTACTGATATCTATTACAGTTTAAGAAAATATGTTTCTGATGAAGACAAAAGAAAACAAATTATAAAAGATGTTATGCAAACCTTCACTGTTTTGCCTTGTTTGCCAAGTGATTTACAAGTATCTGTCAAATCAAAAATTGATGATTTTGAAGACGCTGTTATTGAGGAAATAGCCAAAGTGAATATGATAGAGTATATCGTTACCAGCAATATAAAACATTTTACTAATTCTTCTTTAGTTATAATCTCTCCTAACGATTTAAACAAATTAACTAATATATAGGCAAAACAACTAATAAACAAAAAAATTATTTTTCTCTTGCATTCATTTTTAATATATATAAAATATATGAGCGTGTTGGATTCCACACGTAAAGACCGAAAGGTCCATTTTTATGGGAGATAATGGATACTCCCGGTAGTGTGGAAAAATAACACATTAAAATCGGAAATAATTGAAAGGAGCAATATATGCCAACAATTAACCAACTAGTCCGTGAAGGTAGAAGAACCGCCACAGTTAAAAGTAAAGCACCAGCTCTTGGCAAAAGATGGAACTCTTTAAAGAAAAAAGAGACTAACCAAGCTGCAAGCCAAAAAAGAGGTGTTTGCACCCGTGTCGGTACAATGACTCCTAAGAAACCTAACTCCGCTTTAAGAAAATACGCTCGTGTTAGATTAAGCAATGGTTATGAAGTCACCGCCTATATCGGAGGAGAAGGACACAATTTACAAGAACACTCCACAGTCATGATTCGTGGTGGACGTGTTAAAGATTTACCAGGTGTTCGTTATCACATTATCCGTGGAACACTTGACTGCGCGGGAATTGAAGCCCGTAGACAAGGCCGTAGCTTATATGGTTCTAAGAAACCAAAAGAAGCTAAATAGTAGAAGGAGGAAATAATATGCCACGTAAGGGAAGCGTTGCAAAACGTGATGTGTTACCAGATCCAATTTACAATTCAAAACTCGTAACACGTTTAATCAACAAAATTATGCTTGATGGCAAAAAGGGAACTGCTCAAACAATTCTTTATACCGCCTTCAACAAAATCGAAGCAAAAACCGGTAAACCTGCCATGGATGTCTTCGCAACAGCGATCAACAACATCATGCCAGAAATCGAATTAAAAGTTCGTAGAATCGGTGCTGCTAACTATCAAGTACCTACTGAAGTTTCTCCAGCGAGAAAAGTTACATTAGGTCTCCGTTGGCTAGTCAGCTATTCCAGACTCAGAAATGAAAAGACAATGGAAGACAGACTTGCTAACGAAATCATCGATGCCGCAAACGGCACTGGTGCATCTGTTAAGAAGAAGGAAGACACCCACAAGATGGCAGAAGCTAACAAAGCTTATGCACATTACCGTTGGTAATTCTAGAAAGGATATCAGTATATGGCACGTGAATTTGATTTAGCTCATACACGTAATATCGGTATCATGGCGCACATCGACGCCGGTAAGACAACAACCACAGAACGTATCTTATTCTTTACAGGTAAAATCCACAAACTTGGTGAAGTGCACGAAGGTGCAGCAACCATGGACTGGATGGCACAAGAACAAGAAAGAGGTATTACCATTACCTCCGCCGCTACCACAGCAATGTGGAAGGGCAACAGAATTAACATCATCGACACTCCAGGTCACGTCGACTTCACAGTTGAAGTTGAACGTTCACTCCGTGTTCTTGATGGTGCTGTCACTGTTCTCGACGGAAAAAATGGTGTTGAACCACAAACTGAAACAGTTTGGAGACAAGGTTCCAAATATGGAGTCCCAAGAATCGTCTTCGTTAACAAACTTGACGCTATTGGTGCTGACTTCCAAATGTGTGTCAATTCTTTAAAAGAAAGACTTGGTGCAAATGCTAAAGCTGTCCAATTACCTATTGGTATTGAATCAACCTTAAGAGGTGCTGTCGATATCATTAAGAGACAAGCTTGGGTATATGATAAAGACGCTCAAGAGCCACATGAAATCCCTATCCCAGAAGATATGAAGGATGAAGTGGAATTAAAAAGAGCAGAATTAATTGAAGCATTAGCTTCATTCGATGACGAATTCATGATGAAAGTCCTTGAAGGTGAAGAACCAACAGTGGAAGAAATCAAATCCGTTATCCGTAAGGCCGTTTTAACTGGTGAATTCCACCCAGTCTTCTGCGGTAGTGCTTACAAAAACAAAAACATTCAATTACTCCTTGATGGTGTCGTTGATTACTTACCAAGCCCATTAGACATCCCACCTGCAAAAGGTACAGATGAAGATGGCAATGAAGTAGTTTGCAAACCTGATGATAATGAACCATTAGGCGCATTAGCATTCAAGATTGCTACCGACCCATTCATTGGTAGACTTGCTTATGTCCGTGTTTATAGCGGTACACTCAAGAGTGGTTCCTATGTTATTAACTCCACTAAAGGTGTTAAAGAAAGAATTGCTCGTGTTGTCTTAATGCACTCTAACCATAGACAAGAAGTTGAAGAATTACACGCTGGTGATATCGGTGCTGTTGTCGGTCTTAAGAACACAACTACAGGTGATACATTATGTGATCCTGCTCACCCAGTCATCTTAGAAAAGATGGAATTCCCAGAACCAGTTATTGAAGAAGCGGTTGAACCAAAGACCAAAGCTGATCAAGAAAAGATGAACATTGCTCTTCAAAAACTCGCTGAAGAAGACCCAACATTCAAGGTTAGAACTAACGTTGAAACAGGTCAAACAATCATCGCTGGTGTTGGCGAATTACACTTAGACATTATCGTCGACCGTATGAGAAGAGAATTCAATGTCTCCGTCAACGTCGGCGCTCCACAAGTCGAATACCGTGAAACAATCAAATCCACCGCAGAATGTGAAGGTAAATATATCAAACAATCTGGTGGTCGTGGTCAATATGGTCACGTTTGGATCAAGTTTGAACCAAACCCAGGCAAAGGATTTGAATTCGTTGACGCAATCGTCGGTGGTGCAGTTCCAAAAGAATATATCAAACCTACACAAGATGGTCTTATCGACGCATTAGGTAGAGGTATGGTAGCAGGATTCCAAGTCATGGATATCAAAGCTACATTATTCGATGGTTCTTACCATGATGTCGACTCCAGTGAAGCTGCATATAAAATTGCCGCTAGTATGGCTCTTAAAGAAGCAGCTAAGAAATGTAACCCAGTCATCCTTGAACCAATCATGAAGATTGAAGTTACAGTTCCAGAACAATACTATGGTGATGTCTTAGGTGATATCGCTAGACGTAGAGGTCTCGTTACAGGCGAATCTCAAAGAAGTAACGCTAAGATTATCGAAGCAGAAGTACCATTATCAGAAATGTTTGGCTACGTCACTGACCTACGTTCTATGACTCAAGGTCGTGGAAACTACGCAATGCAATTCGATCATTACGGTGAAACTCCAAGATACGTCCAAGACGAAATTATCAAAAAAAGCGGTATGTCTGCCCGCTAATTAGGAAATAATTAATAACCAATTTGATTGGTATTGATTATAAATTAAATTTGCTTTATATTAAAAACGTTGAATTCATTTAGTGAAAGGAGAAATTCAAACAATGGCAAAGGAAAAATTTGACAGATCTAAAGAGCACGTTAACATTGGTACTATTGGCCACGTCGACCACGGTAAAACAACATTAACAGCAGCTATTACAACTGTCTTAGCAAAAAAAGGCTTATCCGAAAAGAAAGCATACGATCAAATCGATGCTGCTCCTGAAGAAAAAGCTCGTGGTATCACAATTAATACTGCCCACATTGAGTATCAAACAGAAAAGAGACACTATGCTCACGTCGACTGTCCAGGTCACGCTGACTACGTCAAAAACATGATTACTGGTGCTGCTCAAATGGATGGTGCAATCTTAGTTGTTGCTGGTACTGATGGCGTTATGCCACAAACTCGTGAACACATCTTACTTGCTCGTCAAGTCGGTGTTCCTTACATCGT
>CADCPC010000059.1 GCA_902803285.1 uncultured Erysipelotrichaceae bacterium | reverse complement strand
GACTTATTAATTACAGGTGCGATTCTTCATGACTTTGGCAAAATGATTGAGTTAAGTGGCCCTGCGATTTATCACTACACAGTAGAAGGCAAATTATTAGGTCATATCTCCATAGGCATGGCGGAAATTAGAAAGGCCGCTGAAGAACTTAATATTACAAGTGAAGTGCCTATATTACTTGAACATATGATTCTATCTCATCACGGGCAATATGAATTTGGTTCTCCAGTATTGCCATTAACTAGAGAAGCATTAATTCTCTCTATTGTTGACTCATTAGATAGCAAGATGCTTATCCTAGATAAGGCATATGAGGAAGTTAAGTCTGGGGAATTCACTCAAAAAATATTCCCACTAGATGGTAGAAGCTTCTATAAGAAGAAATAAAAAAGAGAGATACGATTTAACGTATCTCTTTCTTTTACTTTAAGTTTTCCTTTACGAAGTTTGCAATTGCTGGAAGATTTAATCCTTCAGCGTTATTTTTCATTTCCAGGATAAATCCATCAGTAGATTCGTATCTAGGAATGACGTGGACATGGAAATGTTTTACTGTTTGTCCTGCTTCTTCATAACAATTAGTGAGGATATTAACCCCTTTAGCACCCATAAACTTAATAGCGACTTGGCCTAATAGTTGAGCAACATCCATGACCTTATGCATTTCTTCTTTTGGAATAGTTAAGAAATTATCATAATGTTTTTTGCTAATTACTAAAGAATGGCCTTTTGTAACTTGAGAGATGTCTAAAAAGGCTAAAACGTCATTATCTTCATAGAGTTTATAACATGGGATTTCCCCATCAATAATTTTACAGAAAATATCTTTTTCCATTTATATCACCTTCATATCTATTTTATATCTAAAGATAATAAAAACCAGATGTTTTTTTGCATCTGGTTTTGTAGTTTTGATTAATTGAATAAATCTGGATAGTTGTCTTTGAAGTAATCGTAGATCTTTTGATCGTGATAGACGAGAGACATTTCTTCTAACCAGTGATCTCTTGATAAGCTGGTGTAGCTACCTGTATCTCCAACAATCTTTGCGACTTCATCGATAACTTCATCCATGAATTCTTGACTACGTGTTTTTGCGTAGCTAGTTGCAGAAGTACTTCTTAATTTAGAATCTTTTGCAGCTTCGATAACTTGAACGAGATAATAAGCATTACCATCATCGTAAACGATGTCGTTCTTCCAGTCATCACCGGAATATTGTCCTTCAAATTTTAAGAAGAACATACCATTGATAGAGCAGAGGAATTTGTTTTCTGTATCACTTGCAGAAGTTCTAAGCTTCCATTCACCATCTTTTAAGACAAATCTATCAGCGGCGTCTAATGCTTCAACGCCTGTGCCGTCTGCTTTAACTTCGATTCTTGCATTAGCAACTGAGAGTTTGAATAAACGGTCGTTGATAGTGCCATTGCTATCTAAGGAAGGTGTTTGAGATTGGATGTACCAACCTTTTGTAACTGTTTCAGATTGCATGATATCAATCTTTTGTTGTTCAAATCCTTCTTTGATAGTGCGTGTGCCACTAGAAGTGAATGTTGAGTATTTTGTATCACTCATAGAGTCATAGTCAGTGACTTTGTTAACTTCATCGTAATCTTTAACTAAATCACCATAGGTGGTGTTTTTGTAATAATAGATATCTTTAGTATCAACAGTGATTTTTTCGCTTTCGTAAACGTCACTTGCTAAGTTATTGAGATTTTCAACGATTGTCTTAGCTGGTAAACCTGCCCAAGCATCATCTGGCGCATCTTGGATTTGGTCATATAAACCTTTAGCGATAACACTGTATTTATTGAATAAGCTTGTACCAAAGTCTTCGACTTTTTCTGAATCAAATTCAACGTGTTCACCTGTAGGTACGTTAGCGTAGATTTCGCTCACTAATGATTTAACGAGCATATCTGCGTTGTTAGAGAAGTTAGAGTATTTTTCAATCTTGATAACATTGATTTTTCTAGCTCTAGAGTTTCTAACAGCAGCGATGTCTTCATCTAACAAATATTGTTCAACTAATAAATCGTTATAAATTGTTGGGATGAGTTCATCTTCAATGTAAGTGTACTTACATGCTTTGTATAAATCATCTGTGTTTTCAGTGACTTCAATAGAAGCACTGTCTTGGTAATATTCACGGTGTAAAGCGGTGTGAGAATTACCATCAAATCCGGTAAATTCATCAAAGATGCTTTCGCCTTCAACTGTGTAAGGAATAATGACTTTTTCAAGATTCTTAACATAGTTAACTTTTTTACTATCTTGATATAAAGATTTTAAGAAATCAGATTCGCCAAAATAGTGTTTAACGGTGTAAGAGCCACCATTGATTTTTTCAAACATTGCTTCTGCAATACGAGTTTCGATAGCGTCATATTTAGAAATAACGTGATCGATTTCATATGCGTTAGGATTCCAATCAGCACCTTCTGCGATGACATTGCCATCTGCATCAATGTGCTTGCCGTCATCATTATAAGTCCAATAAGACTTATGAGCCTTGATGAATGTATTGATTTTGCTAATGTTATTTTCTTTTGTGTAAGAGATGACTGCATCTTTTAATGTGATAGCGTCGCCATCTTTTAATGTGATTTTGTTATATGATCCAAAGACACTTTCAGCATAAAGATATAAAACTTCATCTAAAGTTTTAGAACTTAAACTGCTGTCATGCATTGAGTCATAAATAACACTTAAAATGTCGTTATGAACATCTTCAGCGTCTGTAAATGAGACGATTGGATCTTCATAGTTGGATGGTTTGGAATAAACTTCCTCAGTTGTTTTGGAGCAAGCTGCTAAACCGAGTAATCCGATGATAGATAATACGGCTAATTTAATAGGTTTCTTATTTGACATAGCAGTATCCTCCTTCTTTCCATTCCTTAGCGTTTGTGCTATTGAAGTTAAATGCACATGTGGTTGGCACTAATGCACCAGTCATTTGTCTAACTTCGTTTTGATATGAAAGTGTAAATAAGTATGATTGCCATGCTTCATTGATGGACTTATCATTGCTTTCTTTACTTGTTTCTCTTAATAATTCTATGTATTTTTCGATGTTACTCTTGATAACGCTGTTGCCGTTTTCATCTTCATCAAAGAATTTAACTTTGTCGCCAGCGAATTTTAATAGATCTTCATAAATTCTGTAATCGTAAGCTGCGTCAAAATCAGATGATTTAACAGCGTTTTTGATTTCATCAGATCTATCTTTGTAGTAGCTTTCATCGGTTGTGTATTGCATATTGACATATGTTTCACCTGATGATGGATAGCCTTCTTCGCCTGGAACTTTAGTTGTGTAGTAATCTTCTAAAGATTGACCATCTTTTCCAGCAGCCTTATTTGTTTCATAGAAAATAGATTTTCTCATGACCATGAAGTGGATACCAGCGGAACTTCTAACACCGATAACAACGTTACCGTTAGTGTCGCATAAGTACTTGTTTTGAACTCCACCAATTGTCAATTCGACAAAGTTTGTATTGTCTTCACCTTTTTCATTCATAATTGCAAGACCAGATGATTTATCTGTGAAGTCATGATGTGTGAGTGTATAACTGTCCTCTTCTTTAATTGCACCAGTAAATGCAAAATCTTCATCTGTAATTAAGAATGGTGAATGGAAGTTTAAGAATTGGTTATAAAGAATATTTCTTGGAAGTGCGGCTGTGCCTGCTTCAATTGTTGCACCAGTGATTTTCTCATCTTTTGCATGATCACTAATTAGTTTGAAAACACTGTATGGGACTGTTGGAATTGATTCACTACCAATTTGACGAATTGGAGTTCTAACATTCTTGGCCATTTCATTGCCAATCAATTTAGTAACAGGCTCTTTTTCAATCTTCTCACTTGTAGTATTAACAACAACTTCTGCATCTTTGTTTAATCCAAATGCCTTATAAATAATGTCAGTTGGATGATCGCCAGTGTCAGTCTCTGTATTAACTTTGCTTAAAATTGCATCGTAAGCATAGATACCTAATTTGAATTCATTGTAGAAACTTGTCTTTGTGGTCATTAAGCCAACATCACCAAATTTAGCTTTGCTACCTGGATCGTCACTATCAGAAGAAGCGACACCTTCAAATGTATAAGACTTATCGATTAATTTACGAACAACAGTCCATAATTTTGTTGCATTGCTTTCTGAAATAGTGCCACGAACATAATCGGTACCACTAGCATCTAAAGATACTAATACGTGGAGAATGTGATATGGGAATAAGGATTGTGCTTCATCAAATTCGCCAACTTCTTTCCAATCAGAATCAACACCGATGTATTTGTCCATTAATTCTGCTTCGTTTTCCTTGAAATACTTATCAGTTAATTCAGTTTTTTCTAAATCATAAAGATAATATTGTTTGAGGTCTTCCTCATTTTCGCAGTCATGGGATTCAAGGATTTTGTCCCATTCTTCTGCATAAGATGTGCCGTTAGAAGCGGCATTTTCATTTGCGGTTTGTTTAGAAGAAGTGACTTTAGCTTCGGCTTCAGCAACAAGAGTCTTGTATTTCTTGAGTGTTGTGCCTGGTTGTTCACTTAATGTTGGATACTCGTATCTAACTAATGCTTCTAAGATTGCATCATAGTATAGCTTGGTGCCATCAGTAGAATGACTATACTTGCCATATAAATCATCAGTTTTAACTTCGATTTTGTCAGTTTCACCGTTGTAACCAACTAATTCGACTAATGAATTATCTTTTGGAGTAACTGTTGCAGTTTGACTACAACTTGTTAAGGCAAGCGCACCAATGAAAGAAGCAACTAAACCAGCAGATAGCTTTTTCTTGTTCATTTTGTACTCTCCTTTTTCAAAATACATAGTGATAACATTTTATACACATAAAAAAAGGCGCGCAATAATAATTTTAATTATTTGCGTGTTTTAGTACGTAATGCATAGACACAAAACCATATATATTTAACAAAAATTATCATATAGTTTGCGATTTATTTTGCTAGTCATTACAATTATTTCTCGGTGAGGTAAAAAGGCATATGGCAACACTAAAAATTGAAAACCTACATGTCGAAGTTGAAGGAAAGCCAATATTAAAAGGTGTTAATCTTAGCATTTCTGAAGGTGAGACAGTAGCGTTATTAGGTCCAAACGGACACGGCAAATCCACTCTACTTAATGTCATCATGGGACATCCAAGATACAAAATCACAGAAGGAAAAATCTTCTTAGATGATGTTGATTTAACAAATATGACCACTGATGAAAGAGCAAGAGCAGGTCTATTTTTAGCGTTACAAAACCCACCAGAAGTGCCAGGCGTTATTAACTCAGATTTTTTAAGAGCAGCAGTTAACGCAAAAATTGATGAACATTTATCAACTTATAAATTCTATAAGTTACTTGATGGTGCAGTAAAAGAAGTTAAAATGCCTTTCGATCTTGCAACCAGAGCGTTAAATGAAGGCTTCTCTGGCGGAGAAAAGAAGAGAAATGAAATTCTCCAACTCATCATGCTTCAACCAAAGATTGCAATGCTTGATGAAATTGATTCTGGCCTTGATGTTGATGCGATTCAAATTGTTGCTGATGTTATTAAAAACGAAAAGGCAAAAGGACATGGCTTTTTGGTTATCTCACACTATGCTAGATTATTCGATTTAATCCAACCTACAAGAGCTATTGTTATGATTAACGGAAGAATCGTTCTTGATGGGGGTGTTGAACTCATTAAACGCATTGATAAAAACGGTTATGAATTCATCAAGACAGAACTCGGTATAGAAATTGCAAAAGAAGAAACTAACATGAATACTGTTTCTATTGGCAGTTGCGCAGTTAGAGAAGTCACAAAGAAGTAATATGGATGTTATTAATTTAAAAGATAAAAAGGATATTTCATTACTCGGAATAGATAAGTCCGTTAGTTTTGTTATATCCGAAAACGATAACGCCTCTATTTTTATCGATGGATTAAGTGACGATAATGAGCTTAATTTTGATGTTAAAGATGGAGCTTATCTTCACATATCTTTTCTTGCTGATAAACCAGTGAAAAATTTAAAAATTCTCGCAAATGTTGGACAAAATGCAGAAATTATGATTCATTTCGCCGATTTCTCGACTGATGAAAATACAGCAAATGTTGTCATTAATCTTAATAAAGAAAATGCGCGTGCAACTTGGCATTTAGCAAGTCTTGCAAGTGAAAAGGATAACAAACATATTTCGGTTTCTGTCTTCCATAATTCTCCATTAACTTTTGCTCGTGTCGATAATTATGGTGTCGCTAAAGAAGAGAGCAAATTAGTCTTCTCTGGCACCAGCCATATTTTAAATGGCAGCATTAAATCTAAGACTGAGCAAAACGCCAAGATTATGGTTTTTGATCCTAAGAGTGATGCTGTTGCAAAACCAATATTAAAAATTGATGAAAATGATATCGAAGCAAGCCATGCTGCTGCGGTAGGAAAAATTAACGATGAGCACTTGTTTTATTTAACCTCTCGTGGCTTAAGCGTGGAAGATGCTAGATTACTAATAACATTAGGTTATCTAAAACCTATTTTTAAGGGTTTCGATGACGATAAAGTGGAACGTATTAATGCACTAATTGGAGGTCGATTATAATGTACGACGTCTATGAGATTAGGAAACAATTTCCAATGCTAGATGGCAACAAGAAAATGCAAGGGAAGCCTCTTGTGTTTCTTGATAATGCTTCCACAACATTAAAACCTCAATGTGTTATTGATGCGACAAATAGATATTATGCTGAAATGACTGCTAATTCCCATCGTGGAGACTATGATTTATGTTATTTCATGGATGTAGAAGTAGCTAAAGCCAGGGAAGCAATTGCGAAATTTGTAAATTCTGAAGTTAATGAAGTGGTTTTCACTAGTGGAGATACGGAAGCTTTGAATTTAGTTGCTTATGGCTATGCTCTTAAATATCTTAAAGAAGGAGACGGCATCCTTATTAGTGAAGCTGAACATGCTTCCAATAGTTTGCCATGGTTTAGAATTGCCGAACTTACTAAATGTAGTATCTATTTTATAAATACAGATGGAAGAATTACTGTTGGACAAGTTGAAAAATCTTTAAACAAGCATCCGAATATCAAGCTTGTATCAATTGCTCATGTTGGCAATGTTTTAGGATATAGAGTTGATGTTAAAGCAGTTGCAAAATTATGCCATAGGCATAATGCTTTAATATGCATTGATGGAGCACAATCTGTTCCACATTTAAAAACTGATTTCAAAGATTTAGATATCGACTTCTTAACTTTCTCTGCTCACAAGATGTGTGGACCAACAGGAATTGGAGCGCTAGTGGCAAAAGAAAAGCTATTAAACGATATGGATCCATTTATTACTGGTGGCGGAATGAATGTTTCTTTCAAAAATGATGGAACCTATCTTCTATTAGAAGCTCCAGCAAAATTTGAAGCTGGAACTTTGAATCTTGCGGGTATTATGGGATTTAGAGCTGCTGTAGAGTTCCTATCTTCTATTGGTATGGAAAATATTGAAGAGCATGAAAAAGAGCTACATGCTTACTTACTAGATAAAATGGGTAATAATGAAGATGTTATTATTTATAATAAAGATAATGATGGTAGCATATTAACATTTAATAAAAAAGGTGTTTTTGCTCAAGATGAGGCAACATTACTCAATTCAAAAGGAATTGCTGTTAGAAGTGGACAACACTGTGCAAAGATGATTGATAGATTATTAGGCACGCCTGCAACAGTAAGAATGTCTACATATCTATATACAACAAAAGAAGAAATCGATGTTTTCGTCGAAAATTTACTAAACGGAGGAGATATACTAGATGCCTATTTCAATGACTAATGACATGATGAGAAGTATTATTATGGATCACTCTTCTCATCCAACAAATAAGCATATCCCTACACAAGATGGATATGAAAAAGTACATATGCATTCCGATAACTGCATTGATGATTTAGATATTTTCTTATTAGTAAAAGATAATAAAGTTATTGATGCTTGTTTTGAAGGCGTTGCTTGTACAATCTCTTTAAGCTCAACAGATATTATGTGTGACTTAATAAAAGGCAAAACCAAAGAAGAAGCAATCTACATGATTGAACAATACCATCATATGATGCATGAAGAACCGTTTGATGAAGATGTTTTAGAAGAAGCAATTGTGTTTATTAACACAAGCAAACAAGCAGCACGTATTAGATGCGCGACCATCGGTTGGAATGCTGCAGACAAAATCTTAAAGGATGAAAAATAATGGCAAAAGAAGACATTAAATTTCAAGAAGATTATAAATATGGATTTAAAGACGAGGATGTCTCTACTTTTAAGACCGCAAAAGGATTAAATGAAGAGATCGTTACTCAAATCTCTAAGATGAAAGGCGAGCCTGATTGGATGCTTGAATTCAGGCTTAAAGCTCTTAGAGCTTTTAAGGCTATGCCTTTACCAAATTATGGACCAAATCTTAAAGATTTAGATTTTGATTCATATACATATTTCACCCGTCCAAGTGATAAGGAAGTTAAGAATTGGAACGAAGTTCCTGAAACTATTAAAAACACTTTTGATAGGCTTGGTATTCCTGAAGCTGAACAAAAATATTTAGCCGGCGTATCCACTCAATACGAATCTGAAGTGGTTTATCATAACATGCTTAAGGAAATCGAAGATAAAGGAGTTATCTTCCTTTCCACTGATATGGCATTAAAACTATATCCAGATTTATTTAAAAAATATTTCTCAACTGTAATTCCTGTTGCCGATAATAAATTTTCCGCTTTAAACGGTGCTGTTTGGTCAGGCGGAAGCTTTATCTATGTTCCAAAAGGAGTGCATTTAGACAAACCTTTACAATCATATTTTAGAATCAATAACGAGAAGAGCGGACAATTTGAAAGGACGCTTATTATCGTTGATGAAGATGCAGATGTACATTATGTTGAAGGATGCACTGCTCCAACATATTCAAAGGAGTCCCTACACGCAGCAGTGGTGGAAATTATTGTTTTAAAAGGCGGGAAGTGCCGTTATTCAACAGTTCAAAACTGGTCCACAAACATTGTTAATCTTGTCACCAAGAGGGCGGTTTGTTATGAAAATGCTTCTATGGAATGGATTGATGGAAATATTGGTAGCCAAGTTAATATGAAATATCCTGCTTGTATTCTTAAGGGTGAAGGCGCTAAAGGAACTTGTATTTCTATTGCAGTAGCAGGAAAAGGACAATTCCAAGATGCTGGAGCTAGAATGATTCATGAGGCCAATAACACAACATCAACAATTATTTCTAAGTCTATCGTTAAAAATGGTGGTGTTGCTAATTATAGAGGCACTGTTAGACATAAAGAAGGAGCGTCTAACTGTAGAAGTCATGTTGAATGTGACACCTTAATCTTAGATAACATTTCTAAGAGTGATACAATCCCAACAAATGAAGTTAAAAACAATACTTCATATATTGAACACGAAGCTACAGTCAGTAAAATCAATGAAGATCAACTCTTCTATTTAATGAGCAGAGGCATTACAGAAAAAGAAGCAACCCAGATGATCGTCATGGGATTCATCGAACCATTTAGTAGAGAATTGCCAATGGAATACGCGGTTGAATTGAACCAATTAATCAAAATGGATATGGAGGGTAGTGTAGGATAATGGACTACCAAGTAATTGTTGTTGGTGGAGGCCACGCTGGCCTCGAAGCAGCATTTGCTAGTGCGCATTTAGGCATGCGTACTCTTTTGATATCTATAAATATAAAGATGATGGGGAATATGCCTTGTAATCCTTCAATCGGAGGAAGCGCTAAAGGCATTGTGGTAAGAGAGATTGATGCTCTTGGAGGCATGATGGGAATTGCTGCCGATCATCATTATTTACAAATGAAAATGTTGAATACTGGAAAAGGTCCTGGTGTTCAATGTTTAAGAGCGCAGCAAGATAAACTCGAATACCCTAAATATTTACAAAATTTGGCACTTTCGTGTGAAAATTTGACTGTTAAAGAAGGAATTGTTAATTCTTTAATTCACGATGAAAATAAAGTTTTTGGAGTTCGTTTGGAAAGCGGAGAAGAATATACCGCTGATGCCGTTATTCTTTCTACTGGAACTTATATGGAGAGCTGTATTTTCAGAGGCAAAGAAGTTATCTCTGAAGGCCCAGATGGAGAAAAACCATCACTTGGCTTATCGCCTTATTTAAGAAGCATGGGAATTCAGACATATCGTCTTAAAACTGGTACTCCACCTCGTATTGCTAAAGAATCTATCGACTTTTCTAAGGCAAAAGTTGAACCAGGAACGAAGGGTAAATTAGCGTTCTCTTTTATGACTGATAAATTTATACCTTTAGAAGAACAAGAAGTATGTCATTTAATCTATACAAATTTAACAACTCATCAAATTATTAAAGACCATTTAGATGATACTGCTTTATTCTCTGGCAACATCGTTGGCACTGGTCCTAGATATTGTCCTTCAATTGAAAGTAAAATTATGACTTTCAAAGATAAAGAAAGACATCAATTATTCTTAGAACCAGAATCCAGATATACGAATTCTATTTATCTACAAGGTTTTTCAACCTCAATGTCCAAAGAAATCCAAGAATTGATGGTTAGATCTTTACCAGGATTTGAAAATGCAGTGTTTTTAAAGTATGCATACGCAATTGAATACGATGCTATTAAAACTGAGGAATATGAACCAACTCTAGAACTTAAAAAATGGCCAGGATTATATATCGCTGGACAGATTTGTGGAACTTCCGGATATGAAGAAGCTGCTGCTCTTGGATTAATGGCAGGTATAAACGCTTCTTTGAAAATTATGGGTAGGGAACCGCTTATTTTAAGAAGAGATCAATCATATATTGGTGTGATGATCGATGACTTAGTGACCAAAGGAACTGTTGAACCATATAGACTTTTATCTTCTAGAGCAGAGTTTAGATTATTGTTAAGACATGATAACGCTGATTTACGTTTAACAGAGATTGGACATCAAATTGGGCTTGTTAAAGAAGATAGATATCAAAGGTTTATAACTAAGAAAAATAATATTGATAAAGTTATATCTATATTGGAATCCACATATGTTGGCAAACGACCAGAAGTTGAAGAATATATTTCTTCTTTAGGATACAACGAACTTAAAGGTGGCATTTTAGCTAGTGAGCTATTAAAAAGACCATTAGTAAAATATAGTGAATTGTCTAAGTTTATTCCTGAACTTCAAGACTTTAATCTTGATGAACAAACTATTGAAGAAATAGAAATCATTGAAAAGTATGAAGGATATATTATCAAACAAAAAAAGGAAGCAGAGAATCAATCCAAACTTGAAAAGATGTTAATTCCTAATCCAAAAGAAATTGATTATTTAAATATGAACGGATTAAGACTTGAAGCTAGAGAAAAGTTAAATGTTGTTAGACCTTTAACTGTTGGACAAGCCAGTAGAATTAGTGGTGTTAATCCAAGTGATGTCTCAATGCTAATATTAAATATTAAGAAAGAGAATAAGCATGAATAGAGATTTATTAGTTTCAGCATGTAAAGAAAACATATTTTATAAAACTAGTTTTATAAATAATGATTTTGACAAGCTTGAAAAACTTATGAATTTAACTCTTGCCGCTAATGAAAAATTCAATCTTACCGCTATTAAAGATGAAGATAGTTTTAGAGAACTAATGATTTATGATTCATTACTTCCTTTAAAGTATTTTGATTTCTCAAATAAAACAGTTATAGATGTTGGAACAGGGGCAGGTTTTCCTGGTTTGCCTCTGGCTATTTGCAGTAGCGGAAACTTTACTCTTTTAGACTCTACAAATAAGAAAATAAAGCACATCTGCTCTGTTATTGATGAAATTTCTATTAAAAACGTCAAGCCTGTAACTGCTAGAATTGAAGAATTTGATAACGATAATCGCGAATCATTTGATTTTGTAATTGCTAGAGCTGTAGCGCCTTTAAACATTCTTGTTGAATTGGTCTTGCCTTTATTAAAGATTGGTGGATCGTTTATTGCTATGAAGGGCGCGATTGGTTTAGAAGAAATCGAATTAGCTAACGACGCTATTAAAAAGTTGGGTGGCAAACTAGGCATTGTCAAAACTGATTATCTGCCTGAAAGCAAAGAAAAGAGAATTTTAATCGAAATCAAAAAGATTAAAGCCACAAATAAAAAGTATCCTAGACAATATGGAGAAATTAAAAACAAACCTCTTTAATCTTCTATAACTTAGTTATACAATATAAATACTTCAGGGCAGCGATAATAACGCGACCGGCGGTAAACCCCGCGAGCAAGAGATTGCATGAACTTGTGAAATTCAAGTGGCGACAGTAAAGTCTGGATGATAGAAGTATATAAGATTTATTCTTATTGGTAGCCCCTGAAGTAGAGGGCTATTTTTTATGAAAAATTACAACACGACTAGACTAGCAATTGTCTTAACATTCGCCGTCATTGCGGTAGTCTATTTCTTAGTCAAAGTAGTATTTAAAAAGAAATCAATTACTACTAAATTTATTACAAGAACTGCCGTTTTTGCAGCGATTTCTATAATTTTATATATTGTTCCAGGATTGAAATTTAGGCTTCCATTCTTCCCATCTTTCTTGGAAGTTCACTTAGATGAAATTCCTCTTCTAATCGCTGGATTTGCTTATGGACCTTGGAGCGCAATTTTTGCTTTGCTAATTAAGACGATAGTTAAGCTACCAATGACTAGCACAATGTGCGTTGGCGAACTTGCTGATTTCATTTATAGCTTATTCTTCATCATTCCTGCAGCAATCATCTATAAGAAGAAACGTAACTTCAAAGGTGTGTTTATTGGCTTAGCAGTTGGCACTGTTTTTCAAATTTTAGCAGCAAGTTTTATTACCACATTCTTAATTTTAGATTTCTATATGGCGGTTATGCATTTACCAGAAGCTGCAATTATGGGTATGGTTAGAGCAGCAGGTATCAATATTCCTAACTTAAGATGGCCATTCTTGTACGCTGTCGGATTACCGTTTAATGCCTTCAAAGACGCAATTGTTATTGCGGCAACCCTTCTCTTATATAAGAGAGTCCATAAATTAGTAGAAAAAGTTACTATGTAAAGCATATAAAAAACCAGACCACAAATTCATGATCTGGTTTTTTATTATATCTTACTCTTCTTCAGAGATTGCACCACAAGGGCAGACACTAACGGCTTCTTCGTCAGCTTCGCCACTAACAACTTCTGCTAGTCCGCTATCACCAATAACGAAGTCATCTGGGTATGTACCTGCACAACAACCGCATCCGATGCAAAGACTATGATCGATTTTGACTTTCTTTCTAGCCATCGATATTTACCTCCTAGGTTATGTCGTAATTATACTATTAGAATGTGATTATTTCTATTAGATAATTATTTTATCGTTTATCTCTTTAATCTTTTGAGGATCGACCTTTAAAACTTCTCTATCATAAGTGATAAAACCATTGGTTTCTTCCTCAACATCAGTAAGTTGAGTATAGATAGTTGCAGCAAGACCTTTATCAATATTTGCAACAACATCTCTCTCCATCATTTTCTTATAAGCTTGGAGATAACTTTCAGCGTCTTTGAACTTAGTGTAAACACTGTTACCTTTAATCTGATGTCCTTCAATTGGGAGGACTAAACCTCCAAATTCAGAAACAATAATAGCCCTACCTTTATTTTTAGGTAGTTTTACTTTTTTAAAGTAAACATGAAGTGATTTTGTATCGCTTATTCCTTGATCGTGCCAACCAGAAGCATGGTCATAAATACGAGTTTTATCTAAGGCAGCAATAATAGGGTACACTTCTTTAGCGTCAAATTGTCCCCAGCCTTCATTAAAGATGGTCCAGAGAGCGATACAAGGAGAGTTATATAAATATTCCACAGTTTGTTTAAACTCTTCTATAGCTTCTTTTCTGCCTTCCTCTGATATTCTTCCAAAAGCTTTGTAGTTGTGGTCAGAATGATGAATACCAAAGATTAATGGGAATGTAATAGTGGAAATTTTATAATCAGTTCCTCCATTAACAAAATCTTGCCACACAATCATACCGCGTTTATCACATTCAAAATACCAACGTGGGATTTCAATTTTGATATGTTTTCTAATTGTGTTAAAGCCTAATGATTTAGCGAGTTCTATATCTTTGATATAAGCATCATAATCTGGTGGAGTTAATAAGCCTTCATGATAATATCCTTGGTCTAAGACGCCTTTCATAAAGATTGGTTTGTTATTTAACGCTAATCGCTTATAACCTTTAGAATCTTCAATTACTGAGAATTTACGCATTGCGAAATATGAACTAACTTCGTCATATTCATCAATTGAGATTCTTACAAAATATAAATATGGGTCTTCAGGAGTCCAGAGATGCATATTTTTTACCTTAATATGATTATCTTTATTGCAGGCAATTGGACGATCGATACCAAATATATGAATAATTGCTTCATCAACATTAGCGGTGACATTAATAATAATTTCTTCTTTATCAATATCAGGTGTGAATTTAACTTTTTCAATGTATTTGTATCTAACGCTTTCTAACCAAACTGGTAGCCAAATTCCACTTTGAGGGGTGTACCAAATACCACCGTGTTTGAGTCTTTGCTTTCCTCTAGAATGATATGATGTATCTGATAAATCTTGTACCTTAACAATGAGGGTGTTTTCCTCTTCTAAATATTCCTTAATTTCAAATTCAAAAGGTAGGAAACCTCCGATGTGTTTACCTAAAAAATGGCCATTTAAATATACTTCTGCAATTTGGTCTACTGCTAAGAAGTGTAGTATAACTTTATCAAGGACAAATTCTTCATCAAGTTTAAACACTTTTTTATAGAACAAAAATTCATTTGGTTGAAGTGTTTTATTGACTCCGCTTAAAGGAGACTCAGGAGAAAAAGGAACAATAATTTCTCCATCAAAACTCTGTGGAATTTCAGAATTTTCGCTAATTTTATATTCCCACACACCATTTAATGAGACATAGCTATCTCGATAAAATTGTGGTCTAGGATATTCACTCAGTGGTTGCTTCATGTTGTTTCTCTTTTCTCACTAAAAAGATAAGTGGTATTAATACGAATAATAGGATAATTGAAGTGAACAAGAATATGTATTTATTTGGTTCAATTGAGACAGTTCCGAAATCAGGGTCAGTGTAGAATTTTCCATTGATATGTGAAACGCCTTGTCCGATATATGGTCCAGTTACCATTGGAATCAAAACGACAAATACCATTCTCACGCCTTGGAAGACACCATCTCTACCTTCTGGAATATAGTCACGAGTTTTTGAAGACAAAACAGCGGTGCTACATAAGTATCCTGCCATTAAGATGATGCCGCCAAAGATAACACCTATTTGCTCATTAACAAATGTCATGATAATTCCACCAATAAAAGCAAAACCTAAGGCAGGGAATATAACTTTACTACGCCCAATCTTATCCATGAAGGCGCCAACTACAATGGTAATTAATGATGCACCAACTAGAACAATACCTAGTGTGATGGTGAAATTATTACCAGTAATATTTAAAACGTTCTGAATATAAATCATGAAATATGGCATAAAACATTGAATGGCAATGTTGAAAATCATGAACGCGATTAAGACAAGATATAGTTCTTTGTTATCTTTGACAACTTTAGGTCTGAAACCGTAGAAGATATTTTTGAGGTAACGCTCTTCTTTTTTAGGGATAGCCTTATCTTGAGGCAATAAGAACAAACAGATAATACCAATTAACGAAGTGACACCACCAAAGATGTAGAAGAAAATGTCCCAATGTACTGGAAGGCTCTCTTTATTACCGATGCCTAGCATTCCGCCAACTAAAGTAACGGCAATCATTGCAAATAATGGGAGCGTTGCTAATACGCTATCAACCTTACCTCTATTGGTTTCATCAGTTTGATCGTTAACAAATGCATTGAATGCTGCATCGTTAGCGGTGCTACCAAAGAAGGTCATGATACAGTCCATTAAAACAATCATTGTTCCAGCAACAAAGCCGCTATGAGCAACAATACTGACAGAGCTCTTTGGATCTAAGAAAGCAAATAAGATAATGGAAATACCCCAAATGATATATCCACAAGATACAAATATCTTTCTCTTTCCTAATCTATCGGTTAAAGCCCCAATAAATAATGTTGTTAATGTTGCAGCGACCGCACTTAAAGCTGTCATGACTGGAATGAATCCATAATCTCCAGAAGCTGCAAAGATGTATAAGTTTAAGTAGTTGTTTTCAATAGCCCACGCTAATTGACCGACTAATCCGGCCAAAATAAAAGCTAGCCATTTTCTAATTCCAAGTGGTGTGCTTTTCATAACTGCCTCCGTTTATAACACTATTATATATCTATAAGTGTGGCTTGATAACTTTTGATTTGAAATATTTTTATATAATAATATAATAATATGGAACTTTAGGTGATTTTATGAGTAGAAAATTAGAACAAAATATTGATCAATTGCCTTATAAAAAGGCGAGCAAATGGTATCGATTTTGGAAGAGATTTTTTGATATTTCCCTTTCATTCTTAGGCATTTTAGTGCTTTCGCCTCTACTATTAATAATCTTTTTACTAGTTTTCTTAACATCTAAAGGTCCTGGCATTTATCGTGATCATCGTATTGGAAAAAACGGTAAAGAGATTCACGTTTATAAATTCCGTTCTATGTACGTCGATGCTGAAGAAAGAATCGAAAAATATCTTACTAAGCAACAACTTAAACAATGGAAAAAAGAAAGAAAAGTTGATCACGATCCACGTGTTACTCCAGTTGGAAAAGTCTTAAGAAAGTTATCTTTAGATGAGCTTCCTCAACTTTTCAATATCTTATTTGGTTCAATGTCAATTGTTGGTCCAAGACCAATTACCGATTTTGAGCTCAAAAAGCATTTTACTGAAGAAGAGCAAAAGATTCTTTTAAGCGCAAGACCTGGATTAATTGGCTATTGGGCTGTTAAAGGAAGAAGCGATATTTCTTACGCTGGTGGAGAAAGACAAAAACTCGAACTTGATTATTTCAAATTAAGGGGACTCTTCTTTGATTTGGGATTAATTTTCCGCGTTATTCCTACAGTTTTAAAAGGCAAGGGAGCAAAATAATGAAACACACTCTTAAACCCTCAACTTATACTGGTGAAAGAGCGTGTTATAACATACATAATTTTCTTGTTAAAGATTGCATATTCGAAGATGGAGAATCTCCATTAAAAGAATGTTCTGACTTAGAAGTTATTAACACCGAATTTAGATGGAAATATCCTTTGTGGTACTCCACAAATGTGGTGTGCTCAAATATCAAAACACTTATTACCGCCAGAAGCGGTATTTGGTATACAAAGAATCTTGTGATTAAGGATTCTTTTTTAGAAGCACCAAAATTCTTTAGAAGATGTGAAAATGTGACATTAGAGAATGTTGAACTTCCAAATGCTCAGGAAACATTTTGGAGAACCAAAAAGATTGTTCTTAAAAATGTTAAAGCTGTTGGTGATTATTTTTGCTTCAACTGTGAAGATGTTGAAGTAGATCATTTAGAGCTTGATGGTAACTACGCTTTCGATGGAGCTAAAAACGTTAAGATTACTAATTCAATATTGAATAGTAAAGATAGCTTTTGGAATGTTGAAAACCTAGTTGTTGAAAATTGCAAAATTGTTGGTGAATATTTAGCGTGGAATAGCAAAAACATCACCTTTATCAACTGTGAAATAGAATCTAACCAAGGATTATGTTATATCGATGAGCTAGTTCTTAAGAACTGTGCTTTAAACAATACAGATTTATGCTTTGAATTATGCAGCAATATTGACGCAGAAGTTAATAGCTATGTGATGTCTATTAAGAATCCAATTTCTGGAAGAATAAAAGTTAAATCAGTGGGAGAAATTATTTTGCATAAAGAAATGATTGATCCTTCCAAAACGGAAATAATTGTCGAAGATGAGCAGATATAATTTTTCTATTTTACAAAATAGAAGAGGCACTCGTAGTTATAAATGGGATTGCTCTAAAGAAGAAATTTCTCTTTCCATTGCGGATATGGATTTTCCTGTAATGCCAGAAATTAAAGAGGCTATTAGAAATAGAAGTGAAGTGGATTCTTATGGCTACTCAATGGCTAGTGATAGATATTTTGAGGCATATAAAAATTGGTTTGGCACTAGATATAACTCTCACTTCGAAAAAGAAGACTGTATTTTTTCTAGTGGCATAGTTGCTTCCTTAGACAGTGTTATTAAAAGGTTAACCAAAGAAAATGATGGAGTCTTGCTCATGACTCCTGTCTATAATGTCTTTTTTAATATTATTAAGAATAATCACCGTAGATTGGTGGATTGTCCTTTTATCTATAAGGACTATAAATATGAGATTGATTGGAACTTATTAGAAGAAAAGTTAAAAGAATCAAAAGCATTAATCTTCTGCAATCCTCATAATCCTATTGGTAAAAGATATAGTAAAGAAGAGATTGAAAGAATCGTGAGTTTATGTAGAAAGTACGACGTTTTTCTTCTTTCTGATGAGATTCACTGCGACATTGATTATAACTCTGATAGATACGTTTCTATCTTATCAGTTAGCGATTACGATAAATTAATAACTTTCTTATCTCCTGGCAAAACATTTAATGTAGCGGGACTACAAAGCTCTATTATGGTCATCAAAAACCATGAACTAAGAGAATTAATTCAAAAAGGTGTTTATGAAGACGATATAGGGGAACCAAATTATTTTGCGATTGATCCAGTTATAGCAGCTTATGAAAATGGCGAAAACTATGTTTGTGAACTTAACAACTCCCTAAGTGATAATAGAAAATTATTTAGCTATTATCTTAAAGATAATCTCTCACATTTGCATCTTATTAATAATGAGGCTACATATTTATTATGGGTAGATATTTCTTATTACAACAAACCAAGTGATATATTCGTGAAGGAATTAAAAGAATATACAGGTTTAATTGTTTGCGGTGGAGACATTTATGGAGATTCAAGATTC
>CADCPC010000058.1 GCA_902803285.1 uncultured Erysipelotrichaceae bacterium | reverse complement strand
TTTGCTAACTCTTTGTTAGTTTCAAGAGTGGAAAAACCTAAACGACGACTTCTTTTCCAATCGGATCCAGTGTATCTCATGTCTTTTCCTTTCCTTTCTGTTATTTTTCGCAAAATAATGAATAGGTATGAATTCCTTACCCCGGATGTTTGAATTGATTTCACCTTTGAGCTTTGGCTACTTTGTTTGTTAGTCAAACATCGGACGAGTAGTATCCATATGCTGCATTACATGCAGTAATAAATATATAAGAAAGCGAAAATTAATTCAACTAAATAATTCATTTATTTTTATCAAAAATAGTTATGAGGAAGAAAAGTGAGAAAATTTAGAGATAGAAATATCCTACAAATACGTTTTTTTGTTTGTAAAAATATTGCCTTTTTTGGATAGATAGAATTGATAATTTTATAAAAATAATCAAAATCTTTTCGCTATTTGTGAATTTTTACGTAAAATATATGTAATGTTAATCTTAGATTAATGGAAAGGAGCTAACAATAATGTCTGAGCCACTCATTATTACACTTGTTGTTATCGGATCTTTAATATTAATCGCTGGATTAGTTTTGATTTATCTCTATGTAATCTTACCTAACTCTTATCGTAAGCAATTCCGTGATTTACAAAAACGTTATTCTTACTTAGATGCAAAGCTTATTGGCCAAGATAGCCAATACATTCATAGAATCGAGATCATTTCTAGAACCAACCTTTTATATTTAGACAAATACGAAACATTCTCACGTCGATTCAAAGCTATCTTCGAAACAGAAGATAAATATTCTGAATCAGTTATTAAACAATTAAACTCTTTGATTTCTGCAAATCAATTCAAGAATATCAAAACAGTATTTGTTGATGCGAAAAAAGCATTAGATATCTTCGAAGAAAACTTAAATGCTTTAGATGCAGATTTATACAAGGTTATTCAGCTAGAAGAAGAATGTCGCAAAAAGGTAGATTACTTAAAAGAATTATATAGACACGTCAAACAAACTTATTACTCAGAGAGTAGCGATATCGAAATGGTATCTTCAACATTTAACAAAATGTTTGACAAAATTGACGCCACCTTCTCTAAAATGGACGATGAAATTGAAAGCGCTGAATATGATGAGATTAATAATGAAATCCCAACCATGAATAACGTTCTTATTGCTTTGGGCAAAGTATTAATTGAACTTCCAACCCTTTGTTCATTAACAAAAACAGTAGTGGCAGAGAAGATTGTAGAGATTCAAGCTAAGTTCAAAGAAACAGAAAAACAAGGCGTCCCATTATTCCATCTCGGATTCAAAAATCACGTTGATGATTGGAAGAAGAGATTGGCAGAATTAACAAAGAGAATTCTTAACCTTCAATGTTCTGGTGTTCATACAGAATGCGATTTGATTATCGCTGAGATAAATACCGTCAGTGAACAACTAGATAACGAAATCTCTGCACGTCAATATTTCAGGGATAATTACGAAAATATCTATAAAGATGTTAACGAGGTTCAAAAGACATTCTTAAAAATCATTTCCTTATTACCACAAGTAGAAGAGATTTATCTAATTGGCGAAGACCAAAAGAACAAAATCAAAGATTTATCTGATTCAGTGACTAGCTTAGGCAACTCTAAGAGATATCTTGATGGTTTTGTATTAAGTGGCACTAAACAGCCGTATTCACTTCTTAAAAAACAATTAGATGATTTGAAGAATAATTATGAAATTGTTTCTAGTGGTGTTGAAAACTTTAAGAACTATATTGAGTCCTTAAAGACTACTGCTGAAGAAGCATATAAGATCATCTATGTTTATTATTACCGAATCAAAGAAAGCGAAAAGGCTCTTGTGTATTTAGGAATTGATTCCTTAACTGAGAAATATAAAGAAAAATTTGACGCTGCATATGATGTATTAAATTATTTATATGAAAAGATTCAATCTAAACCAATCGATGTTGATGAAGTCACCTGCAAGATTGATCAACTTAAAAATATTAGCGAAGCTATATTTGAAGACATCGATGAAAAATCACGTCAATCTGCTTTAGCGGAAAAGACAATTGTCTTGCTTAATAAATATCGTAATGAACAAGATGTGGCACAATCATTAGAACAATTTGAATCAGAGTTCTTTGACGCTCAATTCGATAGTGTTTATTCTCAAGCTACAACCATTTACAACAATAAGAGTGTGACTAATGACTAATATTATCTACTTAGATAACGCTAGCAAAACCATTCCTTATCCAGAAGTAATTGAAAAATATAACGCAGTTACTTCTGCTTTTTTTGGTAATCCTTCAAGCATTCATATTCTTGGTAGACAAGCTGCTAGAGAGTTAGATTTAAGCAGAGAAGAATTATTGTCTTTAATTAAATTAAAGAACCATCAAATTATCTATGTTAATTCTGCTACTGAAGCGAATAATTTAGCTATTAAGGGTTATGCGCTTAAAAACAAGAATCGTGGAAAGCATATCATCACCTCTAGTTATGAACATCCTTCTGTTTTAGAAGCATTTAGACAACTTGAGAGTGAATTTGGCTTTGAAGTTACATATTTAGCACCTAATAGCGATGGTGTTGTTCTTGCTAGTGAAGTTGAAAAAGCTTTAAGAAATGACACAATCTTAGTCTCTATTATGGCGGTCAATAATGAGATTGGGGTCATTAATCCAATTGAAGACATTGCTAACTTATTAAAGAAATATCCAAAAATTGCTTTTCATGTTGATGCCGCTCAAGCATTTACCAAATTAGAAAAAGAAATTAATTATAACGATGTTGATTTAATTACTATTTCTAGCCATAAAATTCATGGCCTAATCGGCATTGGAGCTTTAATCAAAAAGAAAAACATTAATCTCCTTCCTTTATTATCTGGAGGAGGACAAGAAAACGGAGATCGCAGTAGCACTAATGATGTGGCTAGTGCCCTAGCCTTTACTCTTGCTAGCAAAATATCAATCAAAGAATCTAAAGCCCATTATAATCATGTTAAATCCTTAGCGGATATTCTTATAGAATATCTATCTAATAATCCTGATAAATATGAACTTAATTTACCTAAGGCGATTAATCCTTACATTATTAATTTTTCAACTATTAATAAAAAGTCTTCTGTAGTGGTAGAAGCTCTTTCTAGAAACGGAATTATGGTTTCTTCTACTTCGGCCTGCCATTCCAGCAAAGAAAAAGGAAGCTATGTGGTTAAATCATTAGGTAAAAGCGACAATATCGCTAATAACACAATAAGAGTCTCTTTCTCCTATTTGAATACAGTAGAAGAAGTCAAAACCTTTATAAAAGAATTAGATAAGATTATAGGAGAAATCAGATGATTAAATACGACTATATCATGGTGAGATTTGGAGAATTATCCACCAAAGGAAAAAATAAAAAACAATTTATCCATCTCCTATTTAATAACATTAAGCACGCAGTGAAAGATTTCCCTTCTTTAGAGTTAGAAGAAAGATACGATCACATCTACCTCAAACTTAATGATGAGGATTATTTAGAAGTTATTGAAAGACTACAAGATATCTCTGGCATCCAAGCTATGTCTTTAGTTCACAAATGTGAAAATGATATCGAAGTTATTAAGCAAGACGCTTTAGCCCTTGCAAAGCAAGAAGAAGGCAAAACCTTTAAAGTTACCTGCAAAAGAAGCAATAAAAAATTCCCATTAGTGAGCGATGAAATTATTAGAAAAGTTGCTCCTGTGATTCTTAAAAGCACCGAATTAAAGGTTGATGTTCATAATCCTGATATTCTTATTTCTATAGAAGTTAGAGAAGAAGGAACTTATATCTTTACTAATTCTTTCCCAGGATTAGGAGGATATCCTCTTGGTATAGCTGGCAAAAGCATGCATATGCTTAGTGGTGGAATTGATTCCCCGGTAGCGGCTTATTTATTAATGAAAAGAGGAGTAACTATTGAATGCATTCACTTTGCTTCTCCTCCATATACTCAAGAAGCGGTTATCTATAAGCTTGAGGATATCTTAAAGAAACTTAACAGATATCAACAAAAGATCAGATTGAATATTGTTCCTTTCACCAAAATTCAAGAAGCTATCTACGATAATGTTGATGAAAGCTATTGCATTACCATTATGAGAAGGATGATGTTTAGAATAGCGGAAATGCTGGCCAAAAGAAGAAATTGTCCAGTCATCAGTAGTGGCGAATCTGTTGGTCAAGTAGCAAGTCAAACACTTCAATCCATGCATGTGATTAACGAAGTCACTAATTGGCCAATCATTAGACCTTGCGCCACTTTAGATAAGATTGAAATTATTAATATCAGCAAGAAGATTGATACATATGATGTTTCAATTAGGCCATATGAAGATTGTTGTACAATCTTTACTCCTAAAGCTCCTAAAACCGCTCCTCAGTTAAAGGAGTGTGAAGCCTACGAAGCCAAATTTGATTGGGAACCTCTATTGCAAGAAGCAATCAATAACATCGAAGTTAAATTTATCGGAGAATAATAAAAACGAGCAACGTTCAATTGCTCGTTTTTAATACTGTTTTGCTATTCGTTACTGGCCAGACAGAGAATGCCACCGATTAACGAGAAGATAGACCCGCCTACTATTCCTAAAACGATATTAGCAATATATAGACCTTTTGAATTGAATTTGACACCTAAGAAGGCAACAACTGCACAACCAACAATGACAATAACGCTGGCTAATAATGAGATACCTACAACGAGGAAGGTTGATTGCAATATAGCTGCAACTTCTTCTGGCGTTCCTGGAATTGTTGTGGTGATGGTGCCATCTTTAATTCCGTCGATAATCACTTGACGTAATTCTGGTCCTGCAAAGACTAAACAAACAATTCCACCGATAATGACAGCGATTGCGCTAATGATGGTAAATATACCTGAAATAAGTAATAAAATTTGTCCTGCTTTTTTCATATCCATAACCCTTTCTTATATATAGAATAATACAAACAAATAAAAAAGGATACAATCAAGTATCCTAATTTATAACATTGAATAAATAAATTATTTAACGTTCTTTTGAGCAACTTTAACTAAATCAGCGAATGCTTGTGGATCGTTGATTGCGAGTTCAGATAACATTTTTCTGTTAACTTGAATGTTAGCAACTTTTAATCCA
>CADCPC010000057.1 GCA_902803285.1 uncultured Erysipelotrichaceae bacterium | reverse complement strand
GAAGTCATAAGCATTTGCAAGTTTTGCAGCTTCATAAACTTCTTCATCCGTTGCTTCAAGTCGACCATATCTAATGTTTTCCATGACTGTTCCACTAAATAGGTTAGTGTCTTGCAAAACAATACCTAATGATTTCCTTAAATCATCTTTTTTAATTTTATTGATGTTAATGCCGTCATATCTGATTTTGCCATCTTGGATGGTATAGAACCTATTAATTAAGTTAGTAATAGTGGTTTTACCAGCACCTGTTGCACCAACTAGAGCGATCATTTGGCCAGGTCTAGCGTAAACACTGACATCTTTTAAGACTGGATGACCTTCGACATATGAGAAGTCGACATGATCTAAAACAATATCACCTTTGAGCTCGGTATATGTGGTAGTGCCATCCTTATGAGGATGTTTCCAAGCATATAATCTTGTTCTTTCTTCGGTTTCAACGATATTACCGTTTTCATCATATTTAGCGTGTACTAATTCAGCATATCCTGAATCTCTTTCTGCTTCTTCATCTAATAAATCAAAGCATCTAGAGGCACCCGCCATACCCATAACCATGAAGATAACTTGTTGTGAGAAGTTATTGATGTTATTAGTGAACATTCTAGACATCATTAGGAATGCAACAATTGGGCCATAGACATTAAGCGGATCAAGATAACCAAATTGAGTTAAGGATAAGTTCTTAATTGGGATTGTGACAATAAGAACACCCATAACTGCGGTTAAAACATAGATAAAGTTACCGATATTACCATTGACTGGCATGGTGATATTGCCGTGAATATTTGCAATTGTGCTGTTTTTCGCAAATTCTTTGTTTAATTTATCGAAGTCTTTGGTTGATTCTTCTTCGTGGTTAAAGACTTTAATGACTCTTAAGCCGTTAATAGTTTCTTCGATATTGCCTTCCACTAATGCGAGTGATTTTTGTTGTTTTACAAAGTAACGTGATGATTTACCACCGATAAATTTGGTGCTCATCGCCATTGCAAAAGCTCCTAATAACACCACTAGTGTCATCCATACGCTATTCATAAGCATTGCAACTAATAAAGCAATAACAGCGATACCAGCGGATAAAACGCTTGGTAGAGATTGAGAAATAAATTGTCTAATGGTGTCAATATCGTTTGTGTATAAAGACATAATTTCACCATGTGATTTTCTATCAAAATATTTGATAGGCAAATCTTGCATATGGTTAAACATTGCCTTACGGATATCATTCATAAATCTTTGGGTGACAATCGCCATTGATCTATTCCACCACCAAGAGGCAAATACGCCTATAGCGTAAATAACTCCTAATGTAATTAAGAGAACAGTGATATTTGTGGTGATGGTAATGCCCATTGCTTCCACAGTATGTTCTCCCACAAATGGATTGGTGTGATCATAAATACTATTAGAAATAGTGTTAGTGATAAAGTTAGCGAAAATAGAGCCGGATAAATTGCTCAAAACGTTAAACAAAATACAGAAAGCAGAGATGATAAGTGATACAGCATGCTTTTTAAAGAGCATTTTGATTAAACGCTTAAGTGTACCTTTTTTGGCACGCCCTCTTTCTCTTATTCTAACTGGAGGCATTAGTTATCACCTCCCACTCTATTTTGTGTATAGTAAACTTCTTGATAAATCTTATTGGTTTTTAATAACTCTTCATGAGTACCAACTTGATCTATCTTACCGTCGTTCATAATGATAATTTGATCGGCGTCTTCTATAGAAGAAATTCTTTGAGCGATAACGATTTTAGTAATGTGAGGAACCTTTTCTTTTAAGGCAACACGAATTAATTTATCGGTTTTGGTATCAACCGCACTGGTGGAGTCATCTAAAATTAAGACCTTTGGATTTTTTAATAATGCTCTTGCGATACATAATCTTTGTTTTTGGCCACCAGAGAAATTAGCACCGCCTTGTTCTACTCTGCTCTCTAATAGTTCAGGCTTAGCTTTGACAATTTCTTCAGCCTGTGCAATTTTACAGGCGTTCCACATTTCTTCTTCGCTCGCATCTTTATTACCCCAACGGAGGTTGGATTCAATTGTGCCACTGAATAAGACATTTTTCTGTAAAACAACAGAAACAGCGTCTCTTAAGGTTTTAAGATCATATTCTCTTACATCATGTCCGCCTACAGAAACTGAACCATCAGTGACATCATATAATCTTGAGATTAAGTTGATTAAAGATGTTTTTCCACTACCAGTGGAACCTAAAACACCAATAAATTGTCCTGATTTAATATTTAAACTAATGTTTTCTAAAGTATTCTTCTCTGCATTTTCAGAATATTTAAAGTTAACATTATCAAAGATAATAGAG
>CADCPC010000056.1 GCA_902803285.1 uncultured Erysipelotrichaceae bacterium | reverse complement strand
TGGAGGGGTAGCGAAGAGGCTAAACGCGGCTGACTGTAAATCAGCTCCTTAGGGTTCGGCGGTTCGAATCTGCCCCCCTCCACCACCGTATTGGGGTGTAGCCAAGCGGTAAGGCAACAGACTTTGACTCTGTCATCTCGGTGGTTCGATCCCACCCACCCCAGCCAACCATTTAGTTGACTCGCTAGCTCAGTCGGTAGAGCACTTGACTTTTAATCAAGGGGTCCGGAGTTCGAATCTCCGGCGAGTCACCATCTCATCTTCATGCCCAGGTGGCGGAACAGGTAGACGCACAAGACTTAAAATCTTGCGGGATAACACCCGTACCGGTTCGATTCCGGTCCCGGGCACCATGAAGAAAATAAAGTCCCAATCACTGGGGCTTTTATTTTGCGTTTTTCATAGTAAAATAAGACCTGTGGAGATGCGTTTATGATTAATAAAGTAAAAATTGGTTTTAATGTTTCTGAGAAAACAGATTTCTTTCTAGATTTAGATTCCGCTAACATTTTGATGCTATCTGGCACTTCTGGAAGTGGGAAAACTATGTTGTTAAATTCCATACTTATAAAACTATTAGATCAAAATCGCGATGCCGATTTTCTTGTTTTAGACACAAAAGGGACGGAGTTTGACAAATATCATGATTTTAAAAATGTTAAATGTTTTAATTTCAGAGAACTAGATGACGCAGAAAGACTTCTAAATGATTTATATGATAATATTGGCAAATATGTTCACGATATTTTTGTTATTATCGATGAATTAACGGATATATCTCATCATTCTATTAAAAAACTTATTAGTAAAATTATAGAGAATAATACTTCTCATAAAATTCATTTGTTGATTGCTAGCCAAACTTGGCCTGAGTCATGTAGAAAAATCAAGGGCGCAATCAACAATCGAATTTGTTTTATGGAGATTAGTAAAGAGCAAAGCGAACACTGCCTTGGATATGGCGGTTGTGAACTACTAAATAAACCTGGACAATGCATTATAAGAATTGGCGAAGACATTTCTTGTGTTTGTTGTGATGAACCAGATATTGAGCTTCGAGGAGAAATGAGAGGCAAAATATTAGCGTTAAGAAAATAAAGCCCCAATTGCTGGGGCTTTTAATTTATCTTTTTTGAAGCATTATTTTATACGATTTATCAGTCTCTTTTGCTTCTATTAAGTCAAAATATTTAAAGAAGTCTTTTGCCTCTATTTCAGGCTCTTTTAATAGCCTAGAAACATGGCCTGCAGTCTTTTTATGATGCTCGTTAAGAGTTGGTCTACCAATATCATGAATAATAAGGAGCATGCCATTTTTATTTAACAATTCATTAGCCTTTTCAATAAATCCGTTTTTATCTAGAAAATGAGGATAGCAATCAAAACAGATAATCGCATCAAATGGCTCATGAACGAAATCGTAGAAATCATCTCTTATAAATTTAACTCTTGGATGCTTTACTGCTTCTTTAGCAGCGTCAATCATCTTTGATGATATATCTAGTCCTGTAACTTCTCCACCGCTATAAACAGCTAGCTCAGCAGATATCACACCTTTCCCACATCCTAAATCAAGAATGTGATGATATTTGTCTAGGCCTAAACTAGCGAGCTCTTTATTGATGAACTCGCAATCATCATGAGTGTAGTTATTTGCTACTTTATCAAAGAAATCCTTAACTATATTATTCATTTATTAAATCACTCAAATTAATCTTTTGATATCCACCATATCCATATGGATGAGCCTTCATCGCATCATAGATATCTTTGCCTAAGAACTTAGTGGAGATTTCTCTCATTTTTGTTTCTAAATCTACACTAGCAAATTCATCTGGATGAGAGATGCTTGCTACATAATAAGTGGACATTAATTGAATTTCAAGATTTGTGTAATATGCATTATATGGCAAGAGAATATAAAGCTCGTTATTTTGGAATGCTTTTAATGCGTTATAGACAGTTGGATCTTCTTTATAAGAGGCTAAAAAGTTTGGAAGTCCGGCTGTATCGATGAAAATCTTATCTGGATTAATTGTTAATAATTTTTCTGCGTCTAATGTAACTTGTTGCATATTTGCAAATTCTGGTAAATCTTGAACTGCATTATAGACTTTCGCGTAGTTGAAAACTGGGAAACTTGCGTGGCTGCCAAAAAGATTTGTTTGACCCCAATTGCCCACTCCACCTGCGTAATATTTGCCACTAGCGATACTTAACTTAGATAAATCGGTTTTCACACTATTAATATAATTAATAAGAGCGGTAGCTTTTTCTTCTTTATCAAAAACCTTACCTAAAACTTCAAATGATTTTAAGGTGATTTTATCAAAGACACCTTCACTACCTTGTTTTAAAGCGAGAACAGGGATATTTAAATCTAAAGATAATTTGTTATTAACCGCGACATCGCTATAGAAGGAAACAATAATATTTGGAGACAAGCTTCTAATAGTTTCCGTTTCAGGAGATTGAGCTTGTGGTCCACCTTGTCCACAAATTGGTAAAGTCGCAAAATATTCCTTATTTGCTTCATAATATGGACGTAATGCTAAGCCAACTTTAAATGGATTCTTATCGATGTTTTCAATCGCAATGAGATTATTAACATCACCGACATAGCTATAATAACGAAGTGCACCTGCTCCTAAGCAAATTACTTTGTCTGTTTCTTCCTTTTTGAAAGTGACATTTCTTTCTTGCATATCAACAATCGTATAAGTTCCATCCCCGTTGTCTATCATCTTACCATAAGGTAAATCTTCATCAGGCGCTTTTGGGGAACAAGATAATAGGACAGTAGCAAGTGCCACTAATAAGAATTTTCTAATCTTCATAAATAACAATTTCTCCTTTTTCAGTATTTATAATTTTAGAATGCACACCATATACTTCATCAATCAAAGAAGAAGTTATGTCTTCTTTTGTGCAAATCTTTAAAATTTTGCTTTCTTTCATGAAAACAAATTTATCTCCAATTTCTAAGGCTTGATTAATATCGTGCATAGAAATTAAGAAGCTTTTTTCTTTCTCTTTCTTCTCACTTTTGATTAAAGAAAGAATTTCTAATTGAGCCTTGATATCTAAGTTAGAAGTCGGCTCATCAAAGACCACTAGTTTGCTATTTTGAATAAATGCTCTTGCAATATTAGTCTTTTGTCTTTCACCACCAGAAATCTCATTAGTAGGCTTATCAATGATTTCATTCAAATGGAATTTATCAATGATTTCATGTAGTTCTTTATAATCTTCCTTATTTGGATAAATCTTATAGTAAGGTAGCCTTCCTAGTAAGACCGTATCTCTAACAGTAAGTTCGGTGCCATTTAATAATTGGGGGACATAAGAGATATAATCTGCTTTGTCTTTAACTTTTAGATTTTTAATCAATTTGTCTTCAAAAAATATTTCGCCTTTTTGAGGCTTATATGTTCCTAATAAGACATTAATTAAAGTTGATTTTCCAACCCCATTAGGACCAAGTAAAACTACACATTCTCCTTTATTTATTTCTAGTGAAATATCAGATAAGACTTCCTTATCTTTATGGTAGCTAAAATGAAGGTGAGAAATCTGAATCATATTTTCTTCCTCCTTAATAGCAATAATACGATAAAGACAGGTGCTCCTATAATCGCGGTTACCGCTCCTACTGGGAGAGATAATCCATTTAATAAAATGCGAGAAATAATATCACTTATTAATAAGACAACACTGCCAAATAAGGCAGAACCCACTAATAAGAACTTATGATCATTGCCCACTAATTTTCTCATTACTTGAGGAACAATTAGTCCGATAAAACCAATGATGCCTAAAGTCGCTACTACTGTGGCGGTTAATAAAGAAGCAAGTAATAAAGAAATGAATCTAAACACGTTTAAATTAATGCCTAATGTAGAAGCAGTATCTTCTCCTAATAGCATCGCATTATAACGATATGAGAAGATTAAGAAGAATAATAAAGAAACGACAACCACTACCAGCATGATTAAATCATCTGTATAGCTCGCTCTACCTAAATCACCAAAAGACCAATATACAGCAGTGCTTAACGAAGTATCGGTAGCAAAATATTGAATTAAAGATGTAACGCCTGTACAAAATGTAGCAAATGTCACACCTATTAATACAGTCACTGCATTATTAAATTTTTTGATTCTCGATAACCCTAACACTAAAAGTGTTCCGCCTAAAGCGACAATAAAAGCAAAGCCACTAACAAAATATGGATTAGAAATGATTGGGTGACCACCGCTGGAAGAAATCACTCCACCACCTAAAATAATAATGGCGATATTTGCTCCTAATACAGCAGCGTTGCTGACACCTAACGTAGTAGGAGAAGCCATCACATTATTAGAAATTGTTTGCATGATCGTTCCTGATAAGGCTAAAGCGGTACCCGCTAATATAGCAGCTATCACCCTAGGCAAACGAATGTTTTGCATAATGATGATATTAGCAGTTTCACCTTGTCCAAATAGCCCTAAGATGCCCTCTTTAATAGACATGTGACTACTACCAACGAATAAAGAAATTAAAAAGACTAATAATACTAATCCTGATAAAGTAGAGAGGACAATTGCCCTTTTCTTTCCTAGTGATAAACTCTTTTTCTCGGTCATTATTGTTATATTACATTAATAAAATACGCGCATACACAAAAAAAGAAACAAAAAATGGATAATCTGTTCGATTAAATATATAATGGTTTTATGCGTTATAAAAAAGAAGAAGAGACAGCGTTAAGTAAGATATATAACGCGACCGTCTCGCTAATTAAAGAAAAAGAATATAACAAAATCACCAATAGTGATATTATCCGCGCTGCTGATATATCTAGATCTACTTTTTATATTTATTTTAAAAATAAAGATCAAATCTTCACCCATATCTGTGACGATATCTTTAATCATGTTTTTTCTCATCATTTATCTAAAGAAAAACATCATGACTTTTCTAAAGAAAGTAAAGATCATTTAGTGAAGATGCTCACCCACTCCTTCTATCATTTCTTAGAAGATAAAGATTTAATTCTTCCAATCCTTAATAGCGGAGCTTCTCAGATCTTTTTAGGACAGTTAAGGAAAAGATTGAAACCATTAGTGGTTTCTCTAATTGAAAATAAAATTATAAATAACAAAGATGTTCCTATCGACATTGCTATCCATCAATATATCAATGGTTATACTTCTCTATTACAGTATTATTTAAGGCACGCTAGTGATACTGCTCCTGAGACAATTACAGAATATTATCTTGCTTTCTATAAATAGAAACTAATTCTTTATTTTTTTTGTTGCAAGTATTTTGATAATGCAATACTATATTTAAGCGACTTAGTTGCCGACTTAGCTCAACCTGGTAGAGCAACTGAATCGTAATCAGAAGGTTGTAGGTTCAATTCCTATAGTCGGCACCAGCAAGATTTGGGTATTTAGCTCAGCTGGGAGAGCATCTGTTTGACGTACAGAAGGTCGGCGGTTCGATCCCGTCAGTACCCACCAGAATAAAAATAATACTCGGGTTACCGAGTTTTTATTTAACTAGTGCATCTGTAGTTCAATGGTAGAACGTTAGCTTCCCAAGCTGAATACACGGGTTCGATTCCCGCCAGATGCTCCAAAAAAACATCTCATAAGAGATGCTTTTTTATTGTTCAAATTGTAACTTATATAGATTATAGTAATAACCACGTTTTTTGAGAAGCTCTTGGTGATTACCACTTTCAATAATTTCACCCTTAGCTAAGACGAAGATCTTATCACTATGCTGAATGGTGGATAGTCTATGAGCCACCATAAGCATTGTGCCGATATTTTTAATCTTTTCCAAAGAGTCTTGAATCACTACTTCAGTTTCAGTATCGATGTTCGCAGTTGCTTCATCTAGAATCATGATTTGAGGCTTATGTAAGACAGTTCTTGCAAACGATAATAACTGTCTTTGACCCGTTGAGAAGTTTTCACCTTTTTCAATAACTTGTGTTTCTAATCCTTGTGGCAGGTCATAGATAAAGTTAGCCGCGTTAACGTAGTTAACAGCCTCATGAATCTCTTCATCATTAAATTTATCATCAAATAAGGTAATGTTTTGCTTAATTGTTCCACTGAACAAGAAGACATCTTGAAGCATTTGTCCCACCGCTTTTCTTAAAGATGTGAGTTTAATATTTTTGATATTCATATCATCGATAAGAATTTCACCTTTTTGAGCTTCAAAGTTTCTCACAATTAATCCTAGGATTGTAGTCTTGCCGCTACCAGTTGCTCCGACAAAAGCTACTGTTTCTTTCGGATTGATGACAAATGATACATTCTTAAGAACCCAGTTTTCTTTTTCATAAGCAAACCACACGTTTCTAAATTCAATCTTGCCTTTGAATTCATCAATTTCCACTGCTTCTTCGCTGTCCATAACTTCAGGAGCGATATCTAATAGATTAAATAACCTTTCAATACCAGTAACTGCTCTAGTGATGTGATTTAATGAATCAGCGAGAGATTGAATTGGCTCAAAGAAATAATTGAGATAGAAATAGAAGGCGACAATAATTCCACCGGTCAATCCTAAAATAGATCCGAAGTAAATAATTACTGCGACACTTAAAATATAAATCAATGAGATTAATGGTCGATAGATAGAGAATGCGATATTAAGGGAGTATCTAGTCTTAAAGAAATCATGGTTCTTTTCTTTGAAAACCTTAGCAAATCTCTCTTCTTGGTTGAAAATTTGTACGATTTTCATGCCAGAAAGTGTTTCGTTTAAGTAGGTATTTAAATCAGAAGTAAGCTTTCTTTCTTTTCTAAAGATCTTGTGAACGTACTTAGAGAAAACAAACGAGATGATAAAGACAACGATGACCACTCCAAATAAGACTAGTCCAAGGATCCAAGAAAGGACCATCATCCAAATATAAACAATGATTACTGTAATGATATTTTTAATGATTTGGACCAACACATTAGTAAAGAATTCACTTAATGAAGCGGTATATGAACACACTCTAGTTACTAAAGAACCAACTGGCATCTCATTGAATTGATTTTGAGACATATGCTCAATATGGGTAAAAACCTCCATTCTGAGCTTATAGACAATTCTTTGACCGGCTTTAGTAAGAATAATACTTTCACTAAATAAGCAGGCTTGTGATAACAAAGACAACACAAACATACCAACCGCAATGATAATAATGCGCTTGAGTTCAATATTGGTGCCGCCCAAATAATCAATGAAATATCCACTAACTCTAGGAGTTAAAACTCCTAGGAATACATTGAAAACAACAAGGAACATAGCAAAAAGAAGAGATAGCCATTCTTGTCTTACGTACTTTAATGTGCGCTTAAAAAGTTTAGGCAAAGGAATCTTTTTATCAGCAAGTAAATCAGTTGCCATCGCTACCTCCTTTTTCTCTTTCAAGTTCTTGCAAAGCAACCATTCTCTTGAATGTGCCTTCTTGTTTGACGAGATTAGCAGGAGAATCAAATCCTTCGAGTCTGCCTTTGTTTAACACAATAACCTTATCGGCATTCATCACTGTAGAAACACGTGAAGCGATAATAATTGTGGTTTTGTCACTTCTCTTTTCTTTAATGTTAGCCAAAATGGTTTCTTCGGTTTTTAAGTCAACTGCACTAACAGAATCATCTAGGATTAAAATTGGAGCTTTTTTCAAATATGCTCTAGCTAATGAGATTCTTTGTTTTTGACCACCACTAATCGTGTAGCCATTTTCTCCTAATAATGATTCATATCCCTTTTCAAATTGTGAAATATCGTTATGAACATCAGCAAATAAGGCTGCATCTCTCACTCTTTCCACATGAGTTAAGTCCTCATTAGAAAAAGCGATATTGTTTTCAATTGTATCAGAGAAGAGGAAGTTATCTTGTGGAGCGATACTAATACCGTTTCTTAAGCTTTTAAGCTTAATATCCATAATATCTATGTCATCAATAAACAAAGTATTAGGACTCACGTTATATAGTCTTAATAAGACATTAACTAAGGTAGACTTACCACTACCAACAGTGCCGATGATACCAATCTTTTCTCCTGGATTAATAGTAAGAGAAATATCTTTAAGACATTCGCTATCACCATCAGGATATTTGAAACTAAAATTCCTAAACTCGATCTTTCCTTTGATGTCTACATCAATAGCGGTTTCACTATCTTTGACATCAGCGTTGCTATCTAAGAAGTGAGCAATTCTCTTGTAAGAGGCACTAGCCTTAGAAAACATCGTTACTACTTGACCTAAAGCAATCATTGGCCAAATCAAAGAAGAGAAGTAACCAAAGAAAGTAATTAATTGGCCAGGTGAAAGCAAGATAGAAATATTAAATATAACAACTGGATTACCAGTAATTGTGCCATATACAAACCAACCACCAAAGCCGACAATAATCGCCACAATTAAAGCAATGATGAGTTCGATAACAACGTCAAATAAAACGGAGATATATGTGAATTTGACATTTATGTCGCGGTTATTTTCTGCTGCTTTTCTGAATTCAGAGATTTGTTGTTGCTCTTTAACGAACGCTTTAATAACACGAATGCCGGTGAAACTCTCTTGAGAGAAGTCATAAATCTTATCATTGCTCTCTTGTCTAATTCTCCACATTTCAGACATTCTTTTTTCAACAATTGCACCCCAAATAGCAATTAATAAAACAGGAATTAATGAGATAAATGCTAGTGAAGAATTTAGCATAAACATCTTTGATAAGGCTAAAGCGGTTAGGAACAAGCCATCAATCATCATTAAAGAACCCCATCCTAAGAATTCTTCTAATGTTTCAATATCATTGATGAACCAGTTCATGATGTTTCCAACTTTGTTGGAATGATAATATGCGATATCTAAAGATTCCGCTTTAAGGAACATCTCGTTTCTAATGCGTTCTTCAATTTTCTTTGATGCGAAAAATAAAGATACTCTCCAAGTGATCCTTCCTAAAAACATCACTAGTGCGACAGTGATAACAGTAAGTATGTTTTCCCTGAAGAAAGGAGAATAAACATCTATTGATCCTTCGTTATTTAGCTTATCAACAATATTGCCAATAACTTCAGGAATACGGAGTTGGAAATAATCAACCGCAACTAAAGCGGCAACACCAATAAGAAAAAATATGCCATAACGCAAATAATATTTTCTAATGTGTTTTCCCCATAGTAAGAACATATTAAGCTATTTCCTTATTTCAATAAGATACACTACTAATATTTTAATAGCAAATGAATATCAAAATGATTGAATAATTTTATATGAAAATTATATGTTAGTGATATAATTATTAGCATGACGCTCAAGGAAATTAATGAACTATTAGTCAAAGAGTTAGGCGAAGGTAGCAAAATCATTGAACCAGTCACTGGTGGAATGATGAATGTTTCTTATCTATGCGAG
>CADCPC010000055.1 GCA_902803285.1 uncultured Erysipelotrichaceae bacterium | reverse complement strand
GGCGACTCGTTAAATAATCTATTAAGCATCAATTTAATCGCAGAGGCGGTCAATAAACTGCTTCCAGATGAAGATAAACACTTAATGTTCAACGACATTGAATCGTTTTTCTTGGAAAATAAGGGAAATAATGATTATTTGCTTTCACAATTATTATTTTTATCGCGTATTTCTGAAAAAGCGGGATACGGATTACAAGTTGACGAATGTGTAAGATGTGGCAGCAAAAAAGAAATAGTGGCCTTTTCTTTTAGCGAAGGTGGATTCATCTGTAAAAATTGTTTAGAAGAAGATATCCCTATCGATTTAACTGGACAGCAAATGAAAATATTACGTTACATAGTAAAAGCAGTAAATTATCATCAATTTATTGAGGATCACGCGAATGACGGGATATCAAAAGATGACAAGAAAGCTTTACTTGTTAAATTTGCCGCCTTCACCGATGACATCATCGGCGTAAAACTCAATTCTATTGATTTAATTTTAAAAAACTAAAAATACACTTATAATAGGTTGACACAACATATTTGCACGATTATACTAATCGACGTGCACTTTTTTGGGAGGCGCTGATTATGAGTGAAAAATATAGTTTTGATAAGGTTTGTAACCATTTTATTACCTCTGGATATTATTTCCAAGGTAGTGAAATTTATGGTGGTTTATCTAATACTTGGGATTACGGTCCATTAGGAAGCGAAATTAAAAATAATATCCGCAAAATGTGGTGGAAGAGATTCGTTCAAGAAAGTCCAACTAATGTTGGAATTGACGCAGCAATCTTGATGAACCCTAAAGTATGGGAAGCTACAGGACACGTTCAAACATTTAACGATCCTCTAATTGACTGCAAAAAATGTAAACAACGTTTTAGAGCAGATCAACTCATTGAAGCAGCCGATCCTACAGCACCAGTTACCACAATGAACAACGAAAAAATGGTTGATTATATCAAAGAACATCACATTTGTTGTCCTAACTGTGGATCTGAGAATTTTACAGATATCAGACAATTTAACATGATGTTCAAAACCCATGTTGGTGTTACTGAAGATAATAAATCAGTTGTTTATTTAAGACCTGAGACTGCTCAAGGTGTTTTCGTAAACTTTAAAAACGTTGTGAGAACAACAAGAAGAAAATTACCTATCGGTATTTGTAATACCGGTAAGGCTTTCAGAAACGAAATCACTCCTGGTCAAATGACTTTTAGAACTAGAGAATTTGATCAAATGGAAATGGAATTCTTCTGCAAACCAGGTGAAGATTTGAAATGGTTTGCTCATTGGAAACAAAAATGTTTAGAATTCATCAATGATTTAGGCATTAAATCTGATAACTTACGTTATCGTGACCATGATCCTGAAGAATTAGCGTTCTATTCCAAGGGAACAACTGATATTGAATACTTATTCCCATTTGGTTGGGGAGAAGTTTGGGGCATCGCTGATCGTACCGACTATGACCTTAAACGTCATATGTCTTATAGTGGTGAATCTCTTGAATATTTAGATACCGAAACTAACGAAAAATATGTTCCATATTGTATCGAACCTTCGGTTGGCTTAGATAGATTAGTGTTAATGACACTTTGTGATGCTTATGATGAAGAAGAGCTTGAAAACGGTGAAACACGTATTGTCATGCACTTATCTCCAGCAGTCGCTCCAGTAAAGGCCGCTATTTTACCTTTAAGCAAGAAATTAGAAGATAAAGCAAGAGAAGTTCAACTATTGTTGAACAAATATCTTGTTGTCCAATATGACGATACAGGCAGCATTGGCAAGAGATATCGTAGACAAGACGCTATCGGTACTCCATTCTGTATTACAGTGGACTTTGATTCATTAGAAGATAATGCTGTTACAATTCGTGAAAGAGACAGTATGCAACAAGTCAGAATGCCTATTTCCGAACTTGTTAAATACTTGAGCGAGAAAACATTTTTCTAGTATTTATTTAGTAAAAAATTAGTATTTTTATAACTTAGTTATATGAGAAATATTATTGATATTGCAAACGATGTATTGAAACATGCAGATATAGTGGAAGTTATTCGCACATATCTACAAGTTGAAAAGAAAGGCAAAAACTATGTAGCTATTTGCCCTTTTCACGATGATTCCAATCCATCATTAACTATTTCTCCTGAAAAGCAATTCTTTAAATGCTTCGTATGTGGCACAGGCGGTAACGCAATTACGTTTGTGCAAAAGTATGAGCACATCTCTTTTACTGAAGCAGTTAAAAAGGTTGCTGATATAGTGGGATATCATCCTGAAGGTTTAGATGATGTTGCTAAAAGCAAACCTGTAGACGAAAGACGTGTCTCACTACTTAAATGTTTACAAGATTTAAATCTTTATTATCAATTCGCACTTAACTCAGAAGAAGGAAAAGCTGGACTAGATTATTTAGAATCCAGACATTTAAATGCTGATTTAAGAGCAAAATATAAATTAGGCTATGCCTACAAAGATGGAAAAGCGACTATTAACTTCTTGCTAAAGAAAGGCCACTCCATTAAAACCATCGAAGATACAGGCATTGCGAGAATGATTACAACAGGAACATACGCCGATATGAATGAAGGAAGAGTTACCTTCCCAATTTGTGATCCAGATGGAAATGTTGTTGGCTTCTCTGCAAGAAGACTTGGAAATGGCGATGAAAGCAAATATATGAATACTCCTGAAACATATTTGTTTCACAAAACATATAATTTGTACAATTTCCACATTGCAAAAGAAGTCGCGAAACAAAAAGGGTACATCTATGTTTGTGAAGGATTTATGGATGTATATGCTCTAGCAAGAATTGGCATCGATTCTGCTGTCGCTATCATGGGTACAGCCTTAACCAAAGAGCACATCGCTTTATTAAGAAGCTTGAATGTTGAAATTAGGCTTTGCCTAGATGGTGATTTGCCTGGACAAAGAGCCATGATGAAAATCTGTAATGATTTCGTCAGAGCGGGTGTTAATTTCCGTGTCGTTGATAATCAAGGTAGTTCAAAAGACCCTGATGAAATATTAAATGAAGATGGACCAGAAGCATTAAATGCTTATCTCAACAAACTAATCTCTAGGATTGATTTTGCTCTCAACTACTACATGAGAAGCAATCCGCTCACAACAGTAGAAGAGAAAAAGAAACTTGTGAGAGAATTCATTCCAATCTTAGCGAAGATTAATAGCCAATTAGAATTAGATTCTTATTTAAGAAAATTAGGGAAAATTACTGAATTTGAAATCGAATCTATCCGCTCATTAGTTAACACATATCGTAGAAATGAAAATCATGAAGAAGCTTTAAAGGTTTCGATGAAAGATTTCCATCCTGAAAGAAAAGTCCTTCAAAGGCTCTTTACAGCCGAGCGTGAACTTTTATACCAAATGATGGGAAATTCCGCTGCAGTGGCCTTTTATGAGAAAAATATCGGTGGTTTCTACGATGATGTCTACCGCGAAATTGCAAATTACATTATTGCTTATAACGAAAAATACCAAGAAGTGGATCCAAACGGGGTCATGCTCTTGATTGAAAACGATAATCAAAGCAATAAAGATGAACTTATAGAAGACTTCACTAACATATTAGATGAAGACTTCCATCCAAAAACTTGTGATGCAGATTTATTAGTAAATCTATTAGACACAATTAACAGCGAAAAAGAACGCATTAATGAAGAAGATGCTTTAAACGATTCATTAAAGGGAAAAGATGAACTCGAACAAGCTCGAATCATTGCGGAATATAACCGTAGAAAAGCGTTAAAGAAATAAATTGACTAATCTTCAATTGGAATAGGGGGAAGATATATGCCAAAAAAGAAAACAGAAGCTGCACCAAAAAAAGCAGTTAAGAAAGTTGCGGCTCCAAAAGCTAGCAAAAAAGTAGCAAAAAGAGACAACGAAGAGTTAAAAACTATTGCCGAAATTGAATCAAAGCTTTTAAAGAAAGCTAAAAGTAATGGTAATCAACTCGAACAAAGTGATATCTACGACGAACTATCTCTATACGAATTAAGTGATGATGTCATTGAAGACTTAATGACTTACTTTGCCGAAAAGAAAATTGAAGTAGTTTCTGAAGATGATGAAGAGGACGAGGACGAAGTTGATGATAGCGATTTCGACGAATCCAAATTATTAGAAAATCCAGATGATGATGAAGACTTCTATTCTGAAAACGATGATGGTGAACAAGAAGAAATTGATTTTGATATTGAACATCTTGATACAGCATTATCAGGTGAAGTAAAAGTTAATGACTCTGTTAAGATTTATCTTAAAGAAATTGGTAAATACGAACTCCTAAAACCTGAAGACGAGCCAATATTAGCGGCAAAAATCCTTGAAGGCGATGAAGAAGCAAAACAAAGATTAATCAACGCTAACTTGAGATTGGTTGTTAATATCGCTAAACACTATGTGGGACGTGGAATGTTATTCTTGGATTTAATCCAAGAAGGTAACCTTGGTCTTATGAAGGCAGTCGATAAGTTCGACTACACAAAAGGCTTTAAGTTCTCAACATATGCGACATGGTGGATTAGACAAGCTATCACTCGTGCTATCGCCGACCAAGCTCGTACTATTCGTATTCCTGTCCATATGGTTGAGACCATCAACAAGATGACTAGAGTTCAAAGACAATTAATTCAAGACTTAGGTCGTGATCCAACTGCAGAAGAAATTTCTGAAGCAATGGGTGGAGAATTAACAGCCAAGAGAATTAGAGAAATTCAAAGAATTGCTCTTGAACCAGTCTCATTAGAAACTCCAATTGGTGAAGAAGATGATTCTCATTTAGGAGACTTTATCGAAGATAAAGAAAACGAATCACCAGTGGATTACACAACAAAACAATTATTAAAAGAAGAACTCAATGAAATTCTCAAAGAGTTAACTGATCGTGAAGAAAGAGTTCTTAGACTTCGTTATGGTTTAGATGACAATAGACCAAGAACTTTAGAAGAAGTTGGCAAGGAATTCGGCGTTACTCGTGAAAGAATTCGTCAAATTGAAGCTAAAGCAATCAAGAAATTAAAACATCCAAATAGACGTAAAAAATTAGGAGATTATCGTAACTCATAATGAAATTATCCAAGAGATTACAGGCTATTTATGATATGGTCCCACAAGGGATAGCTGCTGATGTTGGCAGCGATCATGGGAAACTTATAATTTCCCTTTTTGAGGGCGGTGTAATTTCTAAAGGATTCGCTATCGAAAATAAAAAAGGCCCTTACCAACGTTTGGTAAAAGAAATAGAAAACCATCATCTTTTAGATGATGTTATTCCTATGCTTTCTGATGGAATTACTGATTTGCCTCCTGAAGTAGATACAGTAATTATTGCAGGAATGGGTGGCATGAATATCATTAAGATATTGAAAGCGCATCCTTCTAAAATCAAAAATGTGCAAACGATTATCGTGGATGCGCATAACGCTATCCCAGAAATGCGTAAAGCCATTTGCAAAATGGGCTTCATTATTGCAGAAGAAGATATTGTTAACGAAGACGATATCTACTATGAGATTGTTAAATTCATTAGAGGCGAAGAAGCATATTTGGATGAACCTGATTTTGAATTTGGCCCAAAGCTTAGAAGTGAAAAATCAGCGTTGTTCAAAGCTAAATATATGTCGAGAATTAAAGAAATAGATAATTTGTTATCTAAAAACACATTACCTACAAATAGAATTGTGGAATTAAATGATGAGAAGAAAAGGATTGAGAAAGTATTATGAACACTAGAAAATTACTTCTAAAATTATCAAAACAATTCCCTAAGAGATACGCGAAAGCAAATCACGATCGTGTTGGTTTGATGAATGGTAAACTACCGGAAGAAGTTCATAAAATTCTTTTGTGTTTAGATTTCGACTATCAAGTTCTACCTATTGCTAAAAAAGAAAAGCCAGACCTCATCCTCACTCATCATCCATTTATTTTTGGCACTAGATCATTTGTTTTATCACACGATACAGTAAAAGCATCACTTTGTGATGAATTAGATAAACTAGGAATCCCTGTCTATAGTATGCACACTAATTTCGACACGGGAATAGGCGGCATGAATGACGCTCTTGCTGAGGCGCTAGAGCTTGAAGATATTAGAGTTATAGAAAAAGATATCATGATGCGTGGCGGCAAGCTTAAAAAGCCAATGGAAGTGGAAGAGTTTGCAAAATTTGTCAAAGACAAATTAGAAATTGACTACGCTTTATTAGTTGCTGCTGGGAAGAAAACTATTTCAAGCTGTGCCATCATTGGCGGAGGCGGAAGTAGAAGATGGTCTCTCGCAAAAGAAGAAGGTTATGATATATTCATTTCCGGAGATGCTCCTCACTATGTGAGAAGAGATGTAATTGCCTATGGATATAACTATTTAGATGTGCCACATGAAGTAGAAAAAATCTTCATGCCAACAATGAAGAAAATCCTGCTAAATATTGATAAAGATTTGGAAGTCGTGATTGTCAATCACGAAGAAATGCCTAAAGTTATTTAGTTAAGAGATAGTCTCTAATTTGTTCAACTATATATAATGGAGAGGAAGCGCCTGAAGATATTGCGGCCTTCCTTTTATTTTCTAGATTGAGTTTTTTAACATCTTCTAGGTCAGAAACCATATAGACGTCACTATTTCTATAGTGAGAAGAAGCAATTTCGTATAGTTTTTGAGAGTTACTAGACTTCTTATCGCCAACAATGATGATGAGATCAACATCAGGGTTAATACTTAAAACAGCTTCTTGCCTTTTTCTAGTTGCTGAGCAGATTTCATTTGAAATTCTAGCCTCTGGAATATGTCTTTTTATATCATCATGAATATCTTTTAAAGACAAGAAATTAAGTGTTGTTTGATTAATTACAAGAGGAGATTTATCAGTAATTTCTTGGTAGTTTATTAGTAGTTTTGTATCATATAATGATACATTCTTTGAAATGGTTAAAGCAGCGTTTGTCTCTCTGTGACCCTTTTGACCGATATAAATTATTTGATGTCCAGCTTCAGTTTCGGCATAAATTTTATTGATATTATTTTGAACCTTCGGACAAGTAGCGTTATAGATTATCAAACCTTTATTATCAGCCAGTTCATCTAATTTTGGATCGTGTCCATGAGCAGAAAACACGAGGACATCACCTTTAGATAATGATGAAACTAGTTTTGCTTCATCTTCGCCTTCTAATGTTATGATTCCGTTCGAAGTTAACTCGTTGATAACAGTCTTGTTATGAACAAGCATACCTAAAACAAAAATATTTTTGCCAGGATTCTCTTCTTTAGCCTTATAGGCTAATCTTATTGCGTTAAGGACACCTGCACAATAACCTTGAGGTTGAACTAATTCGACTTCCATGATAAATATGTTAACATATTGCAAGAAGGTAATCAAAATATGGAAAAAGAGGAATTATATTTAGGGTCTCATGTTGACTTAAAAGCTCCAAATTATTATTTAGGAACAGTTAATGACGCTATATCGTATGGCGCTAATACTTTTATGTTTTATACTGGAGCTCCTCAAAACACATTTAGAAAACCTTTAAGCGAATTAAAAATTGCCGAAGGTAGAGCCTTAGCTAAAGCTAAAGGTTTTGATGAATCTAAATTAATTGTTCACGCGCCATATATTATTAATGCCGCAAACTACGCTAATCCAGAATTATACGAAATGTCTATTAACACAATCGTTAATGAAATGAGAAGAACAGCGGCGTTTGGAGTAAAGATTATGGTCTTACATCCAGGAAGTCACGTTGGGCTAGGAGCAGAAAATGGTATTAAAGCATTAGCAAAAGCTCTTGATGTGGCTTTAAGAAGTGATGGCACTGATGTTAAGATCGCCATTGAAACCATGGCAGGAAAAGGTCATGAAATAGGTGTTAATTTCAAAGAAATTAAATCTATAATCGATCAAGTGCCTAATAATGATAGACTTGGTGTTTGTTTAGATACATGCCATATTTCTGATGCTGGATATGATTTAACAGATTTTGATTCAGTTATCAAAGAATTTGATGAGATCATTGGATTAGATAGATTATTAGTTGTTCACGTTAATGACAGCAAAAATCCAATGGGCGCTCACAAAGATAGACACGAAAATATTGGATATGGTTACCTTGGTTTTGAAGTTTTGAACAAAATTGTTCATCACCCATTACTAAACGGCATCCCTAAAATCCTTGAAACACCTTACTATAATGAAAAAGCCCCTTATAAGCAGGAAATAGAAATGCTTAGAAGTGGCAAATATGTTGATAACTGGAGAGATTAGAGTTTTTCTATCTCTTCTTTTAATTTATTGAAAGCGTTTTCTTCGCTAACTTTGCAAATAATTTTATCTTTTTTAAAGATAACATATTCATGATTACCGCCTGCGATGCCAATATCGGCATTTTTAGCTTCGCCAGGACCATTGACTACACAACCCATAACAGCAACATGAATTGGTTTGTTGATAGTTTCTAATAAATCAGCTACTTGTCTTGCTAATGTTTCAACATTAACTTGTGTTCTACCACATGTTGGGCAAGCAACAACTGTTGGATAATTTGGATATAATCCACAATCATGGAGGAGTCTCTTACAGGCGATGATTTCGTCTTTAGGATCACCTGAAATAGAAATCCTAATAGTGTCACCAATACCTTCTAATAGAAGAGGAGCTAATCCAGCCGAACTTCTAATTAATGATATTTCTTTAAATCCAGCCTCTGTGATTCCTAAATGCAGAGGGTATGGAAATGTTTTACTTGCTAATCTATAAGCTTCAATAGTTTCTAAAATATTGCTTCCTTTTAAGGAAATTACAATGTCATAGAATCCTAAAGATTCTAATATATCAACATGCTTTTTAGCAGATGCCACTAATTTTTCAGCTGTGTATTTAGATGAATAATCATGAATGCTCTTATCTAGTGAACCAGAGTTAACACCAATACGGATCGGAATATGTTTTTCTTTTGCAAGATCAACAACCTTTTTAACGTTTTCGATATCGCCAATATTGCCTGGGTTGATTCTTACTTTATCAATTCCGTTTTCCATTGCAATTAAAGCTAGACGATAATCGAAATGAATATCAGCAACTAATGGAATGCTTGTTAGAGCTTTAATCTGTTTAATAGCGTGAGCGTCTTTTTCATCCATGATGGAAACACGCATAATTTCTGCACCTAATGCTGCACATTCATTGATTTGCTTTGCAACTTCTTCAACGTTACTGGTTTTGATGTTACACATAGATTGGATGACGACTTTATTTTGTCCTCCAATCGCAACATTTCCAACTTTTATTTGTCTAGTTTGTTCTCTAATGTTCATAGCACATGTATTTTACACTCCATTCTAATAAAAATATACTTTTATTATTTTTCTTATCGTGATAACATATTTGAGATATTTTAAGGAGAAATATTCAATGGCAGCAAAACAAGATAGAATCTCAATTACTCTTAAGTGCACAGAATGTGGGGAAGAAAATTACCTTACTTCTAAAAATAAAAAACACAATCCAGATCGTTTAGAAAAAGAAAAATATTGCCCACGTTGTCAAAAGAAAACACTTCATCGTGAGAAAAAGAAATAGGATT
>CADCPC010000054.1 GCA_902803285.1 uncultured Erysipelotrichaceae bacterium | reverse complement strand
TGAAAAACCACAGTAGCAACTCTCGAAAGAGTAAGTGCTCTCCTGAGCAAGGCCCCAGAACCTTGATCGATAAGTTGAGAAGAAAATGAACTTCTCCCAATTTCTGGGGGAAGTTTTTTATAGGAGTTAACATCATGGAAAACAAAAAATTATTTACTTCGGAATCGGTTAGCGAAGGACATCCAGATAAAGTTTGCGACCAAATTAGTGATGCGATTTTAGATGCGTGTTTAAAAGTCGATCCAAATAGTCACGTGGCATGCGAAACTTTTGCGGTAGGCAATTATGTTTTGGTGGGTGGAGAAATAACATGTAACGGAAGTATTGATGTAACCCACATTGTTAAAGATGTTTTAAAGAATATTGGCTACGATAGACCTGAGCTTGGATGCGATTATCACACGGTGAAAGTTGATAATAGAATTCAACATCAATCCCCAGATATTAATCAAGGTGTTGATAGAGGAAATCCAGAACAGCAAGGGGCAGGCGACCAAGGCATTATGTTTGGCTACGCGACAACTGAAACAAAAGGATATATGCCTCTTCCGATTTCTATCGCTCATAAATTAGTAAGAGAAGCAAGTGAACTTAGACATGCGGGAAAATTCCCTGGCAGTCGTCCTGATATGAAATCACAAGTCACCATTGATTATACAGATCCTAATAATGTTCGCATTGATACAATCCTTATGTCTGTCCAACATGATGAAGATGTCAATCTAGACGAATTTAAAGAGTTTATTCACAAAAATATCATGCAAAAAGTCGCTAAAAGTTTCAAATTAAATACAGATTTTAAATATTTAATCAACCCAACTGGACGCTTTGTTATTGGTGGACCAGCAGGTGACACAGGTCTTACCGGCAGAAAAATTATTGTCGATACTTATGGCGGTAGCGCTCATCATGGCGGTGGAGCTTTCTCAGGCAAAGACCCTTCTAAAGTTGATAGAAGTGCGGCTTATATGGCAAGATACGTTGCTAAAAATTTGGTGGCAGCAGGAGCGGCAGACCAACTAGAAGTTCAATTATCTTACGCCATAGGGGTAGCAGAACCTATTTCTATAAATATCAATACGTTTGGAAGCGAAAAATATGATGTTCTTCATATATTAGAAGTTGCAAAAAAGGTTTTTGATTTCAGACCAGGAATGATTATTAAAAATTTCTCACTATTAAAACCTACATTTAGATATCAAGATTTAGTGAACTATGGCCATTTGGGTCGTCCAGATATCTCGCTTCCTTGGGAAAAGTTAGATAAAGTAGAAGAGATCAAGTCACTTTTATAAAATAAAAAAATATCGCTAATATTTAATTGGCGATTTTTTTCATATATAATGAAAGTGTGAATCCTATTTCAGGAAATGAAATTTGGAAAGGAGATATTAATATGAAATACCAAATTATCGGTAAGAACATTGAGATTACTGAGGGAATTTCGAGTGCTCTTACAAACAAACTATCTAAGATGGACAAGTATTTCCTCATCAACGATGATGTGGAGTGCCGTGTCGTATGCGCAGCACATAACTTAGCCCAAAAAGTAGAAGTCACAATTTTCCTTCCTTCTATGCCTTTAAGAGCAGAAGTGGAAAACGAAGACTTATACGCTGCTATTGATTTAGTCATTGACAAACTCGAAGGTCAAATGAGAAAAATCAAAACAAGAATGGATCGTTCTAACAACAGATTATCTCTTGGAAAAGCTATTGATTTCGATCAAATCGAAGCAGAAAAACGCGATGAAGAGAAAGATGTTATCGTTAGAGCAAAATCATATTATTTACAAGCAATGAGCATTGAAGAAGCTATCACTCGTATGGAAGCTCTTGGTCACCCATTCTTCATGTATCTCGATGAAGAAGATGATCGTATCTCCACAGTTTACATTCGTAATGATGGCGGATATGGTGTCATCCAAGCGGAAAACCCAATTAAATAATTAATCTTTATTAATAAAGATAGGGTGTGATGAAATTCACACCTTTTCTTTTTATAAAATGAAAAGAATTATATCCAAATATTTTTTAGTTATGTATAATATACAAGTGCTCCAATACGTAAGCGTATTATCCGATGGCGAAATAAGCCACGTATTGAAGGAGGATCATTATCATGAAAAATATTAATCAATACAATTTTGACATCATTCATGTCGCTACACATTTAAGAGACACTCTTGAATATGTTTTACCACGTGAACATGACGCTAAAATTTATGAACAAAGAAAAGCAGTCTTAGTTAAAGGATTAGAAAAAGAGACACCTCTTGGCAAATTTTTAGATGCTAACAAAGACAAATTCCAAGCAACAATTGATAAATATAATGAAATGTTAGATGAAATCTATGGTGACAATTCTACAATCTTAGTCAAAACTGCTGATGGAAAAATCAGAGTGGATCACACTCAACATATCAAAATATATGAATATGTTACAAGCATCATGGAGCCATTAAGAGATATCATTTATTTCCACTTAAATCTTGCTAAAAGACAAAATGAAAACGAACCAATTATCGATGACTTAATGAAAGTTGATGACGCTTATTATCGTACATTTGCGTTCTTATTAATTATGCAAGATTTCCAAAAATCTTTTGTTGAATTCCAAAAAGTCATGGGAGAAAGCAAAGGACAACCAACTCCACAATCTAACTTCATCGTTCAAAACGAATTATCAGTAATGGCTACTGAGCTTAGAAATATCAGAAGTCACAACCACTGCACTGATAACGCAACACTTGATACATTAGACGGATGTCTAAAAGTGATTGAAATGTCTGAAGGTAGAAGAGACAGAGTGGATAACAAACCATTCCCAGAACTCTTCAAAGAAGCTCTTGAAAAAACAAATGCACACTTAACTGAATTAGCACCAAAATGGCAAGAATTATTCAGTAAAGCACTTCAAGAAATGCTCGCAGACATTCGCAAGAACACACCTACCAACGCATAATAGGAGAACAACATATGGCAGAGACAAAGAAAAAACTTCCAGTTTCTATATTTGAAATTATTGCTTATTCCATCACCGGCTTATTGGGATTATGGGGATTAGTCTATATCGCTTTAGGCGTTGCTTGCGTATTTGTTAATTACAAAGACGCTTTGGTGGAAGTTAATGCAAAACTTAATCTTGGCTTCTTAATTGAAGGAGTTATCATCTTAGCGGTTGCTACTGTTGTAACAGTTGTGGTCTTATTAATCCACGCAAAAACAACAGACCGTGAATTTGAAAAGGTTCAAAGACGTGCTGCCGCAAGAGCCAATCGCAGATTTGGAAACTCTGAAGAAGTGGTTGTCGATGCCGAAGTTAGCGAATAATTAATGCTAAAAAATGAAGACCCGCTTGGGTCTTTTTTTATTTGCGTTTGAAGGTTAGCAAAAAGAAAAAACCCGAATAATGCGATTATCATCGGGTTTTCTTGACAATTTTAGTGATTTGCCATTATTTTTCTTTAAATTTGTTTCTGCAACATAGGATATATAATAAGCAAATGTAGTTTAATCTGTAAAGTCAG
>CADCPC010000053.1 GCA_902803285.1 uncultured Erysipelotrichaceae bacterium | reverse complement strand
ATGTTTCTAATTCTTCTTCGTAATATCTCATAATCAAACCCTCCTATAGTTCAATTGTGGCGGAAACTATTTCATTTCCTTCTCTATCTTCAGCAATTACTTTTACTGAGAAATAAATGCACTTTGGCATTTTATCAAACACGTAGAATCTAGTTTCTCTATCTAAATCTAAAGAACCAACTTCATCAATATTGATCTTTAAAATGAGACGATACCTTGCAGCATTATCTACTTTAGTCCACCAAATCACTCTATCTTGGGCTTTTAATACAAACCCATTTGCGTATTCGGTCTTAATTTGACCTGGTTCTTGGCTTTTTATTAACTGATCAACCTTTGAATTCAACTTTTCAAGTTCTGTTTTAACCGCACCTAATCCGTTGTAGATGCCTGCTTCTGGATGAACAACTGGCATAAATACCTCCTATTTTTTGAAATCGCGAGGAACACCATCAATAGCCCCTCTTGATTCAGCGATTATATTTCCACTTCTATCTTCGGCTTTAACTTTAAAAATAAAGTTTCCACCTACAAGTTTATCTATAGACAAAAAACATGTATTTCTATCTACTTCATAATCTGCAATTTTCAAAATGCGTCTTCTATTCCTTAATTCAATATATTTGTAGAGAATAACATGATAACTGCTTGCTTCCTCAACTTTATTCCAATAAATATTGTAAATATGATTTTGTTCCTTACTGTGTGTGACATAAGGTGATAATCTCAATTCATTAAGCGATTTATTAATGTTTACATATTCATCTACTGGTTTATTATATGGCAAGTAAAAAACCTCAGACTCCATTTTGATCTTTTGCTTTTTGCCTTCTACATCAACGGCTTCACAGACAACATCATCTTTATTTGGATATTCAACAAGATTCGAAACCTTAACTTTGCCCACGCCAACAAGATAAAACTCATCCCCTACTTTTATTTCAGGAAGAATAACCATAACAAAAGACGAGGTGCTTGATCCTTCTAAATACCAACATTCATATTTTTTTAAATCATCAACGGATTCTATTTCAATTTTATCCGAGACACGTTCTTGACGCTGACCACCACCATTTAAGCCAAATGTTGCATAATAATTCGTTGTTAGATTAATCGTAATCTTCTTAACTTTAACAGGAATAGCTTGGTCCAAAGTAATATAATCCTGTGAACTATAGCCATAATAAGGTTGATTGTTTTGCTTCTTTTTAGCAATTTTTGAACTGAAGATTTGTTCAATGTTTTTGAAAATGTCCGGACTATCAAATCTTAGTCTCACATATTGATTCTCAGACTCCGTCAAAACGTATAGTTCGGATGTGTTTATGTCATTAACAAAAACACTATTCCATTCTAATCGACAAAAGCCGTATTCATCTAAGAACACTTCATGTCCAATTTTTTCAAATAAATTTGCTTTCTTCCAAATCATAAATAAACTCCACTAGCAAGATCACGAGGACCAGTAGAATCGTCCTCCACAACACCTCTTATCCTATCGGATTGAGCAATTATGTTGCCTGCTCTGTCTTCTGCTTCGACAACAATGTAATATTCTCGTCCGCTCCCTCTATCGGTTGTTCCATAATAATTTGTTTTATTCAAATGAATGGGTGCAAGATCTGTAAATGAATGATATTTAAGATTTCTAGGAACATCTATTAAAGCAAGTTCACCGAATTTTTCTTCATCAAACACAAATTGTTGGCCTTCTCTTCTTTTGTTTCTATCGCCAACTAGTAAATGAACATGGTAAGCAGCGGCTTCTTTAATCTCTTCCCAATAAGCCATCAAACCATTGTTCATAGAAAGAACAGAACATTTCATGTGATTCATAATTCTTCTCCAATGAAAGATATATTTACCAAATTATACCTTATAAACGCCACTAACTTATAGTTTTTTACCATTATTTGTGCGTTATTTGTTGTTTTGTCCCGAAAAAGGTTACAAAAAAAGGAATATCAGTCAATTGATATTCCGTCAATGCCAAGTATCTTGCATATTCTGAAGAACGTGACGATATCGGTACCGTGGTTGAGAATTCGACTCACAGTCTTACGACTCGCCCCAAGTTCTTTGCCAAAGTTTTCTTGGTTTTTGAACTTGTCTTTGATGCGACACTTGATTTCTTCCATAACTTTATTGGAAGAGTAGCAACTATTCATAATCTTGTCCTCCTCCATAAAGCTGAGGCTCGATTATTTGTTGCTCTTATATTTTACATAAAATCGTAAAAGTTATCTCTTAAAATTTTCACAAGCGATTCAT
>CADCPC010000052.1 GCA_902803285.1 uncultured Erysipelotrichaceae bacterium | reverse complement strand
TATGCGATATCATTAAAGGATGATTTCCCATTATTTGTAAATAAAGTGAATGACCCATCTAAATAAAAAGCCCATCCAATCATTTTTACTTAGTATATCTAGTGCTTTTTAAAATAAGGATAGATTGGAGAAATATATGCTAGTTTATTATTTAACATTCTCTTACCCAGATGGCCACAGTGAAGAAGATATCGTTATTGAGTATGGGTATGAAGCAAAGCCTAAGGGTATAAAGCCACAGGTTTTGTATTAAAATAGTTCTACAATGCCAATTATTGATTAATAGCTGATATTCGAAAATATCGGCTTTTTTATTTGCTTTCAATCAGTTGAAAATTATTTATTTTAAAAATAATTATTAAAACATTTCCAATTACATAAGTTGGCCAAACAATAAAGCTAATTATATGATTGAGCGCTATAGGATTTAAAACCATTGCGCGTAATCCAACACATAAATCACTTATAAAGATTAAAGCAAACGCTATTGCGATAAGTAATAGATTTTTATCTCTAGTTCTAAAGTACCTAATCCAAGTTGTAATCATATTCATGGCTAATATAACTCCTAAAGACATAATAACTGCCATTGTAGGAGTAAAAGCTTTTATGATAATAAGAATGACAATACTAATAGTAATCAAAGATCCAGCGATAATATATTCATAGTATTTTGGCTTACGACATATAAATACAAGTAGATAAGCACATAAAAAGCCAATTAAACCACCGATACTATAAGGTGTACACGAAAAGAAGACATCTGCGATAGAAATAATTAAAAAATATAAAGGTAAGATAAAATACACTTTTTTCTTATTGGAAAGAATAAATTCGATTAATGCGTAGATAAACGAAACGATAGTTAAAGATAATTGAAAAGAAGCGGAATATGGATAAAATAGTGGACCGCTTTTGTCGTTGATCATAAATCCTTTTACTGCAGTAAGTATTTGAACTGTTAAAAGTGCAGTCAAAAGAATAGATTCTATAGCAATATATATAAACAATCGCTTTTTGTTCACAATAATATTTTATTATTCTTTACTGCGAAAATTAATATACTTTTGTCACTGAAATAATTAAAATAATTATTAGCATAAAGGAGTGTTTTATGACAAATTTTCAAGTATATAGAAAGACCTTATCATTTTCATTTTTATCTACCGTTGTTAATTTATTTGCTTTAGCAGCATTAGGTGGTTGTACAGCGGGTGGATTTATTATCGCTGATAAATACTTTGACAGAGCCCTAATTGGTCTCGCCATTGGATTTGCTATTGGAGTTATCTTGTGCATTGTTATTAGTATTTTTGGCTCCAATCCTATCAAAGCAGCACAAATCTCTATGATGGTTAAAGGTGTCACAGAAGATGAATTGCCAAAGAATACACTTTCTACCGGATTCAAGGAATTGAATGGCAGATTTGGTAAGATTACTGCCTTCTTTGTGATTACAAACGCAATTAAAGGTATTTTTAGACAAATCGGACACGGCTTCACTAGATTAACTTCCACTTTAGGCGGAAATGTTGGCAGCAATGTTGGATCTGCTATAGATTCTGCTGTTCAAACAGTTATTGAATATTTATGTGATTGTTGTTTAGGATGGGTTCTTTACAGAAAAGAAGAGAATTCATTTAAAGCCGCTTGCGAAGGTTCTGTTATCTTCTTTAAACACGGCAAAACTTTAGCTCGTAATGTTGGAAGAATTTTTGGTATTGGTTTATTATCTCTTATCGTAATTGGTGGAGCGGTAATGGGCATCTCTTATGCGATATTCTTACAATTCCCAGCAGCATTTGCTTCTTTAGCTAATGAAATAGCAGCTGCTGCCGCTAGAGGCAGTGTTGATATCCCTGCTTGGTTAACTAATCCAAATATTCTATCAATCGCGATTGCCGGTATTGGTGCTCTTGTTATTTGGAGCATGTTCCATTCAGTATTTATTCGCCCATTCATTTTAGTTGGTGTTTTACGTAATTTCATGGCAGCAGGTATTGCTGATATTCCTACCGAAGCAGATTTGAATGATTTAGCAAGTAAATCACCAAGATTTGCAAAATTACAAAGTAAAGCTGAATAATTATGACAAAAGAAAAAATCCAAGAGTGGGACAAAATCGCTAATTCAAAAGAGATTTACGATTGCTATGATCTCGAGCTTTTAGCGTATCAAAGAGAATTGGTTAATAAATTAAGAGAATTTAATCTCACTCCTGAAACTGATGAAGGCTTAAAGCAAAGAGAAGAAATTCTTAAAGAAGCTTGTGGCACTTATAGTGAAGGTTTATTTATTATTCCCCCTATCTATGCTAACTTTGGATTAAAACATGTTCATTTCGGAAAGAATGTCTTTGTTAATTTCAACTGCACATTTGTCGATGATGCCGATGTATTTATTGGAGAAGGAACGATGTTTGGCCCTTCAGTAAATGTTATTACCGCTAATCATCCAATTTCACCAGCATTAAGAAAATATGGACTACAATATAATAAGCCTATCCATATTGGCAAAAATGTTTGGGTAGGAGCAGGTGCTATTATTCTTTCTGGAGTTACTATTGGGGATAATTCTGTTATTGGAGCAGGAGCAGTGGTAACTAAGGATGTGCCTTCTAACGTTATAGTGGTTGGTAATCCTGCTAGAATACTTAGAGAAATTAGCAAGGAAGATTATATTAAGTGTGATAAAAGAGATATCCCGTTAGAGATATTAGACAAATATAAATAAAAAAGACTGAGGTTCAGTTCCACCTCAGTTTTCTTTACCATCTATTTTTAACCATCTCAGCAAAACCGAGTAGATTATCTATTTCAAATGATTTGCCATCTGCTTTTATTGTTCCTTTGAAATAGCCAAATACTTGATGTTGATTACTTTGAATAATTAGAGCGTTAGTGTTGCTATATCTATCGATGATTGGATGGAATTTTAAGTCGATTGTTCCATCTCTATTAGTGAATGTCCAATCCTCAGTAAATAAGTGTTTGCCTTTTTCATCTTTAGGAATATTGAAAGTAACATCTTCTAATTTATAAGCTTCTTTATCTACAAATAGCATATTTTCACTAGCGTTAGATGTATCGCCAAAGCCGTATCCTAAGTTAAAGCCAATACGGGTTCCGTCTTTGCTATATGCATTTAAAGAAGACCAATACCAAGTATTAGAATATGTCCATACTCCTCTTCCCCAATCTAGAACCCCTAATGTTTCATCTTTTTTGAATTGATGATATTCGTTTCCGAGCTTAAAGAATCCTTTAGCCATTAATAAATTAATCTTTTGATTGTAGTAGAAGTGTTTCTTCTTTTTGAAAGGGGTAGCGATTACCATTGATTTATCAGTGGTTTCTTCTAAAAGGATATCACATTCAAAGTCTTCTTTACCTCTAACTTTTTTCATCTTACATACGAGATGTCTCTTACCGTTTTTGTTAGCAAAGAACATTGAATATTTCTTATCTTCGGTGAAAATATCGCCGTCCTTACTTGTAGAAGGTAAGTTGGTTGATCCAAAAGTAAGCCATTCCATATATGATTTGGTGACTTCGGTTTTGTTTTTATAATCTAATACTGAAACAGAAACTAATCCCATGTAGGAATTGTCATCAATTGTTAAGGCGACACCATATTCTTTATCACCAATATAGTAGTAATCCCACTCTTTAATACGGCCTTTTAATCCCTTAATGTCCTTGCGGTTATATTCTTTTATCAAACTAAAAGCGTACCCGGCTTCATTCAAATTACCCTTTTCATCCAAGAGCTTTCCTGCGTTTAATTGTTTTTGCATATCAATGTCCTCAATATTATTCTATAACTATTTTTATAAAAAATATGGTAAAAATTATGATAATATATTGCCATGAAATTTAAACACATCGATAAAGACAGAAAAGCTTCGACTATAAAAATAATCGGAAAACATATTGAGCATTACCGCAGAATGATGATTGTGGTTTCTTCTTTTATGGTAGCAGCCGCCTTATTTTTTGCGATTTATTGGGCATTCGATGAGATTACTTCAGGAGTTGTTGATGACTATCTATATTTAGGTAGCCATCTATTATTCCTTGCTGTCTCTATTTTGATGATTGTGATGCTTGTGCTAAACAAATACAAAAAAGTATCTACCAAGACTCTTGCTATTTGGATACATGTTCATGCCGTGCTTATTGTTATATGGGCCTCTTTAGTGTGCGTTCTAGATTTAAAAATAGGTCTCCCACCTTTAATGTATTTCATCGCTTGTACTGCAATGGCGGGATTATATGTTCTTGAGCCTATCTTTTTTACAACTCTTATTGGCTTATCATTAACATCAATTATCATTTCTCAAGCTGTTAACAATTACTCATACTTCACAGGAAAATTCTTTGTCGAAAATATCATTAACACAGTTATTTATATTATTTTGATTATCTTAATAGCCTTTAGACATTTCAGAGTGACAATTAGAGAATTTGAAGCTAAAGATAAATTAGAAATCTTAACATATAACGATGAATTAACCGGGTTACTTAATGAGAGGAGTTACGTTATTGCCGTTGATAAAATCAACGAAGATATCAAAAATAATAAAGAAGAACCTTTTGCAGTAGTCTTGATGGATGTCAATAACTTAAAAGCCACAAATGACGCTCATGGACATCGATATGGCTGCCATTTAGTGGTGAAATGCGGACATGATTTACCAACTATTTTTACTTCTTCCAAATTATTCCATATCGGTGGAGATGAGTTTGTCGCAATCGTATATGGAGAAGACTTAGAAAAGTTTGAGGAAACAATTCAAAAGTTTGATCAAAATATGCTGTATTCTATCATCACTTATGAAGGAGTGGAATTAATCTTCTCCGTTGCTAGAGGTTACGCTATTTATCAAAAAGGCGATAAGTTCCAAGATGTCTTACAACGCGCAGATAATGAAATGTACGCTCATAAGAAATCAATTAAAGAAAAATATAATTTCAAAGGAAGATAAGAACTTCCTTTTTATTGTTAATAAAGTTAATACTATGATAAATTAGAAAAGTTGCAGGTCAAAATTATGAAAAAAGAATTAAAAACAATTGATCAAACTCTGCTTGAGAAAAAATATACCAGACCAAACCCTCTTAATTATGGGATTCTTAAGATAGTGGCAAGGACCGTTCTAACTTGGACTTATCACACTAAGATGATTTGGAAAACAGATTTAAGAAAAGCAAAAGGTCCTTTTGTTTTAATTTCAAATCACGCTTCTAGAGCAGACTATTTATTTAACGCTATCTATTTCAAAGAGAGAATTAACTTTGTTCTCGGATATAACGAGTTTTTCCGTTCTCACTTATCTTCTACAGTCAATAGTATTAACTGCATTCCGAAAAAGAATTTCCAATTTGAAGTTAAACCGATTATGACTATTTATGAAATTCTTAAACAAGGTGGTGCTATTTCTATTTACCCTGAAGGTATGAATTCTATCAGTGGTGCTAATCAACCAGTAGCAATTGGCACTGGTAATTTCTTGAAGAAATTAAATGTACCTGTATATTATTCAGTTATTAAAGGTGGGTATTTATCATGTCCAAAATATAATGTTGTGGATAGACCAGGGAAAGTTGAATCTGTAGTGGACATCATGTTTACAGTTGAAGACTTACAAAATATGACCGCAGAAGAAATTGAAGATAGAGTTAATGAACTCTTATACCACGATGACTATGAATGGAACAAAAAGAGAAAGATTCACTATAAGACAAAAGGCAAGACCGCTGAAGGATTGGAAACCTTATTATATTGGTGTCCAAAATGTCATAAAGAATTTACAATGGCTTCTAAAGGTGATGATATTTACTGCACACACTGTGGTAATGGAGCCAAATTAGATGATACATACGAAATGCATCCTTACGAAGGAAGCGTTATACCTGATACACAAACCAAATGGTTTAACATGGAAAGAGCGTTAATCAAGGAAGAAGTTAAGAATCCTAACTTTGAAATGCGTACCCACGTCAAACTTGGTATCTTACCTGACTATGAACTTTTAAAAGATAAGAAGACTAGTGAAATAGTGGGTGAAGGTGAATTAATCATCAACCATAATGGCTTAACATATAACGGCAGTAAAAACGGTAAAGAAGTATCTCTTCACTTAGATTTAGATCACTTACCAAGCTATGGAATGTGTACAGACGTCACTAGATTCTATACCTTCTTTGAAGGTAAATTCCATGAATTCTATCCAGACACTAATATTACGATGAAATGGTTTATGGCCACTGAAGAATTGCATAGATATCATGGTGGTAAGTGGCAAGACTTCAAATTTGATGTTACAAAAATGAAAAATGACTAGGAGTATAAATATGAATAAATACGCTTTAATTACTGGTGGCGCCAGTGGCTTAGGAAAAGAACTAGCCAAATTATTTGCTAAAGATAAAATCAATTTGTTTTTAGTTTCTTCTAATATCAATAACTTAGCTTCTGCAAAAGAAGAGTTAGAAAAAGAATATGGCGTTGAGATTCACATTCTCGCTTTGGATTTAACTAATCCTGCTAATTTCCCAAAAGTGAAAGAATATAGTGATGCTCATAAGTTAAATATTAAATATTTAGTGAACTGCGCAGGTTTTGGAGATCAATGTGATTTCAAAGACATGGATATCGATAAACAAATTAAAATGGTGGAGCTTAACTGCAACTGCCCAATGTACCTCATGAGAGCGTATATCAATGACATGCTTAAGGATGACGAAGGTTCTATCTTAAATATTGCCTCCTTAGCCTCATTCTTCCCAGGACCATATATGGTGTCATATCACGCAACTAAAGCATTCTTATTAAATATCTCCGAAGGTATTAATAGAGAATTAAAAGGCACTAAAGTCCATGTAAGTACAGTGTGCCCAGGACCATTTACTAGTGGTTTTGTCGCTAAAGCTCATAATGACTATGTCTTTAAAAAGAGCAAAGTGCTTTCTGGAGAAAAGGTAGCAGAAATCTCTTACAAAGCGATGAACAAGAAAAAAACAGTCCTTGTTATTGGCTTTAAAAACAAGATGACTGTCTTCCTTTCTAGATTCTTCTCAAGAAAATTTGTCACTAATGGTTCTGCTAAAACATTAAAAGAGAACGCATAATAGTTAGGCTTATGCCTAACTTTTTTATTCGACTACTTTATAGCCGGCTTTTTCAATGACTTTTTTAATGTCTTTGTCTTTAATATCTTTTTTAGAAGTAATGACAGCCTCATTCTTCTCAAGAGAAACTTCAACTGTTTCTACTCCCTTTAAAGACTCTAAAGCTTCTTTGACATGCGCTACACAGTGCATACACATCATGCCTTCAACCTTAATAACTTTTTCCATATTTGCTTCCTCCATTTTTATTTCACAATGATTAAACTCATTGATAAATGATAATTCTTTTATTTTTTTGTTTGACTTATGTTCCTTATAAGGTTTAAACAAGTTAATTCTTAAAGCATTCAACACTACAAAGACACTGCTGAGAGCCATTGCTGCGCTTCCCATCCACGGCATTAACTTATAAACACCAATTGTTGATAATACTCCAGCAGCGATTGGAATCATGATGATGTTATAGATAAATGCCCAGAATAGATTCTCTTTGATATTGAGATAAACGTATTGAGATAGTCTAATAGCGGCATAAGCATCCATAAGTGTTGATTTCATTAATACAACATTACCGCTTTCAATAGCGACATCGCTGCCTTGGCCAATAGCCATGCCAATATCCGCGCTTGTCAAAGCGATAGCGTCATTGATGCCGTCTCCAACCATCATCACCTTGCCATATGTTTTAATCTTGTTAATAGCGTCAAGCTTACCTTCAGGTAATACCTCGCTAATAACGTAATCAATTCCGACTTGATCAGCGATATAGCGAGCACTTAATTCATTATCTCCAGTTAACATCACCGGAACTATACCTAAACCCTTAATTTTACTAATTGCTTCTTTACTATCTTCTTTAACAGTGTCGCTGACGGCGATGATACCGATTATTTGCTTGTTTTTAGCGAAAATAAGAGGAGTTTTGCCTTGCGATGATAATTTGATTATCTCTTCTTCTTTCTCTTGAATATCGACCTCATTTTCTTTTAAGAAAGTGGTGTTACCTGCTAATAAGATATCTCTATCAACATTTCCTTTAATACCTTTACCGCTTATGTTGGTAAAATCGCTAACTTCTATAAAGGATACATCTTTATCTTTAGCATATTCGCTTACCGCATTAGCAAGTGGGTGATCGCTATTACGCTCAAGAGAATATGCATATGTTAATAATTCTTTTTCATCTATAAAACTAACGATATCTGTAACCACAGGTTTACCTTTGGTAATAGTGCCAGTTTTATCTAAGATAAGATAATCGATTTTGCCAGTTTCCTCGATAGCTTCTGCATTTTTAAATAAGATACCGTTTCTTGCTCCTTTTCCACTTCCTACCATGATGGCAACAGGAGTAGCAAGTCCAAGAGCACACGGGCATGACACAACAAGAATAGAGATGCCTCTTTCAATTGAATACGATAATAAAGTAGAGGAGATATCTGGATGAGTGTTTAAAAACTCTTTTCCAAATATGAGCCACGCTCCAAAAGTGATTAACGCTAATCCAATAACAATTGGAACAAATATTCCGCTAACTCGATCGGCAATTTGACTAATTTTAGCTTTGCTATTAGCAGCTTTTTCAACACTAGAAATAATTTGATTAATAGTGGTATCTTTGCCTACTCTAATGGCTCTACAGATTAGAACGCCATTTTGATTGATAGTTGCGCTTTTAACTAATGAGCCAACTCCCTTATCGATAGGAAGAGATTCTCCAGTGAGCATACTTTCATCGATGCTACTACTTCCTTTAATGACTTCTCCATCTACAGGAATAGACATACCAGGTTTAACGATAAATAAGTCATCTTTCTTAACCTCACTTACCAATACTTCTACTTCTTTTTTCTCTCTGATTACAATCGCAGTTTTAGGGGATAAATCCATTAAAGCTTTAATTGAATTAGTGGTTTTACCTTTTGAATAACTTTCTAATGTTTTGCCAATGGTAATTAAAGTAGGAACCATACCAGCAGTTTCAAAAGATATATTCATCATTATCATATGCAATTTGCTTAATTCTGCACCTTGAGTAGTGTTAATGAATAATATAATCGACATCACCAATGAATAGATAAAGGCAACTCCGCTACCTAGCATAACTAAAGTATCCATATTTGGAGATAGATGTAAGATAGCTTTCGTGCCAGATACAAAGAATTTATGATTTATAATCATAATTGCTAGTGATAATACTAGTTCGATAATTGCTAATATGTATGGATAATTATGTAAAGCACCAAGAGGCCAATTAAGCATGAAGCCCATTCCTAGATAAAATAGAGGAATGAGCAAAATAATGGACGCAATTAGTCTTTTAACTAGTTTAGGAGTTTCGTGATCTTCAAGCTCGCTTTTAGAAATGGAAGATTCGTTATCAGTTATTTCTACTAGCGTTGCTCCATATCCGCTTTTTTCAACAGCTTTAATAATTTTTTCACTAGTTAAAACACCGTCATCATAAGAGACAACCATAGAATTGGTTAATAGATTTACATTAACCTCTTTTATCCCTTTTAATGAGCGGACACTTTTATCGACACGAGCGCTACACGCTGCGCAGCTCATGCCATTAATTAAATACTTTTCATCAATCTTCATATTAGTTTAATTTCTTTGCGATATTTAATGCTTCTTCTAAGGATGAAAAATCATTATTTTTGATATCTTCTGATACACATGACTCCATATGATCTTTTAAAACCATATAGCCAACTTCTTTTAATGCACTTTCAATTGCGGCAATTTGCACTAAAACATCACCGCAGTAGCGGTTTTCTTGAATCATTTTACTCACGCCGCTAATTTGACCGGATATTCTATTTAATCTTTTTAATAAACATTTGATAGCTTCTTCTGAACGAGGAGTTTTCTTATTTCTTTCACAATGTGGACAATTTTCCATACTTAAATACCTCATTAATATATATACCCCCACCCCGTATATTTTGCAAGGAATGTAATAATAAATTTGTGAAAATATAAATAATAATTTAAAATGTTTGCAATATAAGGAGGCAAAATATGAAGACAGCAGCTAAAGTTTTTCTTATCATCGGCATGGTTCTTGGCGCTCTTGGTATTTTCCCAATTATCTTTGGCGCTTTAGCACTTAAACGATTAGAAGATCCAACAACTACTAAGGAAGATAATCTTGTTTGGTCTATCTTAGCAATGGTGTTCTGCTCTATTCTCGGTGGCTTATTTATGCTCTTATCATACGATGAAGAACATAAGCCAGTTGTTGAAGCTAAAGTAGTCGAAGAACCAAAAGAAGAATAAAAAGAGAATTAAAAAGGTGTGACACAAAATCACACCTTTTTATTATGCTTATAAACTATTTACCAACTGCGAGTTTGACACATTCATATGCACCGTCGTAATGGCCTTGTTTTTTAAGTTCATCAATGCGATCGCACATATGAGGAATTAATTCTTTATCGTTAATCAAGCGGTCAAGAGTTTCACAAACTTCTTTTTTGGTTGGGGCTTCAGGAGTGGAATCACCGATTTCGCGTCCATTAATTGCGCCATAAACTTCATGTCCACCGATATGTCTCATAAAGAGTTTTGGGATTGGATAATATGCTAATTCGCTTGGTTTAGTGACTAACAAGTCACTGACTGGCATCAATAAGTTTGTAGAATAAACTGCTTCAAAGATGTCTTTGTTATAAATAGCAGTGATACCAGTTGCTTCACCTTCTTTAATGTCAGCGATGAATTTTTTAAGTTCATCATATTGATTGAAGAAGTTAGTGGTTTGAATACCTTTAATCTTTTCACACATCTTTTCATAAACATCAACGTGATCACCAAAGTTAATGAATAATGCGACTTTGTTTTCTTTAACGTAAGGGATTAAGTGTTTAACCATTGCGAGGAACATATCAAATCCTGCTCCCGCTCCGCCGACAGTCATTAAGACTCTTAATGGTTTGCCATTAGCAATTCTAGCTTTACGACGTTTATTATCGTTTTCTAAATCCACTAATAGTTCGTGGTCAACAAAACAACCAACCATCTTTAAATCTTTTTCAGGAATACCGTTAAGTGGCTTCTTATCAAAACCATTTAATGTTTTATATCCATAATATGCGAATGGAGTTTGGACTGCGTGTAATGCACCTTCAGAAAGGTGAAGACCCATTGGCCAGTTATCAGGGATAGCGTTAACTACATGAGTCATGCCTGCGTGGATAGCAGCTTGGCTTGGCCAAACGTGAGTAGCGATATAAGGGATATCTTTATCGATATTCTTGAAGATAGGAACTAATAGTTCGCTGTTCTTTTGATCTTTTGCGTTATAGGAAATCTTCTTAAATCCTTCACAGTTAAGTGGTTCCCAAACTAATTTATTAAATAATTTAGATTTTTGAGAGATACGGCTAGCTAGAGAATACATATCGTTTTGTTCTCTAATCATTTTGCTACCAGTAGCGTCAAAAGAAGCTAAGTCTAACCAATAAGGTTTATAGCCTAATGCTCTAGCAGCACTAGCCATAGCAATAGAGATGCGGTAGTGGCCAAAGCCCATTCTGATATTGCCGACGATTAAAGCCTTTTTGTCAAATGGTTTGTTTTCTTCACCGAAAACGATGTTTTCTGCGTCGATAAAATCTAGTGTTGGGATATCCTTAAAGGAAATCTTGTAATCCTTGTTAGAATCATCACCATATTTTTTGATATAATTCTTTTTGCTTTTTTCTGCACCCTTAATGGTCTTTTTGGTCATTGGGTTATTAAAAATAACAGCAGACTTATCTTTCATCTTCTAAAACTCCTTTTGTTGTGTTGTATTTAAATGAATGTTCAATTCCATTTAATTGATATCTAATTGCTACTTTCTTACCTTGTGTTTCATAGAAAGTAACTTCTGCATGCTGGAAGATATCTAAAGCTTCTTTTAAAGTTGCTTTCTTTTGTTCATCATAAGTAGCGATATCATCACTAGTCATAAGAACACTTCCAAATAAGGCATTAATAATTGTCAATGCTCTTCTTTGTTTAACACTTAATTCAATATTGTCATCTCTAAGTAGGAAAACATCTGGGTCATTGCCAAATAAATGACCATTGAAGATACTTCTGAAAATTGTGTTCTTTAAAGTAACTTTTGTGGAAATTCTTTCTCTGTGGAAAAGTCTCATTAAAGGAATATCATCAAATTTTAAGGAGACATCTGGTCCAATTCTTAAATAGTCAAAGTTGAGATATGAATTGATGATGTTAGCGCCACATCCAAGGATGAGCTTATCTTTTAGAGTATCGCGTAATAACTTGTAGGCATCGCCTTGAACCATGCATCTAGTACGGCCATCATAATTATCTAATCCCACTGCGTATAAGAAGTCTAATTTGAAGAAGTCAAATCCCATATCCATATAATGAGTGAGACATTTTTTAATGTAATTAACAGCGTCTTTATTATCTAAATCAAAGGAATAGAAACCACTCCAGTTAGCGCCAGCTTTAACAAATGTGCCTTTTTTGGTTTTCTTGAACCATTCTTTGTGTTCTTTGAAAACTTTGCTCTTACTTTCAGCGACAAAAGGAGCAAGCCATAAACCAGCTTTATAGCCTCTAGAATGAATCTTATCGACGATAGGTTTTAAACCATTAGGGAATTTAGCAGGATCAACATCGAGCCAATCGCCAACAAAAGTTTCATAACCATCATCGATTTGGAAAACATTGAATCGATTATCTAAAGCATCTAAATCTCTTAAGATAATCTCTTCATTGATGTTTTGATAGTAGTTATACCAAGAAGTGTAACCAAAGACTTTTTCAATCTCTCTCTTTGGATATGCGTTATGGAATGAGGCTAAACCTTGTTCATAGTTATAGCAGAGGTAATAATCAAAGACAGTAGCCTCATCACCTCTAAATAACTTCCAGTTATTAATGTCACTTATGAGATGGATATCGCTTCTATCTTTAATTAATTCAATAATTAAATAAGCGCATTCATAGTTAAGAGAATAAATGAAACATTCTTCTCTCCCTTTGCTATAGAAAACATCATAGCCATGGCTTTTCTTAATTGAATATTTATAGAAAGTAGAGTCACCATATTTATCTAACGCAAATGATTTGGTGATAATGTGTGGTGATTTCTTAACGTTTCTAAGTCTCTTTGCTAATTTGTATTCATTAGTGTCTGTCCAAGATTGATAACCATTTAAGAAATAGTGATCGTGGAAATTAACATTGAAAGGCACCCATTCAGTGGCTTCTACTAAAGTAATGTCTTCTAAAGCAATAACCTTAACGGTAGTGCGATGATTAATGACTTTAGTTTCAATGATTAAGTCTTTGTTCGAATAACGAGTAGAATATTTTTTACCGTTTTTCAAATAAGTAATGCGCATAGTCCCTCCTTAGACATAAAAAAATGGACGAAAATTGTTCATCTACATTCTTTTTACATCTTCTTCATATATCATTATTATTAGACCAAGATTTACTATGTAAAGTCAATAAAAAAATGCCTTTCACTTGAGGCATTAATTGATTAGAAGAGTTCTGATAATAATTGAGCAACTTCTTCTAATAGGGATTTTTCAATATTTGTGAAGCGATTATAAATCGGAGAATCAATATCTATTAAGGCAACAACCTCTTCGTTTTTAATGATTGGAGTGACTATCTCACTTTTGGAAATAGAAGAACACGCAATATGTCCTGGAAATTCGTTTACGTTAGGCACGATGATTGTTTCTTTTCTTTGAAAAGATGTACCACATACTCCTTTACCATAAGGAATAATAGTGCAGGCCACTTCTCCTTGGAAAGGGCCAAGAATAAGCCTTTGATCATCCACCAAATAAAAGCCACACCAGTTAATATCTTCTAATTGATTAAGAACTGCAGAAGCATTAGATAAGTTGGTGATTAAAGGTAACTCTTTATCGATAATCGCGGAAATTTGTGATTTTAATAAACTCATGTAGATATTTTAATGGAAAGAAAGCAAATATCAAATCTAATTATATTTGATTTGTATATTAATTTTGCTAAAATCTATTAGAAAAGGAGAAAAACTATGAAAAAAATAAATGAACTTGTTAAACCATTTTTATCCATTATTTTTGGTGCGCTTCTACTACTAGTCTACTTAAACTGGCTCTCTGGAACAGGCAGTGTTCTTGCTTTGGGAATTATTGCTATTATTCTTGCAGCATATTATCTATGTGTAGGAATCTTAGGCCTTGTTATTGGAGATAAGCTCGCTGGAAAAAGAATTAAAACCGCTTTTGATGTTGCTACAGTTATCGCTTTCCCAACATTCTTATTTGTGAAATTCTTATTAACCACCATTCAGTTAGCAGACGTGATGGGCCCAACAGCATGGCTCATAGTAATCGTCAGTATGATTGGTTCTATTGCCCTAGCTATTACTTGCTTATTAGATAAATTGGTCAATAACAAAATCTTACATCGTATTTCTTATTTGTTCGCAAGCGTCTTTGCATTAGTGTTACTTTTAAATGTCTTATTTGATTTTAATGGTAATCCAGTTGCATTAGGTGATATCAACGTTGTCGGTACAGTGTTATATATCCTATTTGTTGTGATGTTAATGAACTCTGTATTTAGCGCTGAAAAGGCAGCTCCAGAACAAGCCAAAGAAACCAAAGAAGAAGCTGAAGAATCCGCTGAATAAGCAAATTTATTCAAACTAATTAGGAAGCACTCTAAAAGAGTGTTTTCTTTTTTTAAAAAAATTAGCAATCTCTCTTGCAGAGTGCTAAAAAAGAGCTATAATATAATTAGCACTTAAGTGATAAGAGTGCTAAAAAGGAGGTACATTATTATGAGCATGAATGAACCTATTGATTATTCTAAAGATGAAAAAGTCTTAGAAAAATTTGGCCGAAATATTAATGAAGAAGTGAAAAAAGGAAAAATCGATCCTGTTATTGGCCGTGATGAAGAGATTAGAAAGATTATTGAAATCTTAGCAAGAAAGACTAAGAACAATGTTATTTTGCTCGGCGAACCTGGTGTTGGTAAAACCGCTATTTTGGAGGGGCTTGCTGAACGTATTGTAAAAGATGATGTTCCTAATACCTTAAAAGATAAAACTATATATGAATTAGATATGGGCGCTCTCGTAGCGGGTGCGAAGTATCGTGGTGAATTCGAAGAGAGATTAAAAGCAGTCCTTAATAAAATTAAGGAAAGCGATGGAAAAATCATTCTTTTCATCGATGAGATTCATCTTATTGTTGGAGCTGGTAGAACTGATGGTGCTCTCGACGCTTCTAATATGCTTAAACCTATGTTGGCTAGAGGAGAAATCGATTGTATCGGTGCAACTACATTAAATGAATACCGTCAATACATTGAAAAAGATCGTGCATTAGAAAGAAGATTCCAACCTGTATTAATTGGTGAACCTAGTGTTGAAGACACCATTAGTATTCTTAGAGGATTAAAAAATAGATTTGAATCTTTCCATGGTGTGCGTATTACAGACTCTGCTTTAATCGCAGCAGCCTCTTTATCAAATCGTTATTTAACAAGTAGATTCCTTCCAGATAAGGCCATTGACCTCGTTGATGAAGCTTGTGCTTCTATTAAAGTAGAAATTGAATCCATGCCAAGTGAACTTGATGAACTCGAAAGAAAGATTAGACAACTTGAAATCGAAAAGGTTGCACTTTCAAAAGAAAGTGACCAATCAAGTAAAAAGAGATTAGAAGAAGTGGAAGGCGACTTAACTTCTTTGAAAGAAAAAGATAGTGAACTCACTAAGCAGTGGAAAAAAGAAAAAGAAGAGATTAGTAAAGCTAAAAAGATTAAAGGAGAACTCGAACAAGCTAAATTTGATCTTGATGTTGCTTTATCTCATTCTGAATATGAAAAAGCTGGAAAACTTCAATATCAAACTATCCCAACTTTAGAAAAAGAATTAAAAGAGATTAATCAAAAAGAAGATAATCGTTTAATTTCTGAAGTGGTTGATGAAGAAAGTATTGCTAAAATCATTTCTAAAATGACTAATATTCCTCTTAGTAAAATTGAAAAGGGCGATAAAGAAAAAGTCCTTAATCTTAAAGAAACTTTATCTAAGAGAGTAATTGGTCAAGATGATGCGATTAAATTAGTTAGCGAAGCAATATTACGTCAAAGAGCAGGAATCAAAGACGCAAATCGTCCTATTGGTAGTTTCCTATTCTTAGGTCCTACTGGTGTAGGTAAAACTGAAGTAGCGAGAAGCTTAGCGGAAGCTCTCTTTGATAGCGAGAGTCATATTATCAGAATTGATATGAGCGAATATATGGAGAAATATTCGACTTCTCGTCTTATCGGCGCTCCACCAGGATATGTTGGCTATGAAGAAGGAGGACAATTAACTGAAAAAGTGAGAAGAAATCCTTATTCTATAGTCCTATTTGACGAGATTGAAAAAGCCCACCCTGAAGTATTCAACTTGTTATTACAAGTTCTTGATGATGGTAGATTAACCGATAGTCAAGGTAGAGTGGTAGATTTCAGAAACACAATTATCATTATGACTTCTAATTTAGGTAGCGAATTACTTCTTGAAGGAAAAGAGAAGGAAGTTGACGGTATTTTACACGCGACTTTCAAGCCAGAATTCCTCAATAGAATTGATGAGATTGTCTATTTCAAGCCATTAGATAAAGACACACAAAAGAAAATTGTTGTCAAGATGCTTAGCTTATTACAAAAGAGGTTAAGTGAATCTTACTACGAAATCGACTTTGATAACTCTGTGGTTGATTACATTATCGATTCAAGCTATTCTCCAACTTATGGCGCTCGACCAATTAAAAGATTTATCCAAAATAAGATTGAGACTCTCCTCGCTATGAAGATCATTTCTCAGGAGATTAGCATCAATAAGCGTTATGTTCTCGTTTATAAAGACGGAGAACTGAGATTAGAATAATCTATGGCCACTTCGGTGGCCTTTTTCATTGTTTGATATTAGCAGTCGCTTTTCATTTTTATGAAAAATATGAGATAATAATTCATTATGAGAGAAATAGAAAAAATCTATTCCTTTAGAAGAAATGAGAGCTATGATGGCGAAAAATTTAATTTCATCAACTTTTCTTCTCGCCTTTTTAATGAGATTATTGTTTCTATTTTCTTTGGCGTTTTATTGATCCTTATTGGCGTTTTAAGACAAAACCCAGCTGTAGCTGAATGGTGGACGCAAACATTTTCAAGGGCCTATTTATCTTTCATATCTATAGTCACTAGGTATTTTCCATTTTCATTAACAGAAATATTTGCTTTCTCTTTAGGAGTTATCATGGTGATTACAGTTTTACTAATCATCAAACATCTAACCAAGAAAAAGTGGATTTCATCTTTGAATCTATTTTTGAAGATCGTTATGGTCAATTTAGGACTAGTTTCATCATATAGCTTAACTTGTGAATTCGCATACTATCGTCCTGCTGTTTCATTACCCTACTATACTGAAACAGTGACCAATGATAAATTCCTTGAAGTTCATAACTATTTTGCTAATGATTTTAATGATTGTATTGCCTCGTTATCTTTTAAAAGCGATGGTGATGTTGTGAGACCGATGAACGTTTGGCAAATCTCTGAATCAATTAGCCAAACCTATAGCAGTTTAATCAGTGATCCATATTTCTTAAACACATACACAATTGCTAAGCCAATGGCGACTTCTTTTATCTTTAGAGAATTACAAATTACAGGTATAACTTTTAACGTTTTTGGTGAAGCTAACATCGATGTTTTAGCCACTAATTTGGAACTGCCTTTTACTATCGCTCATGAACTTGCACATACCAAATGTGTGATGAGAGAAGATGAGGCCAATCAAGTAGCGTTTTATATCTGTTTAAATTCTGATAATCCATATGTTCGTTTTTCTGCTTACTCACTATATTTTTATCAACTGAGCATGCTAACAAGTAAAACTTATATGGTGAAAGAAGATAGGGAGCAATTAGTGAAATTAGATAATAATTATTATGCTGCCAGGAACTATGCTTATAAGTATTGGAAAGACCATGATTTATTAGGCAAAATTGGTGATTGGATTAATAATATGTATATAAAATCTTCTGGTGTACCAGAAGGCACAACATCTTATCAAGGTGGAACTGGTTCAACTGTGATAGTTGATGAAGAGAATCCAGAAAAAGCAACTTTAAGAAGTAGCAAATATCAAGCGTTATTCTTTGAAAAATATTTGAGAGTTAAAGGTGGATTTAACAATGAGTAAAATAATTAACACATATAAGAAATCTCTTTTAGTGAGATACGATAAAGATCCAGCAATTCCTTATTTCAGCGAGTCTTATTTTCCAGGATTAAAAAAGGAAGAATTTACCTTCGAAAATAGAAAAGGAATTAACGTCAAATATTTTTACTATTATTACGATAATTTTCAAAAGGATAAAGTTATCTTGTTTTGTCATGGGATTGGACCAGGACATACTGCCTATTTAAGAGAAATTGAATACTTAGCAAAAAATGGATATAAAGTCCTAACTCTTGATTATTCAGGATGCGGAGAATCAGGAGGAGAAACAATGTCTTCTTTTTATGAGCCAACTAGAGACGTTTGCGACTTAATCAAACACTTAAATTTGAAAGAAGAAATAATGATGGTAGGGCACTCATTAGGAGCATTCACTGCGTTAAATATTATTAACCTCTTTACACAAATTAATGTCGGAGTGATTATGTCGGGATTTATCTCGATATATCACCTTATGAAAGGATTATTTAAATTCTCTTTTATCGCTAAAAAGATTGATAAATATGAAAGAGAAGCTGGAGATATAGTGGCGAAGTTAGATAATTTACAATTTCTCAAAGGGACAAAAAAGAAAATATTATTCATCCATTCTAAAGATGATAATGTTGTGAATTACAAAACAAACACTTATCTTTTGGAGAAATTGAACAATTCATCATTATCTTTCTTAATCGTGGATAACCATCTCCACAATCCTAATTATCGATTGGATTCTGTTAAATACATGAACAGCGTAATAGGAAAATACTATAAACTAGTCAAATCCAAAAAACTGGTAACATTAGAAGAAAAGAAGGATTATTTTAAAGACGTTGATTTATATCAACTCACTGAACAAGATGATAAAGTGTGGGATGTAATCTTATCTCATTTAACTCATAAAAATTAAGATTGCATCTTTAAATAATGTAGACGCGATATGTGCGTCTTTTCTTTATATTGCAAAAATAAATAAATTATTTATATAATAAAGTAAATAAAAGGAGAAACTTTCTATAATGAAACATTCAAAATTTTTAGTCATTTTTCCTGCTCT
>CADCPC010000051.1 GCA_902803285.1 uncultured Erysipelotrichaceae bacterium | reverse complement strand
TTAGAACAAGTTATCGGGCTTTTAAAAGAAAAAGAACAAACCAACTCATCTACTTTGCATACAGATCAGGGTGCGGTTTATTCTTCTGAAGCCTTTAATAAGCTTCTAATTAATAATAGCATTATTCATTCAATGTCTCGAGCAGGAACTCCGACGGACAATCCAATAGACGAATCTCTTAATGGTTGGATTAAAGATGAACTATATATCGATTTCAATCTCAAGAAATGTGATGATGTTTTATCTTTGATAAGAGATTATGTCAATTATTACAATTATGAGCGTCCAATGTATTGTTTGAAATACAAAACCCCAAATCAGTATAAAACTGACATGGGGTATTGAGGCTTTTTATGAACTGTCTACTTTTCGTTGACTAGTCCACAATGCCATTTTTTTATTTGTATAGCTAAACAACTCAACTATCGAGGATTTCTCGACAATTCAAATAAATATCATTATTAAATCAGAAAACTGCATGCTCATTGGGTAGCAAAAATAATATAACCTTCTTTTGACTTTGTGATATACTTACAGTAAGGTGAGTAATATGGCAGATCCAAAAGTTAGTGATGTTAAAAAATATTTAAATGGCATCTTAAAAATTAATAAGAAATATGTCACAACCGAAAGATTATCTAGATATGTTGGCATTTATCCAGAAATCATTAATGAATGCTTAACATATTTTGAGCCAACTCTAAAGATGGATCCTGAATTTAACTTGATGGAAATCGTTGGCAAGTTAAAAGAATATATTGTTGATAAAGAGGAGAACAAGACTCCAGTTATCAAAAAACCTGCTATTCGTAAAAACGAATTAGAAGAATATGAATCTATCCAAGACTTCATCTACCGTAAATTAACTTACGGAGGAGTAGTGGATAGGAACGCTCAATTGAGTGATCACGACCTCAGGGTACTTAAAAAGTTAATCACAGAAGAACAAAATAAACGCAAAAAGTAGGCATTGTCCTACTTTTTTCTTTTTCGCCTTGCATATGCTTTCGCGTGTGTGTAAGATAGTTTTGGTATTTAACGGAGGAACAATAATGGAAGTTAAAAAAACAATGCTCTCAGTTGATGGTAATACTGCTGCAGCATTAGAATCTTATAACTTTATTGAAGTTGCTGGCATTTACCCAATTACTCCTTCTTCTCCAATGGCAGAAGTAATCGACGTAGAAGCTAGTAAAGGAAGAAAAAACTTTTTCGGTAGTGTTGTTAAAGTTAGTGAAATGCAATCTGAAGCTGGTGCTTCTGGTGCAGTTCATGGCGCTTTACAAGCAGGTGCTTTAGCCGCTACCTACACAGCAAGCCAAGGTTTGTTATTAATGATCCCAAACATTTACAAATGGGCTGGTGAATTACTCCCTGTTGTCTTACACGTCTCAGCACGTTCTTTAGCAACAAGAGCATTATCTATCTTTGGTGATCATCAAGATATCTATGCGATTAGACAAACTGGTGTTGCAATGATTTGCTCACACTCAGTTCAAGAAATCGCTGATTTAACACCAGTTGCTCACTTAGTGGCAATTGATGGTGAAACACCTGTCTGTCATTTCTTTGATGGATTTAGAACTTCTCACGAAATTCAAAACGTCGAATTCGTTGATGAAAACGAATGGAAGAAACTCCTTCCAATGGACAAGGTTGAAAAGTTCCGTGCAAGGGCATTAAACCCACACACTCACCCAGTTACACGTGGTGGTGCTGAAAATGATGATATCTATTTCCAAGGTAGAGAAGCACAAAACGCTCACTATGATAAAGTCATTGAATTTGCAGAAAAATATTTCAAAGAAGCTACTAGATTAACAGGTAGAGAATACGCTCCATTTACATATTACGGAGCAAAAGATGCTGAAAGAGTTATCATTGCAATGGGTAGTGTTACTGAAACTACTAAAGAAGTTATCGATGAACTCAAAGGCGAAAAGATTGGTTTGGTTAAAGTTCACTTATACCGTCCATTCTCAGTCAAACACTTATTAGCAGTTTTACCAAAATCTGTGAAGAGAATCGCAGTTTTAGATAGAACTAAAGAAATGGGTGCTACTGGCGAACCATTATACTTAGATGTCGTTGCTGCTTTAAAACAAGGTGGATTAGATAACATCGAAGTTATCGGTGGTAGATATGGTCTTTCTAGTAAAGATACTCAACCAAAAGATATCAAAGCAGTGTTTGATTTCTTAAATAGCAAAGATAGACATCATGATTTCACAGTTGGAATTAATGATGACTTAACACATAAATCAATTCCAGTGGATGACAATTTCCATGTCAAAGCTGACTACACATCTTGCTTATTCTACGGATTAGGTAGTGATGGTACAGTTTCCGCTAACAAATCTTCTATTAAGATTATTGGTGATGCAACTGGTCAATATGCCCAAGCTTACTTTGCATATGATAGTAGAAAAGCTGGTGGTGTTACTCGTTCACATTTAAGATTTGGTAAATCACCAATTAGAAGTACATATTACGTACAAAATGCTAACTTTATCTCATGTTCATTAGACACATATCTCTTCAAGTTTGATATGATCAAGAACTTAAAAGAAGGCGGAACCTTCCTCTTAAATACAGACATGAGTGATGAACAACTCATCAAAGTCATGCCTAATAGAACAAAATATCAATTAGCAAAGAAACACGCTAAATTCTATGTTATCGATGCTAATAAGATTGCTAGCGAAATCGGTATGGGTAGACACACCAATACCATTCTCCAAGCTTCCTTCTTCTATCTCAACCAAGACATCATGCCTTATGAAGAAGCAAACAAATGGATGAAGAAATTCGCAGAAAAATCTTACGCTAAGAAAGGCCAAGATGTTGTCGAACTTAACTGGAAGGCAATCGATGCTGGTACTGAAGGCTTAAGAGAAATTAAAGTTGATCCAAGTTGGGAAAAATTAGAACCAATTATGGAAAGACACTTAACTGGCGATGACTACTTTGATAGTTACGTTGGTGTTATGGGTAATTTAGGTGGCGATGACTTACCAGTTAGTAAGTTCACTGAATTCGAATTACTCGATGGCACAATGAATCCAGATATCACATATCGTGAACAAAGAAGTATTGCTGATAGAGTTCCTCTATGGCATAAAGAAAACTGTATT
>CADCPC010000050.1 GCA_902803285.1 uncultured Erysipelotrichaceae bacterium | reverse complement strand
TGGTGTGGCCAAGAAGATTTGAACTTCCACAGGTGTTCCTACCGGCTTCTGAAACCGGCGCGTCTACCATTCCGCCATGGCCACATTAAGATAATCCACGTCTCCTATTTTCTTCTTCTTGCAGTTTAGCGAAATTAACTTTGTGATACTTAGTATAAGGTAATTTGTTAACAAATTCGATTTCTTTAGGAATAGACCAACTAATCAAGTGTTTACGACATTCTTCAATAATCTCTTCTTTATTGTGATTATCAGACACCACAAAAACTTTAACCGCATTTGTAGTATGTTCATCAGGTATTTGAATAGCGCATACACCCTTAACCGTATGTATACGTCCGATAACTGATTCAATTTCCAAAGGAAAAACCGCTACTCCACTAACTTTGATAACTCTTTTTTTACGAGAGAGGAAGAATAAGAACCCATCTTCATCAATATAACCTATATCACCAGTTTTTAAATATTCATTAGAGTAAGTAGCGCTTGTATCCTTATCATTATCATAATAACCAAGCATATTGTTATTACTCTTAATAGCAATTTCACCAACCTCATTGGCAGTTAAGATATTGTCATTATCATCGAATATGGCAAATTCCACTCCAGAAACAGGATAACCGATAGAGCCAAATTTATGTTTTTTATGAGTGTTAACTGCACATACTGATAGAGCTTCTGTTAATCCATACCCTTCAAATAAACGACAACTGCTCTTTTTTCTAATCATCAAAGAATCAAAGTTTTCCTTGATGTTGCTAGGGAGTGAATCTCCACCAGAGAAGCATGATTTTAATTGTGATAAATGCATATTTCTTCTGAAAGAAGGTTCATTAAGTAATGATTTAAAAACAGAAGGAACTCCGCATATTGAAATAGCGTTCCTACATCTATTCATCATCTTAGAAACATTAGCAGGTGAATATTTAGGAATAAGAGCAATAGCAAACCCGTTCACTAAAGGGGCGTGCATTGTCATACATAAGCCAAAGCCATGGAATGCTGGGAGAACGCTAATCATGGTTTTGCGGTGTAGCTCTTCTTCACTCATACACATAATCTCAGTCACCCTACTAGCGGTAAAATTAAAGCTCTTAGAACTGAGTTTAATGGTTTTAGATACTCCAGTAGTTGACGCGCTATGAAGAAGAACACTTGTTTCATTATCTAATAGAGGCACTTCCACTGCCGCTAATCCATTTTTTCTAAATTCCTTAAAGAATAAGAACTTGGTGTTTTTTCTTAAAGGAGCAATCTTATGTTCGTTATAAGTGTTATAAAAACTCTTCAAGGTATGATTGAAATACGTATGAGGCTCACATATCACAATATCGCCTTTAAAAGATTTGTAAGCCTTAATCTCTTTAAGGACTCTTTGGTCAAACAAGAACGCTACTTTTGAATGGCTCTCATCATAATACTTTTGTATACCTTCTGCAGGAGTATAAGGATGAACCATATTAGCAATTGCCCCAATCTTATTAACCGCGTAAAGCAAGATAATGGTTTGTGGAATATTTGGAAGAGCAATTAAAACTGAATCACCCTTTTGGATATTCATATCTTTTTGTAAGATAGAAGCCCACTTATCAATCTGTTGTAAAAGCTTATTAAAAGTAATCTTGTTGGTAGAGTAATAAATAGCGGTATCGCTTCCCACCACCTCACAAGCATTTTTATAAGCCTGATATAAAGTAAGATTTGGATAAGTTTTCATAATAAAATTATTTTCTTCTTACTCCGTGTGATTCAAATAGTTCGATAATATCGTGTATATCGTTATCCATTAATAGGGGAAACGCCATACGACGATTGATATATAAGAACATGTAATCTTTAATAACTCGATAAGATAGGAATTCAGTATATAGATATTTAGATTCTCTAACTTTCTTTCCGTGTTCATAAGAACGGACAGAGACAGACTCTTTACCAAACTCCATCTCTACTTCTTGTTCGCTTTTAATAACTCTAGCGATGTTGATATATGTAAAAATAAGCATTATCAAACCAAGTAAGGCGACAAAGCCACAAAGCACCATTAAAACAATCTCAAATTTGTCTTGGCTACGAAAATAAATAACAATTGATCCCGCTAATAAGCCAAGTCCCAATATGATGGCAATTACAGATAGGATCTTAGTCCTGAATGTGAATTCATTAATTGCTGCTCTAGTTAATTTAGTTCTTTTAATCATAAACATCCTTATCTATTTCATGGTCGGGAAGACGAGATTTGAACTCGCAACCTTCAGTTCCCGAAACTGACGCGCTACCAAGTTGCGCCACTTCCCGAAAAAAGCTTAAAAGTCAAAGTCAAATAAGCTTAATTGATCAGTTTCCGGGAGATCGTCTAAGACATGCATATCTACTAAGTCTTTGACGTTTGTTCCAGTTAATTTAGTTCTAGAAAGTAAGTCTTCTCTAGAAGTAAATGGTTTTTCTTTTCTTGCTTCAACTACAGTCACTGCGTTATTCTCACCAAGACCATCAATTGTAGCAAAAGGAGGGATTAGTGCTTTGTTTTCGTGATCAACAACAAAGTTCACAGCATCACTACGGTATAAATCAATGTTAGAGAATTTATAGCCTCTTTCCACCATTTCAAGGGCGATCTGTAGGGTTTTATATTGTTCTTGTTCTTTTGGAGATAGCTTTTCTCCACCTTGTTTTTCGCGGTGTTTAAGCTGTTCTAATCTCTCAATGATTGCCTCTTCTCCTCTAATCATTGTGTTAATGTCATATTGTTTACTTCTGACTGAAAAGAATGTCGCATAGAATTCAAGAGGATAATGGACTTTGAAATATCCCACTCTGATCGCCATAGTAACATAAGCAACCGCGTGTCCTTTAGGGAACATGTATTTAATCTTGTTGCATGAATCAATATAGTATTGAGGGACATTATGTGTTCTCATTGCTTCTAGATATTCAGGTTTTAAGCCTCTACCTTTACGAACATCTTCCATAATCATAAAGGAGACGTGAGCAGGTAATCCTTTGCCAATAAGATAAGTCATAATATCATCACGACATCCAATAACTTCTTGAAGAGTCGCTGTTTTATTATTAATTAATTGTTCAGCGTTGCCGTTCCAAACATCAGTACCATGAGACAAGCCTGAAATAATCACTAAGTCAGAGAACTTAGTAGGTCTAGTTTTTTCTAGAATTCCTCTAACGAAGTCAGTACCGAATTCTGGAATCGCCATTGCCCCTGTCTCTTGATTGAGATAATTTGAGTGGAGTTTTAAAGCATCAGGTTTAGAGAAGATTGATAAAACTTCTGGATCATTCATCGGAATATCTTCAATTTTGATATGTGTTAAGTCACACATCATCTTTAAAGCAACTGGGTCGACGTGACCAAGCATATCAAGTTTCAAAACAGTGTCGTGAATAGAATGGAAGTCGAAGTGAGTTGTTTTCCACGCACTATCAATTTCATCAGCAGGCCATTGGATAGGAGTAAAGTCATAAACTTCATGGTCAGCAGGAATAACAACAATGCCTCCTGGGTGTTGTCCGGTAGTACGTTTAACACCAACGCAACCTGAAGCAAGATAATCTAATTTAGCTTTTGGATATTTCTTTGCCGCTTCTTCTGCTTCTTCTTTACTCATGCCGTGTGACATAAAGTTTCTTTCAATAAAGCCACGAGCAAAACCAAAGGCTGTCTTTTCAGCAACTGTTTCAATTGTTCCTGCTCTAAAGACGTTATCGGCGCCTAATAATACTTTGGTATATTCATGAGCTCTAGCTTGATAATCTCCAGGGAAGTTAAGGTCAATATCAGGAACCTTTTCAGCATGGAATCCTAGGAATGTTTCAAATGGAATATCTTGTCCATCCCTAATCATCTCTTCTCCACAAATAGGGCACTTCTTAGCTGGCAAATCAAATCCAGACTTCACTTCTGGGTATTCTTCTTTGCCCCATTCAAGATGGTGACAATGTTTACATAAATAATGAGGAGGAAGCGGATTAACTTCGGTAATTCCACTCATTGTCGCAACAAAGGAAGAACCGACAGATCCACGGCTACCAACGATATATCCATCTTCATTAGATTTTTTAACTAATTTATGAGCAATATAGTAAATAACTGAATAACCGTTAGAAATAATACCGTTAAGCTCAGTATCTAAACGATTTTGAATAAATTCTGGTAATGGATCTCCATATAATTCTTTAGCTCTTCCAAAGCATAAATCTTTTAAGAGATTTTCACAGTTTTCAATGGTTGGAGTATATAGATGATCGTTAGGGACAGGTAAGAGAGGCTCAATCATATCCGCGATCTCATTAGTGTTAGTAACAACTATCTCTTCTCTTAACTCTTCGTCTAAGAAGTTGAAACATTCAAGCATCTCATCTGTAGAACGATAATGTTGATCTGGGTTATCAAAATAAGGCATTCTTTTCCTAGCATATGGGTTGAGAGGATGGTCAAATTTGCCAACTTGAGGAGCGGAAATATAGACATCTCTAAAGACTTTTTCTCGAGGAGTTAAGTAATGAACATCACCTGTCGCTACGACTTTCTTCCCTACTGCCTTAGCAGCGTTAATGATGTCGATAATATATTTGTTAACATCTTCTTGCTCAATTTCTCCCATATTTACTAGATGTGAATAATTAGCAGGAGGTTGAACCTCAATATAATCATAGAACATACATGCTTCTTGTAATCTTTGTTCATTATAATAGCGGGCTGTCTGATAAACGTCACCGTTAAAACATGCTGAACCGATTAATAAGTTTTGACGATACTGTTCTACAATTCGACGAGGAATATTTGGTTGAGTTGATAAATAGTCAATATTAGAAATAGAGACTAGTTTATATAAATCTTTAAGACCTTCTCTATTTTTCGCTAGAGCAATGATGTGATATGGTCTTAAATGCTTAATTAGTTCTTTACCAACTTCTAAATTAGCAAGATCAGCATGAAGCATCTTCAAATTGTTTTTGGTTAATAAAACTAAGAGAGCTTGCCATACTTCTCCTAAAACGAAGGCATCGTAATCAGCACGGTGAGCGCTTTCTTCATCATATTCAACTTCTAAGTGGCGACATAAAGAACCTAAATTATGTCGTTTTGCGTCAGGATAGAGATATCTTGATAAGGCTAAAGTATCCACTGCACCATTAGGAAGTGGCTTATATCCATTATTTGTTAACGCTTCATTTAAGAAAGAAATATCGAATTGAGCGTTATGCGTAACCAAGATTGAATCGCCAATAAACTCTAAGATACGAGGTAATAGTTCTTCAATTGTTGGTTCGTTTTCAACCATCGCATCAGTGATATTAGTGATCTTAGTAATCTTTTCTGGAATATGAACTTTAGGATTAACTAAGATATCCACTCTTTCAATGACTCGGCCACCAGAAATCTTAACCGCACCAAATTCAATAATACGGTCATATCTAGCGCTTAAACCTGTAGTTTCTAAGTCGAATGCGACATAAGAAGCCTTGTTTAATGGGATTTGTTGAGGATTAAAGATGAACTTGATATCATCATCAACCATATAGAATTCACAACCATATAGCATCTTAATGCCATAGTCTTTACCAGCCTTTTGTGCATCTGGGAAACCCTGCACACAGCCGTGGTCTGTAATAGCAATCGCAGTATGTCCCATTCTAGTTGCTAAGCTTGCGTAATCATTCATTGTAGTGACGCCGTCTTGTGTAGACATGATGCTATGGAGATGGAGTTCTACTCTCTTTTTAGGATGGGTATCTGGAGTAATCTCTTCAGGAGGTAACAAATCGATGTTATGTACTTTAACGAGTAAGTTACCTGAGAAATCATCGATATGAGCAACACCTCTAACGCGGACGTTGCTATTAAGCATTTGCTTTACTAGTTCGTCATTGATTTGGCTATTTTGATAGCAGAAGCAGTTAATCGCTCCGCCAAATTCATCTGACACTCCAAAGTTAAGACGTTTTCTTTCTCCTCTATCAATAACTTCTTTTTGGAATACACGTCCATTAAAGTCAACAGAGCCACTATCGCCAGTAATATCATCAATTCTTTCAATGTATGTGTAGTTTCCGCGTTTATTAAGCATCATTCTCTTTCTTTCTTGACGCATAATCTCCGCATTCTTTTTCATGTCTTTAAGAATAGAAGCTTCCACTACTTTGTTCTTTTCTAGTTGCTCTTGCTCAATATCTAAGTTGATAACGTCATTACGATCGACAATATCAGCCTCATTGGCATTTTCAACGATATCTTCTGCAGCTTGAATAGAAGCCTTTTCAATTGCTTCTTCTTTTTCTTCTTTTGTAGCTTCTTCAACAACTGGTTTGACACTTTCACTAATAGAGATAAAGTCATAGGAAATGAAATCAAGGAATTGTCTAAATTCATTGATCACGCTTTCAAATTGATTTTTTTCTTCATCGCTTTGATAAACGACTTCTAATTGTTCAATTCCTAAAATCTTAACTTCTAAAGAGAAAGGTAGTCGATATATAGAAGAATACCAATCATTTAATAATCTCACGACATTGTCGCTTGTTGGTTTATTAAGATAAGAGAATCTTAATGTGTATTTATAATCGGTAATTGTGCTTAAGGCATTTTGAAATCTTAGTAAAAGAGAATATTCCCAAGGATGAGTCTTGAGAATAATCATATCGATTTGGTCTTTGTTAAAACGGTTCTTTTTACAAATTTCAAAATCAACATCAAAACTTTCATAGTCGTTGATGCCTATTGATTTTAAAAATCTGACCATCGTATCTTTCATCTCTATACCTCTAAATATAAGTTATCAAATCTTTGATAATCACTAAAATCATCAAAGTAAATAGCAGTACTAATCCAATAATTTGGAACCAATTCTTCACTTTTGGTGGAATCTCTTTTTTAGTGATTCCTTCCACGATTATGACTAGGAAGTGCCATCCATCTAATCCTGGGAATGGTAATAAGTTAACAATTCCTAAGTTAACGGATATTAATGCCCAGTAATATAAGAACATCCCAAAACCGTTCTCTTTTAATACCTGAGTGGTAGTTACTCCAATAGCGATAATGCCACCTACATTTTTCCAAGCATTCGCATCAGTAAATAACATACCTAAAGATCGGTAAATTAAGCTTCCCGCGTTACCGAAGTCCTGGAAGGCTTTCACAAAAGTTTGGCCAAAAGTATTGCGGTAGGTATCAAGCTGCATGTTAATGCCAATGTTATCTGGTAAACGATAAGAACCATCTTTATCGGTTAAGGCAATATCGTTGAAGCTATAAGTAACGTTTCCTCTGCCGCTTGGATGAGCTTCATCTACAACATAAGAATGGAAAGTAACTTTAACTGGTCTTAAGTCTTTATATTTCTTGTTAAACCAGTTGCCGTTGTCAATGTCTATATAACAGAAGTGATAATTGTTTTCACTGATAGTGACATATTGGAAACCATCTTCACTATTCTTACTAATCTTGCCAACTACACTGATTTCTTGCCCGTTAGGAATACATCCTAAAATCTTTGAATCAACTTTAGTGGTGTCAAAGCTAAAGATAATAGATTGATCGTTTTTACTACTTTCTGAGAAGTTAGTAGAAACCGCAAAATGATACAAGTTCTTACCTTGGTCAATGGAATAGCCACTAACAAAACCAGTGATTAAATATTCTTTATTCTTGTCGTATTTGTTATCGAGAACATCTTTAATTGTTATTTCTTCTGCGGTTTTGCTTATTTCACCTTTAGATAATTTGTTATAGGCAAGTGGATGATTTAATAAAGAAGTATCTTTGATACTCAACTCACCAAAATTAATACCTAAATAAATATCTTTGGTAGAATCATCTTCATAAGTTAATAAAGCGTTATCATCATAGAAGATAAAAGAATGATCGCTATTGCTATAGGTTTGAGCGTAGACGAAGTCTTCACTCTTTAAACCAATAGTTTCTGCAATAGAAGAATCGTTAATCGTCACATGGGCGTATCTAGATTGATATTTTGGGAAGAATCCTTCATAGGCAATAAATATCACAAGAGCAAGTAGGAAGTTCATCGCTACTCCCGCCACCATAATGATGGCCCTCTTCCATTTTGCGATATTTAACAAGCTTCTTTTTGGATCGATCTCTAATCCTTCTGGAACGGTCTCTGCTTCTCCATACATCGAAACAAAGCCACCAAAAGGTACCGCTCTTAATGAGAAAGAAGTCTCTCCACCTTTTCTTTTGAAAGAAAATAATTTAGGACCAAAACCAATTGAATATTCAAAGCAGTAAACCTTAAACATTTTCGCAGTTAATAAATGTCCTAGTTCATGAATCATCACTAGCGTGGATAAACAAACGATGAAAAGCAAGATATATAAGAAGGTCATCATTATTTGATACCTCCTTTTACTAACTTAGTAGCGAACGCTCTAGTTTGTTTATCAATATCAAATATCTCTTCAAGAGTTGGATGAGCGATATAAGGCATCTCTTTAATGGATTTACGAATAATCTTATCGATGTCTAAGAAAGCAATCTCGTCTTTCAAGAAAGCATTAACCGCTACTTCGTTAGAAGCGTTAATGATTGCCCCGTATGTTCCACCTTTAGAGATAACCAAATCTGCTAAAGAGACTAATGGATATCTATCTGGATTAAATTCATGGAAATGAAGTCCTTTTAGACTATCTAAAGAAGTAAATGTTTGAGTTTTAAATGGAATGCTACCTTGATATAAAGCAAACTTAATTGGATTCCTCATATCAGGTTTACTGAGTTCTCCTCTAAATAAGCCGTCTTTATAACTGACATATGAATGAAGATAGCTCTCATCATGAAGAGTAACTTTTAAATCTTTAGATTTATAACCGAATAAATAATAAGCTTCGATAAGTTCAAAGGCTTTATTCATCATCGTCGCGCAGTCAATGGTAATTTTATTACCCATCTTCCAAGTTGGATGTTTAAGTGCATCACTAGCCTTAACATCTTTAAGTTCATCAATTTTGAGTTTTCTAAAAGCTCCACCTGAAGCGGTAAGACAAATCTTATCAACGTTTTGAT
>CADCPC010000049.1 GCA_902803285.1 uncultured Erysipelotrichaceae bacterium | reverse complement strand
GATGGTGATCCCTAAAGGATTCGAACCTTTGACCCAATGATTAAGAGTCATTTGCTCTACCAGCTGAGCTAAGGGACCAACTAGCGAATTAAATGATATATGATTTAATCAATCAAATCAAGAAAAAAACTAACCCATTTTACTGGGCTAGTTATTTAATTAAATAATGATTATTTATTTTTGGATTTTCTAATGATGTGTTTAATCAACACTTCGATTTCGTGAGCAACGAGTGGTACAAATGCTGCTGCGGCAGTAATTAACCATTCAACCCAGTTAAGTGAAGAGGTCTTGAATACTTCTTGAACACCAGGAGTGAGAACGACGAAGAATTGTAAGCCAACACCGAGAACGAACGCTAATAGCATCATCCAGTTCTTATTTTTGAAGACACGGAATGCACTATGTTCAACACTGCTCATACAGACCATGTGGATTAATTCAGCAAAGCCTAATGCTGTAAATGACATAGTTTGAGCTTGCATTAAGATCTTAGCGCCAGTTAAGCCATTACTACCAATAACTTCGTCCGCAAATGCTTTGATGTGTGCGATTGTACTGTAATCTGTAATTCCATTAATCCAGAATGCACTAAGATAAGCAATGATAACCGCGATAGTAATGAATGAACCATGCATAATAGTGTCTCTTAATCCACCATGAGCAAAGATTGTTTCATTTGGATTACGAGGTTTTTCCTTCATGATGCCCTTATCTTTTGGATCCATACCTAAGGCAATAGCAGGTAAGCTATCAGTAATTAAGTTAATCCATAATAAGTGAATAGCGATAAATGGTGTCTCAAATCCAACAAGGATAATAAAGAACATAACTAACACTTCAGCGATATTACTGGAAAGTAAGAAGATGATGGTTTTCTTAATATTGGTGAAGATACCTCTACCTTCTTCCACTGCTTTTTCAATGGAAGCGAAGTTATCATCAGCAAGAACCATATCTGCTGCACCCTTAGCGACGTCAGTACCAGTAATACCCATAGCAATACCGATATCTGCAGCTTTTAAGCTTGGTGCGTCGTTAACGCCGTCACCTGTCATAGCGCAAATATTGCCATTTGCTTTAAAGGCTTTAACGATAGAAGTCTTATTTTCTGGAGAAACACGAGCGAAGACACGAGTACGTTTGACTAATTCTTGTAATTCTTCTTCGCTTAAGTTATCGATTTCTTTGCCCATGACACATTGATCAATACTTTCTGCAATGCCTAATTCGTGAGCGATTGCAAATGCAGTATCTTTATGGTCACCAGTAATCATAATTGTGGTAATACCAGCAGTTTTGAATTTCTCAACTGCAGGACCAGCTTCTGGCCTAGCAGGGTCGATCATAGCGACGAGACCAACGAAGACTAAATCTTTTTCATCGATTGTTTCTTTCTTGGCATACGCTAGAGCGAGAACGCGTAATGCTCTAAAGGAGAATTCGCTATTAACTTCATAGATATGGTCGATATCTTCTTTAGTGATTTTTCTCTCTTTGCCATTATCCAAGATATAACTTGTATTGGCTAAGATGGAATCTAAAGCACCTTTAGTATAAATAATGCTGCCAGATTCTAATTTATGTTTTGTAGACATCATCTTTCTCACAGAATCGAATGGCAATTCATCAATTCTAGGAGTTAATGATTCTAATTCTTTCTTGTGCATGTTGAAGTCATTAGCGAAGACCACTAATGCGATTTCGGTAGGATCACCGAATAATCCTTCATCAACAGTAGCGTTAGAACATAATGACATACCTCTTGCTAGGAGTTTTAAATCAGAGTTTTCGTGGTTTTCATTAAATTCTTCTCTTTTGAAATATTTATCATCAACCCAAGCTTCTAAGACAGTCATCTTATTTTGAGTTAATGTACCTGTTTTATCACTACAAACGACAGAAACGGCTCCTAATGTTTCAACAGAAGGTAATTTCTTAACGATTGTGTTGACCTTAACCATACGTTGCACACCGATAGAAAGAACGATAGTAACAACAGCAGCTAAGCCTTCAGGAATAGCAGCAACCGCTAATGCAATTGCGTCTAATACTGCTTCAATCCAATGGTTGATATCACTAGCGTTGCCTCTGATGCATAGCCAAATAACTTCAATGATTAAGACAGCAATAACGATACCTAATGTTAATAAACCTAAGAACTTAGATAATTTGGATAAAACCTTTTGTAATGGAGTTTCTTCCTCTTCTTCACTATCTAAAGCACTAGCAATCTTACCGATTTCGGTATCCATACCAGTACTAACAACAATACCTTTACCTCTACCATAGCTAACTGGGGTAGACATATAAGCCATATTGACTCTATCACCAATAGCGACACTTTCACTAAATGCGATAGAAGCATCTTTTTCAACTGGTACACTTTCACCAGTTAAAGAAGATTCATCACATTTTAAGTTAACGGCCTCAATTAATCTTAAATCTGCGCCGATTGTGTCACCTTCTTCAAGAACAACGATATCACCGATAACTAATTCACTAGATTTAACTTTGAATCTTCTGCCATCTCTAATAACTGTGGATTCAGGAGAAGACATCTGTTTAAGGGCTTCTAATGATGTTTGAGCTTTAATTTCTTGAACTGTTCCAATGATGGAGTTAAGAATGATAACCGCTAGAATAATAACGATATCTGGCCAGTCACCAACGTTTAAGAAGTCAAAACTGCCATGTTTGATGGTTTCATAAATAGAAACACCGGCAGTAATTGCAACCGCACCAAATAAAACAAAGATCATTGGATTGTTCATTTGTTCAAAGAAGATACGAATCCAACTCTTCTTTGGCTTTTCTTGTAATTTGTTAGGGCCAAACTTTTCTAATCTAGCCTTAGCTTCTTCTTCGCTTAAACCTTGTTCTGGATGGCTTTCTAAAGCTTTCACCATTTCTTCTGAGGTTACTGTTTCGAAGTCTATTCTTTTATTATCCATATGTACCTCCAGGTAAGTATATAGTCGGTCTTGTTCCTTCTCGGTCTCTATTCCGGACATATAGTCGTGTTGACGAATATAGAGATTAACTACTCCCCGCTAGGATTTCTTTGTTATTATATCAAAGATATCACACTATTACTATCTCTATTGTTGGAAGATAAGTATGTTGATTTTTTATAGGTTCTGTGGTTTACTTAAGTTAGGATGATTTTGACCTACCTTAGTTTGGTGGGTCTTTTTTAATGACTATTATCAGTAGCAGTACCAATATTAGGATTAAACCTATCTCGTTCATAGAGATCACATCCTTTCTCTCTTGGTTACCTTTTCGATCAGTGAAGTTAATCAG
>CADCPC010000048.1 GCA_902803285.1 uncultured Erysipelotrichaceae bacterium | reverse complement strand
TGTATTAGGCACGCCGCCAGCGTTCATCCTGAGCCAGGATCAAACTCTCAATGTTTGTATTCTAGTTCAAAATAATTATCTGGTTTTTGTAAATTAAAAAAATTGACGTTTGTTGTTTGTACATCTGTTTAGTTTTCAAAGATCAGTGCGTTGCAGTATTACTATGTAATAGGCTTCCTTCTCAGGACTGCACGCTTGAATATAATATCACTAACGATATTTTTCAGTCAACGACTTTTTAAACTTTTTTTCATCTTTTTTCAAAATGCTTTTTTTTGTCTAAAAAATCGCTAACGTTAAAATGCTACTCTCATGCTCATATGTATGCAAGAGGTTTTTTCAGAAATTGCTTCTATTATAATAAAAAGCGCACATATATGAGTACGTACGCTTATTATGGTTAGTAAATATTTACTTTTTTCTAGCAAATATGATTAATAAGAAATATAAGATTCTAATGAATAAGGATATAAAATCTGTGTATATCACGAATGCGCAGTATAACGTCATCGACTTATTCATCATTCCATCAGCGGCAATTGTCTTGATCCTCCACAAATCATAAATGGAGGTAAACATGATGATTGCTAATATCCCAATACTAATTCCAATATATAACCAGTTCAATGCTCTGCCAGTAGTAATTGCTATTATAAAGTCAGCTAATATCAATAATCCTGTTCCTACGAATAATGCCAATATCACAAGGAGAATAGGTGACATATTTCCTTTGGAAAGGAAGGAAATGAGGCTCATTAATACGAAACATAACGCAGTAATGCCGAAGGCCATACCAATCGTCGACCAGTTAACAACAATAGTTAGCATCGAAAAGGCAGTACCTACTAACACAGAATATATAATCCCTGGGATTAAAATACTGTGCTTGCCACGCAATATAACAAAATTAATGATTAAGCTATCAATGAGCAGTGCTGCTAAAGAAACAGCAGTAATGATAACAAATATTTGGCTTATCTGACGTGTGTCTTGATATGGAAGAGCAAAATAGTAGAACACTAATGCTCCTACCCCAAAAGCGACAACAGCAGATATTAATAGTCCAATAGAGACAACACCAAACACCTTCGCTATTGAAACGAAAGTGCTGGCTTGTTTATCTATTTTATTTGATTGTTGGATTTCAGTATGGAAATATTCGCGATCTTGTTCGGAAATATCAACCATGGGTTTATAAGATGTTTCTTACTAATTCCTCAAATGAATCAATCTTTAAGCTTGCGCCACCGACTAAAGCGCCATCAACATCTGGGCAAGATAAGTATTCTTTAACGTTGACTGGTTTAACACTACCACCGTAAAGAATTCTGATTTCTTCTGCTACTCCACCAAACATATCTTTTAAGATGCCTCTAATGAATGAGCAAATATCTTGAGCGATTTGGCTAGAAGCATTTTTACCTGTGCCAATGGACCAAACTGGTTCATAAGCAACTACCAAGTCTTTGACTTGTTCGCTAGTTAAATCTGCTAAGCCTTCTCTAATTTGAGCACCAACAACTGCTTTAGTTTGTCCTGCTTCAAATTCAGCAAGAGTTTCACCAACACAGTATAATGGGACCATATCGTTAGCGATTAATGCTTTAATCTTAAGATTACATTTTTCATTTGTTTCGTTATCGTATGTTCTTCTTTCAGAGTGGCCAATTAAGCACCAATCAATGCCTAATTCCTTAAGCATAGGGATGGAGATTTCGCCTGTGAAAGCACCACTTTCTTTGAAGTGGCAGTTTTGAGCGCCAACAATCATATCTTTAGAAGCAAATTCTTTAACTGTTGCTAATGATAAATATGTTGGACAAACACCGATATCAATATTGTTTTCTTTAGCTAAAGCTGCAAAAGGAACACTAGCGAGAGCAAATTCTTTCGCTTCGCTATTGAGTTTGTTCATTTTCCAGTTGCCGACTAATAATTTTCTTCTCATCTTATTTAATAACATCAATTCCTGGGAGATGACCGTCATTTTCGATCATTTCTAATGATGCTCCTCCACCTGTGGAAACATGAGAGAATTTCTCTTTGAATCCTAATTTCTTTGCTGCGGAAGCACTATCGCCACCACCGATGACTGTAAATGCACCTTTAAGTTCAGCACATGCCTTACAAACTGCAACTGTACCAGCAGTGAATTCGTCTTTTTCAAAGACGCCCATTGGTCCATTCCAGAAAACAGTCTTTGCTTTAGCAATTTCTGCCATATAGATTTCTCTGGTCTTAGGTCCAATATCCATGCCTTGATATCCTTCTGGAATATCGCCTTCCACTATGTGGATATCTTTTGGATCATCAAAACCTTGAGCGACGACTGAATCAACAGGAAGTAAGATTTTGCCTGTATCATACATTCTCTTAGCGTATTCTAATTGATCAGCTTCAAATGGTGAGTCTCCAACTTTCTTGCCTAATGCAACTGCAAATGTGTATGCCATTGCACCACCGATAATGACTTTGTCACATTTCTTGACTAAAGAATCGATGACTTTGATTTTATCGGAAACTTTAAATCCACCTAAGATAGCGATATATGGATGTCCGCTAGCAGGGACATTAACAACTTTGTCTAAAGAAACGACTTCTTTTTCAACAAGATAGCCGATAGCGACTTGTTTGCCTTCTGCCTTTAAGATTTCAGGAATGCCATATGTAGAAGCGTGAGCTCTATGAGCGCTACCGAAAGCATCCATAACGAATGCATCGCCTAAGCTTGCCCATTCTTTAGAGAGTTCAGGATCATTCTTTTCTTCGCCTTTTTCATAACGAGTGTTTTGCATTAATAAAACTTCGCCATCTTTAAGTGAAGCAACTGCAGCTTTTAATTCTTCACCTCTAGTTGCAGGGCAGAATTTAACATCAACGCCTAATAATTCGCCTAAACGAACTGCGACAGGTGCCATGTTGTTCTTTTTCTTTTGTTCTTCAACAACTTCTGGTGCTTCTTTGTGTTTCACTTTTCCTAAGTGAGACATTAAGATGACTCTAGCTTTTTTAGCTAATAATTCTTTGATAGTTGGTAAAGCAGCAACAATTCTATTATCATCGCTAATCACTCCACCTTTTTGTGGAACGTTGAAATCAACACGGACGATAACTCTTTTGCCTGCTAAATCCTTCATGTCTTTAACTAATAACATAAGTTTTCTCCTTTATATAAATATAAAGCGCCCAACTAGTGGGCGCTAATATGCACTTATTGCCTTATATTGCCCAATAGATTGCTTATTTTAATTCAGCAAAGTATTTAATGGTACGAACCATTTGGGAAGTATAAGAGTTTTCATTGTCGTACCAAGATACGACTTGAACTTGGAATAAACCATCAGAAATCTTTGTGACCATGGTTTGTGTTGCATCGAATAATGAGCCAAATCTCATACCGATAACATCGCTAGAAACTAATGGTTCTTCAGTGTAACCGAAGGAAGCGCTTGCTTGTGCTTTCATAGCAGCATTGATAGCTTCTTTAGTAACTTCTTCGCCTTTAACAACTGCGACTAAGATAGTTGTAGAACCGGTTGGAACTGGAACACGTTGTGCACTACCGATTAATTTGCCATTTAATTCTGGGATAACTAAACCAATTGCTTTTGCAGCACCTGTGCTGTTAGGAACGATATTTGAAGCACCTGCTCTTGCTCTTCTTAAGTCACCTTTTCTGTGTGGTCCATCAAGGATCATTTGATCACCTGTATAAGCGTGAACAGTTGTCATGATGCCAGATTGAATTGGGAATGCATCATTTAATGCTTTAGCCATTGGAGCTAAGCAGTTTGTTGTACAGCTAGCAGCGGAGATAATTGTATCTTCTGCTTTGAGTGTCTTTTCGTTAACTGAGAAGACGATTGTTGGTAAATCATTACCTGCTGGAGCAGAAATAACGACTTTTCTAGCACCTGCATCAATGTGTGCTTGTGCTTTTGCTTTAGAAGTATAGAAACCTGTACATTCTAAGACGACATCAACACCTAATTTACCCCATGGTAAGTTTTGTGCTTTTGGTTC
>CADCPC010000047.1 GCA_902803285.1 uncultured Erysipelotrichaceae bacterium | reverse complement strand
TGGTTCTTCAGCAACAGGTTCTTCTGCTGGTGCTTCTTCAACTGGAGCTTCTTCAACAGGTGCTGGTTCTTCAGCAACAGGTTCTTCGACTGGAGCTTCTTCAACAGGTGCTGGTTCTTCAGCAATAGGTTCTTCGACTTTTTCAACAACCTTTTCAACGACTTCTTCTCTAACGATTGCGACTTTATCAAGTCTTTCGAGTTCTTCTCTAACAATACGTCTGATGTCGACTAATAATTGAACTCTTTCTTCAGCTTTAGCTGCTTTGTCTTCGTGAACGACGACTTCAGCTGGTCCTGCGACTTCTTCTTCGAGATCATCAGCAGACATTTCGCCTTTAGCGATTTTGAAGCCTGTAACAACTGAGTAAGAAACGTATGCAATAACAAACACATAGTACACTATATCTAAGATATAGAGTAAGAATAATAAGAATGTGATAGCAGCACCGGCAATACCAGCTTTTGCTAGTAAGAATCCGATACCTTGACCTAAGAAGTTAAAGACTCCACCAACTAAGCCCAAAACTGCAGGAACAAATAATGTTAACGAGAGTAATGCGGCTTTAATTTCTGTTTTTTTATCGTGTTTAATTGCGACAAATGAAACGATAAATAATGCGACACCAGTAAGAGCAATACAATAAGCAAATGCATTACCGAATACTTGCGCGATAAATTGGCCAGATGATTTTTCGAAATAGCCATAGTTAAATAATGTAGCAAATAATCCTGGGAATCCTGTGGCTCTGACAGAAGCATCAGAATAGACCAAGAAGATAGATGCTAATGAAACAATTATCAAAACGATAAGTGTTGGGAAAGCTGCCTTTGCAGCAAATTTTATAAATTTGTGTTCTTTTTTCATAACAAACTCCTTTATACGATTTTTATTATACAGGCGCTGTGCACATAAAAACAACACATTTTTAACGATTTACGCAACAGGAACCCCTTATTTTTAACTTTTAAAGGACAAAAAACGAGCGATGTGCCCGTTTCTTGCATTTTTATTTAACTAATGAATAAGCAGCTTCGTCGCAGTAGATTGTAACATCTGGATGGTCTTGCAAAATACTAGCCGGGACTTTTTCAGTCTTTGGGCCATTGATTAAAGCAGCGATTGCTTTTGCTTTATTATTGCCTATGGCAATAAGAACAATCTTTTTGGCGTTCATAATGCTCTTTAATCCCATAGTCATGGCCTTAGTTGGGACTTCAGAAATATCGTTAAACAAACGTGAATTATCAACGATTGTGCTCTCCGCTAATTCAGCAACATGAGTTAAAGAATCAAAGGAAGTTCCAGGTTCATTAAAAGCGATATGTCCGTCACTTCCAATGCCTAAAATTTGTAAATCTATACCACCGAAGGAAGCGATTTCTGCGTCATATTGAGCCCCATATGCTAAATAATCTCCCACTCCTTTTAAAACATGAGTGTTCTTTTTGTCGATATCAATATGATCGAAAAGGTTGTCGTTCATAAAGTAACGATATGATTGATTATGTGTGCCTTCTAATCCGATATATTCATCTAAGTTAAAGGTCACGACTTTCTTAAATGAGACTCTGCCTTCTTTATTTGCTTCTACTAGATTTGCGTATACTCCGAGTGGAGAAGTTCCGGTTGCTAACCCTAATACAGAATTCTCTTTATCATTAACTTGTTTAATGAATTCTTCGGCGATTAATTCGCTAATTTGTTTTTCAGTTCCAACAATGACTTTCATATATTTATTCCTCTTTATTTTTAATTACTATATTATTTTGAGATTTAACGATGCTATTTTCAGGGAATACTCCTCTTAACATTGATAATGGATATACTTGTGTATTCTTTCCAATAATTGTTCCTGGATTAAGAACACTACCACATCCAATATCGGCGTGTTCACCTAAGAAACCACCGATTTTTCTTAGTCCTGTTTCATATTCTTCTTCACCATGGATCACAACATTCTTACCATCACTTTTTAAGTTGGATAAGATGCTACCTGCTCCCATATGAGCGTAATCACCCAAGATTGAATCACCGATATAGTTATAGTGAGGAACCTGAACGCGATTTAGCAAAATACAGTTCTTTAATTCTGAAGAATTACCAATCACACATTTTTCTCCAATGATGACGTTACCTCTTAGGTATGCTCCTGGTCTTAGTTCGGTGTCTTTACCAATAATGGCAGGAGCTTCAATAGTTGCGGTATTAGCAATTTTCACGTCATCTCCCACTAATACTCCTTCTTTAAGTAGATGATATCCTTCAATTCCTTCTTCTAACGCTTTAGCAACAATTAGTTTAATTTGAGGAAGAATTTCCCAAGGATATGTGGATTTTTCAAATGCTTCTTTTAGAAAAGGACATTCGGTAGAAAATAATTCGCTTGTTTTAACTTTTAGTTTATTCACAGATATATCCTCTTTTCTTAATTACTTGATAGATACGATCAATGTAATCATCACATTCTTGAACGGTTGGGCATTCCACCATAATTCTTATTACTGGTTCAGTGCCACTTTGTCTTAATAAAACACGTCCGTTATCTCCAATTTCTTCATTTACTTCCTTGAATTTAGCTTGAACAAATTCATCGTTTATAACGGTATCCTTATCAGTGACTCGAACATTTTTAAGTTTTTGTGGTAGTAATTTTACTGGGGCCACAAGTTTTGAAAGTTTTTCTTTATTTTCTAGAACTTCTTCTGCAACCATGATAGCGGTCAAAACGCCATCTCCTGTAGTTGCATATTTCTTAATAATGATATGTCCTGATTGTTCTCCACCAAGAACGTAACTATGTTTTTGCATTTCTTCAAACACGAATCTATCACCAACTTTTGTTTGAACAACAGATATATTCTCGTGTTTTAAGGCTTTAATAAGGCCAGTATTAGACATAATTGTGGCCACTACGGTATTTTTATCAAGTGCGTTCTCACTCTTAAGCTTAATAGCTAATAAATACATGATTTTATCGCCATCAACTTCTTTGCCGTTTTCATCAACAGCAATACATCTATCAGCGTCACCATCGAAGGCAAATCCCATATCTAATTTGTTATCTTTTACGAATTTACAGAATTGTTCAATATGAGTGCTACCTGCATTTAAGTTGATATTCAAACCATCAGGATTGTTATTAATAACAAATGTTTGTGCTCCTAAGGCATCAAAGACACTTTTTGCAATCATCCAACTTGACCCATTAGCAGTATCTAAGCCAATTTTCAAATTCTTCATTGAGTGTCTTGCTAATGAGATTAAATAACCAATATATCTATTTCTTCCACTGCTATAATCGCTAATCTTACCAATGTCACTTCTTTCCGCGAAAGGAATGTCATTGCCTTCGATTTCTAATTCTTCCAGTCTGCCGTCAATATAAGCTTCTGCAAGTAAGGCGACACCATCTTCTAATTTTTCGCCATTTGAGTTAATAACTTTAATACCGTTATCGTAATATGGGTTGTGGCTAGCGGTAATCATCACGCCACAATCAAAATCATCTTGTCTTACTATGTAAGAAACGCTTGGTGTAGTTGTAACATGGAGTAAATCGACATCTGCTCCACTAGCCGCAAGTCCTGCTGCTACTGCGTATTCAAGCATATAGCTACTTCTTCTTGTGTCTTTACCAATAACTACTTTAGGACGATAACCAGGTTCACGCATGTTGTATTTAGGATTTGAGTAAAACCAACCTAAGAAACGCCCAATCTTAAAAGCGTGATCCGCTGTTAAAACTTTGCTTACTTCTCCTCTAAATCCATCAGTGCCGAAATATTTAGTCTTTTCATTACTGCTCTTTGGAAGAATGCGACGATTTCTATGGATAACAACTTTATCATTTAATAAATCATCTGCGCTTACTTTGAATAATTCACAGATGTCTTGAACTTTATCAATTTGTGGAAGAGATTCTCCGCTTTCCCACTTGTTCACGCTTTGACGAGAAACATTTAATAGTTCTGCTAGTCTTTCTTGAGACATGTCATTAGCGAGTCTTAAGTGAGCAATTTTTTCTGCTATTGTCATATTACTTACCTCTCAATGTAAAGAGAAATTACACCGTTAATATTATTATTCCTTTATATTATACGCACAAGAAAAAACATAATTATTTTTGTAAACTTTGCTTTACATCAATTCAATAAATAGAACATTATTATTATATAATAAAAAGCAACGGATGTCCGTTGCAATTTATTAACACTTTATTTATCTTCTTGTTTTTCTTCGCTAGGAATGTCGCTAGGAGTTTCTACTTGTTTTGCTTCTTCTAATAATCTATCTTCCTCTTCTTTAATTGCTTCTGCTAATTGAGGAGTGAGATAGAAATAATGATAAATGCCTTGGAATATGTAATCGATACCGATATAGATTAAGACAAGTCCTACGCTATATTTAACGATAATATCTGGAACGGCGTCTTTGCCAATTACAAAGCAGTAAATATCAAAACCAATGAGATATAGCATTGCTGGTAAAGTAATAAGAGAGTCAAGCATTGATGTCTTCTTTCTTTTTTTAGGAGACACTAAAGCCCAGACGAAACTACCAATAAAAACAACTGCACCAACAAGAGAAATGATGTTATAGACTAAAAGTCTAACTGGTTTAGTGTCGATGACACCAACAAGTTTTAAAATACCGATCACTAATGCGATTAAAGCAATAATTATAAGCTCACCTGAATAGATAAGCTTTGTTTTCTTTTCAACTGAGATTTTCGTTTTCATGTTATACATATTAATACATTTTCATAAGAAATTAGAGATTTATTTTTACAAATCATTCTCTTAAAATATCTATTGAAAGGTCGTCCATTTATTTATGAGTTCTTTTAAAGATTTAAGAATCGTTGATAATTTTTATCAAACAAGTGCATTTTTCCCAATGCCAACCATCTTAATTTCTACTCTTGATGAGGAAGGAAATACCACATTAGGAGCATATTCTCTATGCTTCCCTTATTACATTGCTGGAAAAGATTATTACGCGATGATATTAGAGTGTCGTAATTCATCTAATACCGCTCAAAACATTTTAAGAACAGGCAAATGTGCTCTTAACTTCTTAGAAGATAATCGCAAAGATTTTGCCACTACCGTTAAACTCGGTTTTCCAGGAGAAACACCAAAAGAGAAAATGGCTAAATCTAATTTCGAATTAGAAAAAGGTTTAGCAGAAGGTGAAAGACCATTAGTTATTAAAAAGGCTTATCAAGTATTTGAATGTACATGGGATGATAAGCTCGAAGATGCTTATTTAGATAAATCTAAAGTTGGACAATTAGAAGGCATCGAAGGACCATATCGTAACTTCAATGGAGTTACCTCTAAATTTGGATGTCACTTCATTCTTAAAATCGACAAGATCTTAATGAAAGAGAAATTCTATAACGCAATTATCAATGGTGTTAAGGCTTCCTCATTCCCTAAAGTTCCTGTTGATTATGGATATCGTGATTCTACATACTTCTGGTATACCAAATTCTCTTCTCGTCCAATTAAAGAACCTATTCCTACTGGAAAAGAAGCAAGCGTTGAGTCGGTAATGTACGCTGCTAATCGTATTGATGACAAGATCAAATTCACTAAGGAAGCTTGCCAAATGTGTGTCAAGATTCCTCGTGTCTTCTTAAAAGCTGCTCTTTCTCAAATGGTGGATTATGCTAGAGAACAAGGCTGGACATTAATCGACGTCAAAGAAATGCAAGAAATCAGAGACAAGAGAAATAAAGAAAAGAAGAAATAAAAAAAGACCTTGTGGTCTTTTCTTTTTGATTAAAACCCTAATCCCGGTACGTAATGACTTAGCACTACCCAAACCGCTAATAGGATTAAGATAATGCCACCGATAATACCGCTGATCTCGTATCTTCCTTTTAGTAATACAAGTATCTGCTTTCCTAATAGGACTCCAATTAATGAAATGACAAACGTTATTATGAGAATTATTGAGACGTGTAGCCATATTGTATAAACATTAGATAATCCAGCGTGACACGCCACTCCTGCTGCCATCGCATCGATTGAGGTGGCAAGTCCATAAAGCAATATGTTCTTGACGGAAAAAGTTTTACTTTTTTGTAACTCTTTAGGTTTATTGATTTCGATGCAAGATTCAATAAGCATTTTGCCGCCTATAAATAATAGTAAGGCAAATGCGGCCCAAACCACTATGGTTGAAGCGATAGCCCCTGCTGATCCACCAGCCACTTCGCCTGCAATTCTTTCGACAAGCTCAACTAACCAGAAACCTATTAAAGGCATCAGGGCTTGCATAATACCAAAAACAAGAGCGATGAAAACAGATTGCTTCTTATTAATATTAGCGATTGTTAGTCCATCAGTTAACGCTACAGAAAAAGCATCCATTGATAGTCCAATGCCTAATAAGAATATTTGAATTAAAATATGCCATTCCATAATTTTATCCGTAATAAAAGGCCCTAAGGGCCTTTATTTCTTGGTTGTTATCTTATTTTCTTAAACCGAGAGAAACGATAAGTTTGAGATATGCATCTCTATCAGTTCTTGCAAGATAATCAAGTAAGCTTCTGCGTTGTCCAACAAGAATCATTAATCCACGTTTACTAGCAGCGTCTTTGTGATTCTTCTTTAAATGTTCTGTTAACGCTTTGATTTGTTCGGTTAATAATGCGACTTGGACTTCGGTAGAACCTGTATCCTTTGCGTTTTTGCCGTACATTTTAACAATTTCAGCTTTTCTTTCTTTAGAAAGTGCCATCGTTAATTCCTCCTATCAACTTTCTTAACTTAAACCCGGAAGAGACGTTGAGGATTCGTCATCTCTAGAGATAAGTCGCTTGAAGTATATTAATATAAATAATTAATAATTAAAAGTGTTTTTTGATTTTTATAAACCTAAACGTTTAAGAGATTCCGCTAATGAGCTCTTTAGATAGTTCAAATCAGGATCAGCTGGATCTTTAAGTTTAATGTCAGGCATTTGTCCGACACTCTTATAGAGTTGAACTATTAATGGGAGATTAAGTTCTTTAAACGCCATGTCTTTTCCTTGGAAAATAGCTCTTGCTTCTCCGTTATCATCTTTATAAAGTACGATATCAAACATAAACATGCTCCTTTATTCAATTTCCTTTAATGCAAGCTTTGCTTGTTCTCTATCTTTTGTCAGTTGTTCATGTAATTCCTCAAGTGTATCAAACTTGATAACATCTCTCATATAAGAGACAAATTCCACTTCGATTTCTCGACCATATAAATCACCTTTATAGTAAAGAAGGTGCACTTCGATTACTGGCTTATTAAGTTCCATTATTGTTGGGTGGGTGGAAATGCAGATGATAGCTTTATATGTACTACTCAACAAATTGACATAACCCATATATACGCCAACTTTAGGTAGTACATATGGATAATCCAAATCCAAGTTAGCAGTTGGGAAACCGGTTTTACTGCCGTTCCCTTTGCCGTGGACTACAAGTCCTACTAGTGAGTAATATCTACCTAGTTCACCATCAGCTTGATCAACTTTACCTTCTTCCACTAATTGGCGAATATAGTGGGAAGATATTTTACGGCGGTTATGTTGAAGTAGGGGTATGACATTAACCTTAAAGAAATTGCTTAAATAATTAGGTGTCCCCTTAGCTTCAAAGCCAAAACGGTAATCTTCACCAACATAAATCTCTTCTGGATTAATTGGCTTGAGGATTTTATCAATGAAGTCATTTCTAGACATATTTAGCAAATCTTTAGACATTCTGAGGATGTAAAAGTACTTCACTCCCATTTTTTCAAGTAGGTTAGCTTTGTCATAAAGGGAAGTTAAGCAACAATTAGTGATATTTCTTCCTAAAGCAAAATTTGGTGGAACATCAAAAGTCATAACTCCTGTTGTTCCCTTTGCTAAAGCGCTTTTGATTAGATCTTGATGACCGAGATGAACACCATCAAAAAAGCCTAAACATAAATGTAAATGTTTGACTTCTTCTAATTCAATATTGTTAATGTCGATATCGATGATATTCATTAAAACAAACCTCTAGCAAAAACAAATTTATCGTTTTCCTTTTTTCTAGTATACATCGCAACTGCCTCATTTAACGAATTAATTATTAATAATTTGTTAAAATTGCTTTCTTTTGCAATTGTTAATATCTTTCCGTTTTTAATATCTGCTTCTTCTTTTGAATCAACTTTTACTGTTTCGCAAAATCTAGATAATGAGTCTGCAACAGAATGAATATTTTCTTCCTTTATCATAGATAACTTCTTGCTTTCTTCTAAAGAGAATGGACCAAGTTCAGTTCTTTCTAATTCAATTAGATATCCAACTGTTCCTAGTTTTTCAGCAATATCTTTTCCTAACACTCTGATGTATGTTCCTTTTGAAACTTTAACATCGAATTTAACGATATTGTTTTCAAAGCTGATAAGATTTATATCTTTTATTTCAATTTCTCGGGATGGTCGTTCAACTTCTTTTCCTTGATGGGCTAAGACATAAAGTTTTTGTCCATTAATATGGACTGCACTTGTCATTGGAGGAGTTTGCATTGATTTTCCCAAAAATGATTTAAGTGTAGTTTCTACTATTTCTTTATTTAAATCAGGAACTGGTTTTGTATTAACAATCTTTCCTTCGGTATCTAATGTATCGGTAATTTCACCAAGTTTTAAAGTTGCAATATATCTCTTATCGAAATCATCAAAAAATGTTCCGGCTTTAGTGCCTTTATTGATTGACACAATCAAAAGACCAGTCGCAAAAGGATCCAGAGTGCCAACATGTCCAACTTTTTTTGTGTTGAAAAGATGTCCTATCTCATCACAAACAGAACGAGAAGTGATATTTTTTTCTTTGTTTACAAATAAAAAACCATCCATAATGATGGTATTTTATCACACTGTTAATAATTTAACAACGTAGGTTATTTTGTGCTCTTGAGAATTTCCTCAATTCGCGCTTCTTTTTTCCATCCATCATCGACCTTGAATCTGATTTCAGGAACACGTCTAATATCTAATTTACTAGCGAGTTCAGTTCTAATATAACCCTTAGCTTTATTTAGCACTTCCATAGAAGGTTTTTCGTCAGCTTCATTTATAAAAGAAACATAAACATCCGCATAAGAGAAATCTTTTGACACTCTTACTTCTGGAATTGAAACAAATCCTAGATGTGGGTCTCTAATTTCAAATTGGATAATTTCTGTGACGTTTTTACGGATAATGGAGGCAATTCTTTCTTGTCTATTTGCCATTATTTTCCCTCCACCATTTCATATCCTTCGATAATGTCGTTTTCTTTAACATCGTTAAAGTTTTCGATCAAAATACCACATTCGTATCCAGATTTGACTTCTTTGACTTGATCTTTTTCTCTTTGTAATGAAGCAATTTTGCCTTCAAACACAACGATACCATCTCTAATAACTCTAATTGGTGAGTTAGCTTTTATAGAACCATCGATAATCATACAGCCTGCAATAGTACCAAGTTTAGATACTTTGAATAGCTTTCTAATTTGAGCTTGTCCAGTGACCGATTCCACCATTTCTTTTTTGAGCATGCCTTTCATTGCAGCTTCAATTTCTTCAATTAATGCATAGATGATATTGTGTAATCTGATTTCAACTTTTTCTTCAATAGCCTTGCTTCTTGTTTTGCTATCAGGTCTAACATTAAATCCATAAATAATTGCTTTAGAAGCGCTTGCTAATAAAACATCACTTTCAGTGATAGCGCCACTTGTTGCTCTAATAATATTAATTTTAACTTGATCATTATTTAATTTTTCTAATGATCCCTTTACTGCTTCTGCACTACCTGTAGAATCAGCTTTGATAATAACGTTAATAGTTTGAACCTTACCAGCTTCTGCCATCTTGAATAAATCATCTAAGCTAGCAGCACTGCTCTTGTTCTTTTCTTTTGCTTCTTTTAATTGTTTACGTTTTAAAGCAATTTCTTTAGCTTCGCTTTCTTCTGCAAAGGCCATAAATCTATCACCAGCAGCAGGAACTTCGGATAGACCAATAACTGCAACTGGAGTAGAAGGAGTAGCTTCTGATAATACTTTCTTAAATTCGTTAGTCATTCTACGGGCTTTACCGTATGATGTACCAACAACTAAATAGTCTCCTTCTTTAAGAGTGCCATTTTGAATTAAAAGCGTAGCTTTTGGTCCTTCATTTCTATCAAGTTTTGCTTCCAAAACTGTTCCTAAAGCATAACGATCAGGGTTAGCCTTAAGTTCTTTCATCTCGCTGACAAGAATAATAGCTTCTAACAAAGCATCGATGTTTTGTCTCTTTTTAGCAGAAATCTCAACACAGATGACATCACCACCGAATTCTTCAGCAACAATTTCATGAGCCATTAATTCGTTTTTGACTCTTGCAGGATCAGCGCCTGGTTTATCCATTTTATTGATAGCAACAATAATAGGGACATTTGCACTTTTAGCGTGATCAATAGCCTCGATTGTTTGAGGCATAACGCCGTCATCTGCAGCAACTACTAAAACAACAATATCGGTAACAGAAGCACCTCTACTTCTCATTTCAGTAAAAGCTTCGTGGCCAGGAGTGTCGATAAATGTAATCTTATGACCATTAATTTCTTTTTGATAAGCACCAATCTCTTGAGAGATTCCACCCACTTCTCCAGCGACAAGATTAGAATTTCTAATCGCATCAATTAATGTGGTTTTGCCATGGTCTACGTGGCCCATAATAGTAACCACTGGAGGTCTACTTTTAAGTTTTGAAGGATCATCATTGATTTCAACTTCTTCAAAATTTTCAGCAGCAACGATATGTTTCTTTTGGAAATCATAGCCGAATTCCAAGCATACCAAACCAATAAGGTCATCATCTAAAATAGTATTTATAGTAATCATCTTTCCTTGCATAAAAAGGAATTTGATGATGTCTCCAACAGGAATATTAAGTGATTTAGATAACTCACCTGTGGAAATTGCGCCAGTATAGATAAAGACTCCACCATTAACTTTGGATTTTGTCTTATCAGCACTAACTTTTGTGGAGACATTAGTCTCACGGTCAAACTTTGGCTTTTTACCCATATCACTTACCTTCTTTCTTGCTTAATTCTTGGATGAGCTGTAAATATATCTCATCGTTAACTTCTTTTCTTAATCCCTTTGACAAAAGATTTCTCTTTTGAGCGATTAAGATTGATTTCAAATCTTGATGAATATAAACTCCACGACCTTGAATATTTTGATTTTTATCGAAATAGACACCACTGTTAGTTTTTACAACTCTAAATAATTCATTCTTTAGAAAGAGTTTTCTACTAACGATGTCGGTTCTATAAATAGGAGCTTTTTTATTCATAGATTAGTCTTCATCGTAATATTGATCGTATTCGTCGTAGTCAATATCATCGTCATCAACGACATCTTCCTCTTCTTCCTCTTCTTCCATTGCTTTGAGTTCTTCTTCGGTGTAGATGGACATACGAGGACCTTCGTTATTAATAACGACTTTTTCTTCTTCCTCTTCCTTATTTTGTTTCTTGTTTTTACGAACTTTCTTGTCAGATTTCTTTTCGCTGTCAGCAAGAGATTTTTCTAAGTCTTCGAGGGTTGTTGTAGTCTTGACTTCAGCCTTAACTTCTTCTTTTGGAGTTGCAACTGGAGCTTCTTTAACTTCTTCAACTTTTTCTTCTTTAACTTTGTTAACCACTGGTGTTGCAATTGCTTCTTCTTGCTCTGCAACTTCTTCTAATGCGCTATCGAAGTCATTTGTTTCTTCTTCATATTTTCTAGCTTGAGGAGCAACATATCCTTCTGGTAAACCTGGAAGAGAGATATCGCTTGGGTAAACAAGAGATTCTCTTTGAGCTTGAGCAACTTTAATTGCTTTTGCTTCAAGTTCAAGAGCGTTAATTTCTTCAATGCTATCGAATTCAAGACCACTTTCAAGAGCCTCGGATTCTTTCTTAATATCAATGCTATAACCAGTTAATTTAACTGCTAATCTAGCATTAACACCTTTTCTACCAATTGCGAGAGAGAATGAATCATCTTTTACGATGACTAAAGCTGATTTATTTTCTTCATCGACTTTAATACCCACAACACGTGCAGGTTTTAAAGATTCCATAATATATAAAGGAGTGTTTTCTGTATATGCGATGATATCAATCTTTTCTTTATTAGTGCCATCTCCGAGTTGGGCGACTACTTTTTGAATTCTGCTACCATTAGGGCCAATACATGTTCCTGCTGGATCGACGTTTAAATCATTGCTGTAAACAGCAACTTTGCTTCTTTCACCAGCTTCACGAGCAGCAGCTTTAATAACGATTGTGCCATCATAAATATCATGGATTTCTTCGCTCATGAGAGCTTTCAAGAATCCTTCGCTTGCCCTAGTAACAACAATTTGAGCGCCTTTATTTCCGTTATCAACATCTTCAACGAATAATTTGATGCTGTCGCCAACATTAAATTTTTCATCTCTAATCATGTTCTTTCTTTGTAGATAGATACTTGTTCTACCGATGTTAACATAAGCGCCACGTTCATCGATTTGTTCAACTCTACCAGTAATCAAAGTGCCAATCTTATCTTTAAATTGTTCAAATAAGATTTCCTTTTCTGCTTCTGCAAACTTTTGTCTTAATACGCTTTTAATTGATAAAACAATAGCTTTACGAAGTTTTTCTACAGAAGCTGGGATTTTATAAACATCTCCGACTTTGTAGCCTTTACCAGCCTCTTTAACATCGATTTCTAATAAATCATCTTGAACGTCTTCAACGACGTTTTTTAATTGGAACATTTCGATAATGCCTTTATCGATATCAATGTTCACTTCTACCATTGCATCATCTGCGCCTAAATCTTTCTTAAAGCCTTTTGTCATCGCTTCTGTTAAAGCTTCAAGAACGGTTTCTCTGCTAATTCCTTTGGCAACTTCGATTTGTTCTAATGCCTCATTGAATTCTTTTACGTTAATAGCCATAAATAATCACTCCTTAAAATTTAATTGCTAAACGAATTTTATATATATTATTAAATAATATAACAACTTTTTTTACTCTGGTTTTGATTTTGTAAGATAAGACCAAACTATCTTCACTTACACTTTCTAAATCGCCTTCAAATATGTTTTCGCCTTCAATTGGGTTAGTCACATGAACATGGATGAATTGGCCAACATATAGAGGTAGTTTTTCAATAGAGAGTGGTTTTTCCGCTCCTAAGGAAGAGACATCTAATGTGTACTTTTCTTCGCTAGAATCAATTTCATCTAAATAAGAAGAAATAACTTCAGAGACTCTAACAATTTCATTCATATCTACTGGTTGAGGTCTATCAACAACAATAGAAAGAACGAGGTCTCCTTTTTCTTTTCTAGAAGAAAGTTCAACAAGGTCATAACCTAGTTCTTGGGCTTTTTTTTCAAGCAATGGTTTTAGATAATTAAGATCCATATATCTCCTTCAAAAACAAAGAGTGGCAACCTGGCCACTCTTATTCAGAGTATGTTGCACTTCTTTCAAAGCGCAGTGTTAATATACAACGTATTATTAATAAGTGCAAATGTTTTTTTTATTTAATTAGTGGAATGGATTAACCACGATTGTGCCATCGACACAAACCACTTGGGTTGTTTTAGCTTTAGCAAGCCAGTTACTGCCTCTTTTAATGTGCCTCCACTCTTCTTTAGTTCCGGCAAAGTTAATTCTTTCTAAAGAAATACAGTTGAAGAAACAGTTAAACCCAATTTCCTTAACACTATTAGGAAGAGAGACGACTTTGAGTTTTAAGCAGTTCGCGAATGCTCCGCCGCCTAAAGAAGAAATTCCCATAGGTATGTTAGCAATTTCTAAATATTGATTTTCCGCAAATGCATGACCACCAATTGAAGTTAAATTTGGAGGTAAGGTATTAGCAGGTTGGTAATTAACTTTTGTCACGTTATGAACTTCGGTAACATGGGTGACAACATCTTTTTCACCATCATCATGATATTCTAAATCTTTTTCAAAGATTATATCTTTATATGTGTTAGTGTATGTGATACATGTGATGATTAATAATAACAACACTCCGCCAAGTAAAGCGAGGTTCCACCAAACATTGATTTTTGATACATCATATCCTTTAACAAATAGGAAGATATAAATAACTAACCAAGATAAGGCAAATAGAAGAACAAATATAAAATCAAAAATTGATAATGATCTAACAACTTTTGCGCTTTTCACGTATCCACGGCAAATGATGATCATGAAATAAATAAAACTAACTAAGGCAAATAATCCAGTTAATAAGATAATAATGGATTGAGCCATAAACATGCCCATAACCACCATAGACAATTGACCACCAACTTTTTCCATGAGTTCTGCATAAATGCCAGTTGGGTTCATGAAGAAATGTTTAAAGAATTGGATTAATAAGTCCAATCCCTTAATCATCACTCCTGTATCAACTTCATAATAGACAGGAAGGAAAATAAAGATAGCAGGGATTGCCACTAATGCAAGAGATAGGAAAGCATAGAAAATGTTTCCAAATGAGAATGGATGGTTAACTTTCCAACCCTTAACTGATTTAACTTTTTTAATATCTTCTTGTGCCATAAAATACCTACTTCATAAAAATTATTACATACACTTAATTTTTAATAAATTATTTTTGTTATTTTTTACTATTTTCATATTTGTCTAAATAGCTTTTGGCTTTTGTGGAATCTTTGTTTACTCCAATGCCATTTTCATATATCAAATAAAGGTTATATAGTGCTTTAGGATTACCTTGTTTTGCTGCTAATTCAAAATAATAGATTGCTTTTTGAGCATCTCGATAAGTTCCTTCTCCTTTGCTATAGCAAATGGCAAGATGATATAGAGCGTTTTTATCTAATATATTTGCCCCTTTTGTAAAATAGTTAAAAGCGTTTAAACAGTCATTGTTTTTATAATAAATAACACCAATTTGATCAATAAGAGAACTATCTCCTAAATCCACCGCTTCTTGATATAAGTTAATGGCGATATTAGGGTTTTGTTCAACTCCAAGTCCTAAACGATACATATCTCCTAACACCTTAATTGAAGGGGTGTGCTTTTCAAATCTATTGTTTGTTAAATATGGGATTGCTAAAAGGTATTCTTTATTCTCCATATAAGAGATGGCTAAATTGTATCCAGAAACAACGTCGCCTAATAAATATGCTTTTTCGTAATAATATTTTGCTAGTTCCCAATTTTGAGTGGTTCCTATCCCATTTTGATAGAAAAATGCTAGCTTTCTTAAAGCCTCGGAGTTATCAGAATTAGCGAGTTTATCTAGTAACTTAAAAGCGTCTTCTTTCCTGTCGTTTTCATAATAATAATTAGAAAGAAAAAGAAGCGAATCTTCGTCGTTATATTTGGCTTTTTCTTCGTAAGATAAAAGTAGTTCTTTTTCCACGAATAAAGTATAGCATTTATAATCTTTTAAAACAATAAATTGTTTTAATCTATTAATGGTTTCAAATTTGTAATTAGTTCGATATCGCGTTTTTCGTACTCGTTATATCGATCAACTAATATAGGAGTAACACCTGCTGCTTTTGCGCATCTAATATCATCTAGTCCATCTCCAACATAACAGACTTTCTCCTTATTAACGCCTAGTTTTTCCACTGCTGTTAATACTGGATCAGGAAATGGTTTATGTCTTGGAGATTCTTGATTTCCAACAATTACAGAGAATAGTTTTTCATCAAGATTGATGTATTTTAAGACGTCTCTTACATGTTTTGAGTTGTTTGACGTTACAATTCCAAGAGTTTTATTTTGTTTCTTTAGTTCAAAAAGTACTTCTCTAACTTCATCATATGTTTTAGATAATTTAAGAACTTCTGGATCATCTAATAATTCAATGATTTTGTCGCCAAAAAGCTTTTTGCTTTCTTCATCTTCTGGACCATGGTGTTTTTGATATCCAACATAGAGAGGGCAACGCATTAAATTAGCCACATCTTCTCTGTTAATTGTGACCCCTACTGCTTCATAAGAAACAGCAAAAACTCTATATAAGGACTCATATGTATCTACAAGAGTTCCGTCGAAATCAAATAAGTAAACTTTAAAACTTTTCACGCCCATAATATTACATTAATTTTGCATCATTATTAAAGATAATGTTGATTTACTTATTTTTCTTGCTATAATTTCGTGGTTATGAAAATCAAAGTTGCAACATTTGTTTATTGTCTAATATGTAACATCCCAGTCTGCTTCTTCCTCTGCTTAGCTGCTGCTATCATTGGTGCTAGCGACTTCGAAGCTGGAACTCTTACCATTGAATTTGGTACGATGAACTGGCTCAACATTCTCTACAACTTCCTCGTCGGATTTACCATCGCTATGGCAGTTGGAATGTTTGTCCCTCTCACCAAAATCGGAAGATGGTTCACTGGATTATTCCATGTTAGAAACGATACATATACAGGTAATATGCCATATCGTTTATTAGCGACATTAATTATTACATTAATCTATTATGTTGCTATTACTCCTGCATTAACCTTGTTCAACTACTTTGTTCTTCATGTTTACACAACTCCTCAACAAGCATTCGCTAGTATGTTAGTTAACATTCCAATTATGCTTCTCGTTGGATTTGTATCATCTCTAATCAATGATATCGGTGCTTATAAAATTGCCCATATGATTGACGCAGATTTCTAAAAGCTCTGGTAACAGAGTTTTTTATTTATAAAAAAAGACCCCGAAGGGTCTTGTTTTATTAACTCAGCAATTAGCCTAATAATTGCATAATTGTTGGGATTAATTTTGTAATGTCGATGAATGCTTTTGCTTCTTCAGCTGTTAATGCTGTGTAAGGTGCTTTTTCACCATAAGCAGCTTTGAGTGATAAGTTAGCAGAACCTGTTGAACCATCATATGAACCTTCAATGGAGCAATTAATTTCTTCAAGAGTTAATTTACCATTTTGTTGTCCACTGACTTCACCAACCATAACTAATAAACCAAATTTGCCATCTAATTTATCTAAATCAATGTTAGGCATAAATGATTCTTCATTTGGTTTTCCTTGTGTTGGATCTTCTTCAGCTTCAGGAATAAGTGCTTTAACTTGTTCAGCTGTTGCATTTAAGACTGCACCAACGCGTAAATCGTGAGATTCAGCACTACCGTATTCGGCAACCTTTAAGAATGCGTTGAGAGCTTGTTGAATAGAGGCACACACTTGTTTTACTTGGGCTGGATCAATGTATTGACCAATCATTTGACCAACATATGCTAAGCCCATTTTGAGCCAATCTGTAGGTGCTGTTGTTGCTCTAGAAGCTTCTACTGGATCCATTTCTGGGAAGAATTGAGCGAGCATACCAGAAAGTAATTCAACTAATGCATCGAAAGAGACTTTGATCTTTAGGTTTTCGCCTAACATACTCTTAATCATCTTTTCATCGATGCTTGCGCCTGCTAATGCAGCGACTGTTTTAACTGCTTCCATAACGCTTGGATCTGATAAATCAGCGTATAAGAATGCGCCTTTAGTGCCTTCCATTTCATATCTAAGACCTAATTTTAAGTCTTTGATTTCAAACATGTCTTGTAAATAGAGATCAACATCTAAGACATCAAGCGATAAAGCGCTTGCACCATTTGCAGGGTTAGATAATGTAACGACTGCGTCTAAATTCATGGATGCATCACGATAAGTAATTTTTGATTCATCACGTTGTTCTGATTCTTCAAATGGAACGTGATTTAATTTGCCATCGAGATGAAGCGTGTATTGTTGGTGTTCTTCTTCAATCGAATGAACAATACCATAAAATACATCTTGAAGAGATCCGGCTTTTGCTTCTTCCTGAATTTCTCTACCACCACCAGGTAAACCCTTGTCAACAGTAGGTGCTGCTGGGCTACATGAAGTTGCTAGTAAAGCAAGAGCAGGAAAAATGACTAAAAATTTTGAATGTTTCATTATAGAAAGTTTCTCCTTTTATTTACTTTATTATATAAATAATTTATTT
>CADCPC010000046.1 GCA_902803285.1 uncultured Erysipelotrichaceae bacterium | reverse complement strand
TCGGACCCGCATAACTACCTTGGCAAGGTAGTGTTCTACCACTGAACTACGCCTGCAATTCAAAATTGCTAAATTATTATAACAAAAAAACTTCGATATGCAATATAATTTGTAGGAATAATTTGAGAAATTAAAAAAAGGAGAGACATAAATGATTACAGATAAACAAATTGCGGACTTAATATTTCCAGATGTTAATAGTGATATCTCAGTTTTAGAAGCAAGATATCCTAATAGAAACTTACCTAATGGAGCAGAAGTAACTAGATTTGCTCCTTCTCCAACTGGATTCTTACATACAGGTAGTTTATTCACTTCTTTGATTTGCCATAAAGTTGCAAAACAAACTGGTGGTGTCTTTTATGTCAGACTTGAAGACACAGACACTAAAAGAGAAATCGAAGGTAGTGGTCTCCAATTATTAGAACAACTCAAATTATTTAATATCGTTCCTGATGAAGGATATTTGGGCGATCATGAATTAGGCAATTACGGTCCTTATGTCCAATCTCAAAGAGCAGATATCTATAAGATTGTTATTAAACATTTATTAGAAAATGGTAGAGCGTATCCTTGTTTCTGCTCTCAAGCAGAATTAGATGATATTAGAAGTAAGCAAGAAAAAGCTAAAATCATCCCAGGATATTATGGCCCATTTGCCAAATGTAGATATCTCACTAATGAAGAGAGGAAAGAAAGAATTGAAAGAGGAGATCCTTTCGTTATTAGATTCAAATCTAATGGCAATCACATTAGGAAGATTAAAGTTCATGATTTAGTCCATGGTGATTTTGAAATCGCTCAAAACGATATGGATATTGTTATCTATAAGAGTGATGGGCTTCCAACATATCACTTCGCTCACGTATGTGACGATCACTTCATGAGAACTACTACAGTTATCAGAGGTGAAGAATGGATTGCGTCTTTACCAATTCATATTGAATTATTTGAAGCATTAGGTTGGAAAGCTCCTAATTACGCTCATCTACCAGTCATCATGAAAATTGGTGAAAACGGTAATAAAAGAAAATTATCTAAACGTCATGACAGCGAAGCTGCAGTTAGCTATTTCTTTGAAAATGGCTATCCAGGTGAAGCATTAATTATGTACTTGATGACTATCGCTAATAGTAACTTTGAAGAATGGATTTTTGCTCATAAATTTGAACACATGGAAGAATTTGAATTCTCCTTCTCTAAGATGTCCTTAGAAGGTGCATTATTCGATATGGGTAAACTCAACTTCTTTGCTCGTGAAATCTTAGCAAAAAAAACCAAAGAAGAGATGCTAGATATGGCACTTGATTATTCTAAGAAATATGATGAGAAGTTGTATGACTTAGTTAGCAGTAATCCAGAATACTTCAAACAAATCATCAACATCGAAAGAGAAAAAGAAAATCCACGTAAAGATTATGAAAAATTAGGTGGATTATATGATCTCATCTCATTCTTCTACAAAGATTTATATGATAACTATGTTAAAGAAAACGGATTAACATATAACGAGAAGTTTGATTTGGAGACCATCAAATTAGTGCTAAAAGCGTTAAGAGATAATCTTGATATCGCTCTTGATGAACAAGGCTGGTTCTCTAACATGAAGGCAATTGGAGAAGAACTTGGCTTTACAGGAGATAGAAAAGCTTATAAAGCTAATCCAGAAGCTTATAAAGGCACAATCGGAGATGTCGCTGAGATACTTCGTATCACATTAACAACCAAACGTAATTCCCCTAACCTTTACTATGTTATGCAAGTACTAGGCAAGGAAGAATGCGATAGAAGAATTAATCTTGTTCTCGCAAAATAAATAAAAGTAGTGGTATAATCCACTTACTTGGCCCAATGGAGAAGTGGCTTAACTCATTGCCCTCTCAAGGCAACATTCACGGGTTCGAATCCCGTTTGGGTCACCACGCAGATATTTACCCGCTACTATTTTGTTGGAAGTCTAGTACAAAACAACAAAAAAGCGGGTTTTTTCATGCTTAAACGCCTGA
>CADCPC010000045.1 GCA_902803285.1 uncultured Erysipelotrichaceae bacterium | reverse complement strand
TTCCCACAAACCAATAAACTCTATTGTGTCTTTTAATCTCATCCAGTTTTGTATTGGATATCTTGGATCGTCTTTATTTAGCATTCTGGCTAAATCGGTTAAGCTGATGTAATCATCATCCCCAATTCCGGTAATATTAATCTCAATATTTTTTACAGTGATTTTATTCATAAAAGATTTTCCTTTTATCAATTTTATTCTACCATAAAATAGAGTGCAGTTCTACCTTAAACCAATAAAAACAGTGACTTTGTATCATCACTGTAATATTTATTCTGGCGCGCTTGAGACGATTCGAACGTCCGACCCTCTCCTTAGGAGGGAGATGCTCTGTCCAGCTGAGCTACAAGCGCAGTTAAAAAGGAACGACTATTTGTCGTAACCTTTTGGATTATTCTTTTGCCAATTCCATGAGTCTCGGCAAGCATCAACGATATTGAGATTAGCTTTCCATCCCATTTCTTTTAATGCTTTGGAAGCGTCAGCGTAGTTTTCATCAACATCGCCCGGTCTTCTTTCCTTGATAACATATGGAATCTTTAAGTTATTAGCTTTTTCAAAAGCCTTGACTAAATCTAAGACTGATGTGCCTTGACCTGTACCTAAGTTATAGATAACAAGTCCTGGATTAGTAGCAAGTTTGCGTAAGGCTGCTAAATGGCCATTAGCTAAGTCAACAACGTGGATATAATCTCTAACTCCAGTGCCATCTGGTGTATTGTAATCATCACCAAAGACATTTAAATATTCTCTTTTACCAACTGCGACTTGAGTGATATATGGCATTAAGTTATTTGGAATACCTTGTGGATCTTCGCCAATTAAGCCAGAATGGTGAGCACCAATTGGGTTGAAATATCTTAAGATTGCGATATTAGCTTCAGGATGTCTTTCAGCGTAATCCTTTAATAAATATTCGATATCTAATTTGGTTTGACCATATGGGTTAGTGCATCCACCAATTTTGTCATCTTCTTTTAGTGGGACGTGATCAGGGACACCGTACACTGTTGCGCTACTAGAGAAGACAATATTTCTAACATCAAATTCGCTCATAAGTTTGAGAAGAACTAATGATGAACCGATGTTATTAGAGATATATAAGCCAGGTTTTTTGACTGATTCTCCAACACTTTTTAAGCCAGCAAAATGAATGATATCTGTGATTTTTTCTTTCTTAAAAAGTTCTCTCATTTTTGCTTCATCGCAGACATCAATCTCATAAAATCTTGGCTTTTTGCCAGTAATTTTGAAGATTCTGTTTAAAACTTCAGGTTTTGAGTTAACGAAATTGTCAACGATTACCACGTCGTAATTGTTCTCTAATAATTGGACAACTGTGTGGCTACCAATATAGCCAGTTCCGCCTGTTACTAAGATTGCCATAATTACCTCTTCATAATCTCTTGTACCAACAATTTGCTTGTTAGTGATGGATTAGCCTTTCCTTGTGTTTTCTTCATAATTTGTCCGACAAAGAATCCAAGCACTCTATCTTTTCCGGCCTTATAATCGGCGATTAAATTTGGATTAGCGTCGAGTAATTCACTAATGATGGAGAGTAATTCTCCTTCATCACTCACTTGAACAAATCCTAATTCTTTAACATAGAGTTCAGGATCTTTATCTTCAACAAGCATATGCTCAAAAATTTCACGAGCTTGTTTGTTACTAACTTTATTTGCTTCTACTAATTTAATTAAGCCGCCTAAGTGTTTAGGAGCAACTTTAAATTCTTTAATAGAAATACCATTCTTATTTAAATAAGATTGAACATCACCAATAATCCAGTTAGCGATTAATTTTGGATTAGCACCACTCTTATTAACTTCGTCAAAGTAGTCTGATGTTTCTTTGTTAGACAAAAGTAAGGATGAATCATAATCGTTCAACCCTAAGGATTTGTATCTTTCTAAACGATGTTCTGCTAATTCTGGTGAAGTTTTAATTGCTCCTTCGATAAACTCTTTAGACAGTTTAATTGGAGCAATATTTGGTTCAGTGAAGTATTTATAATCAACCGCGTCAGTTTTAACACGCATTAAAACAGTTTCTTTACTACCTTCATCAAATCTTCTTGTCTCTTGTTCTATATGACCACCGAAATCAAGGATGATTGATTGTCTAGAGATTTCAAATTCAATAGCTTTTTGAATATTTGCTAATGAGTTAAGGTTTTTAATTTCAACTTTTGTGCCAAATTTTTCTGTGCCTTTTTCTCTAAGAGAAATATTGACGTCACATCTTAAAGATCCCTCTTCCATTTTGCCATCACTGACATCTAGGAATGAAACGATAGAACGAATCTTTTCGACATATTTAGCTGCTTCTTCACCACTTCTCATTTCTGGTTTAGAAACGATTTCAATAAGTGGAATACCAGCACGGTTATAATCTAGAAGTGAGAAATCCCATGAGTGAAGTTGTTTACACGTATCTTCTTCCATATGTAAACGTTCGATGCCAATCTTTTTATCTTCACCGTTAACATTAATAGTGAGATAGCCTTCTCTACCAATTGGTCTAAACTGTTGAGTGATTTGATATCCTTTAGGAAGGTCGCTATAGAAATAGTTCTTTCTTTCAAATATCACCGTGTCATCAATGCTCATATGTAAAGCATTAGACACTCTTATCGCGTTAATTACAGCTTGTTTATTTGGAACAGGCATTGTTCCTGGGAAAGCCATATCCACAATATTTACTTCGGTATTTGGATCAATGCCAAAAGAAACTGGGCCAGAAGAAAACATCTTGGAATTTGTTTTCATCTCAACGTGAATTTCTAAACCAATAACAGCTTCAAATTCCATGTTATTTTTCCTCCTTTGCCACTAAATCTTTTAAGCCAGTAACCTTTTCAAGGTTGTAAGCAATATTTAATAAATTAGATTCATCAAAAATTTTACTTGTTAAATTAGCGCCAAAAGGTAAACCGCCTTTAAAACCAATAGGCAATGTAATAGAAGGCATACCACTCATATTAGCAAATGCTAAATAGTTATCCGCAATTAAGTATTCATCACTTAAAGACTCACCACTACCGCTAATTAAAGGAGCGACTCCAGGAGCGGCCGGACAATAAATTGCGTCATATTCTTTTAGCACTTCAGTAAAAGCATTGACGATTAGTCTTCTACATTTTTGTGCTCTAATAAATAATTCATCAGCGTTTTCTCTTAGAAGAGAATAGCTTCCAATCACAAATCTTCTCTTAATTAAAGTTGAGAAGCCTTTGGTTCTTGTATTAATCATTACTTCTTCAAAAGATTCGCCTGGTTCTCTAGCACCGAATTTAATGCCGTCTAGATTAGCATTATTACTCGTTGCTTCTGCACAAGAAATAATAATATAGGTAGGATAAATAGCCTTTAGAAGTTTAATATCCATAGATACTTCTTCTACAATAGCACCTGCTTTTCTTAAGCCTTCAACAGAATCATTAAATGCTTTAATCACATCTTTGTCAGAAACTGAATTAACAATTTCTTTAATGACTGCAATTTTCTTGTCCTTAATTGAATCATCAATGCCTTTTGTGTAATCTTCTACTTCTTTAAAGGAAGAAGAAGCATCTTTATCATCTCTACCCGCTAAAACATTAAGAGCTATAGCGCTATCAACAACATTTCTAGTGAAATAAGCAACATGATCTAACGAAGTCGCAAATGGGAATAAACCAAATCTAGAAATTCTTCCCCAAGTTGGTTTTAGTCCAACTAGTCCTGCATTATTAGCAGGTTTTCTAACGGAATCGCCAGTATCACTACCAATAGCAAAAGGAACAATACCTGCACTAATTGCAGCTGCACTTCCGCAAGAAGAGCCACCAATTAAATGAGTGTGAGATTTATCCCAAGGATTATATGTAATACCTTTGTGTCCGGTTGTACCCCTTCCACCCATAGCGAGTTCATCTAATGTGGTTTTACCAATGATAATCGCACCTGCTTTTTCAAGTCTTAAAACAACTTCGCTAGAGAAGATTGGAACATATCCATTAAGGATATTGCTGCTGCCACAAGTAGGGATATCTTTTGTAGAGAAGTTGTCTTTGATAACTACAGGGACGCCATAAAATAAAGAATCCTTAAGATTAGGGTCTAAATTATTAACTTTTTCTAATGCTTCTTTTTCGCAGATATACTCAAAAGCATTACTGGTATCGTTTTTAGCGAGTTCTATTGCCGCTTTTACAAGTTCTAAAGGAGTTACTTCGTTATTAAGTAACGCGTTATGAATTTCGGTGATGCTTTTAGATAAATATTTCATATTATCCCACCACCTTTGGAAGACGAATTTGTCCATCTACTACATCTTTAGCGTTCTTAAGAATTTCATCTCTATCAACTGGTTTAGTAGCAACATCTTCTCTTAAATAGTTAACAGCACATTCAAAAGGAAAAGTCATTGGTTCAACTTCATCAACACCTGGAATTTCACCGATAAGTTCCATTTGCTTAACGATGATATCAAATTCCTTAACGAGTTGATCTAACTCTTCCTCAGTTAATTTGAACATCAACTTTGTTGCTGCTTCACGTAAAATTTCTTTTGTTATAGTTTTCATACTTTTACCGTTTTAAGATTTTATCAAAGATAACACTGTAAAGAAATAATAATTAATTTTTTCTAAATAGATTATCTATTTTGATTTATTTATTGTGGGTTATTTTAATAACGCCAAGAATTCTTCTTCGTTTAGAACTTGAATTCCTAATTGTTGGGCCTTATCTAATTTGCTTCCAGCTTCCACCCCTGCAATAACACAGTCAGTAGCTTTAGAAACAGAGCCAGTTACTTTTGCTCCTAAATCTTCTAATAGGTTTGTAGCTTCTTTTCTGCCCATCGAAGATAAAGTTCCAGTCAGCACCACTGTCTTACCTGAGAAATAACTGTCTGCGGCTTTAGATGTGCTTCCCAAATATTTGAAATTAACGCCTTTTTCTTTGAGTGCTTCCACTAGTCTTAAGTTGTTATCATTAGAGAACCAATCGACTAAACTTTGAGAAAGAATAGGACCTACATCAGGTATTTCAATTAGCTCTTCAAAAGTTGCATTTTTGAGTGAATCAATGTCTCCATAAATTCTTGCAAGAGTCTTAGCAGTTTTTGCACCAACTTCTTTAATTCCCAAGCCAAACAGCACTTTTTCTAAAGAATTTGACTTACTTTTCTCTATTGCGTTAATCAAATTATCGATCGATTTATCTTTCCAGCCATCAAGAGCAATTATTTCTTCTCTATGGTCTGCTAAATCATATATTTCAGCGATGTCACGGAAAAAACCTTGATTGAAAAATTGCTCTACAACTTTTTCTCCCATGCCTTCAATATCCATCGCATCACGGCTTGAATAATGGATCATTCCTTCAATCTTTTTTGCTTCACAATATGGGTTTAAGCAGAAGTGCATTGCGTCCTTTTTAGTTAGAGGGGCGCCACATACAGGACAATTCTCAATCATCTTATATTCTTGTTCGTCGCCTGTTCTTCTTTCTTTGACCACTCTTACTACTTCAGGAATGACATCACCAGCTTTTCTTAAAACAACATAATCTCCAACTTTAAGATCTTTTTCTCTGATGAAATCTTCGTTATGGAGAGTTGCTCTTTGAACGAGAGATCCTGCTACTCTAACAGGCTCTAAAACTGCATTAGGAGTAATTTTGCCTGTTCTACCTACTGTATAAACGATGTCTGTAAGTTTTGTAATAACTTCTTCAGGTGGAAATTTATACGCAATTGCCCATCTTGGAGTTTTGGAAGTGTATCCTAATTTGTCATACATGGACATATCATCAACTTTTATGACAATGCCGTCGATGTCATAGTCTAATGAAGGGCGTTTCTCAGTATATTCATCAATGTAGTCTAATACTTCATCAATACCATTACATATTCTTCTTTCTGGATTGGTTTTAAAGCCCAATTTATCTGCATATGCCAAAGCTTCAGAATGATATCTAATGCCAAAATCTCTAGCATTAACAAAATAATACCAGAATGCATCTAAGCCTCTACTAGCAGCAATTGCGCTATCGAGTTGTCTAATGCTTCCTGCCGCAGCATTTCTTGCATTTGCGAATAGGGGTTCCCCTGCTTTTTCTCTTTCTTTGTTTAATTTGATTAGAGATTTTTTAGGCATAAATACTTCGCCTCTAATCTCTAATTCATCGTTACAGTCAATATGAGAAGGGATAGATTTAATAGTGATGACGTTAGAGGTAACATCTTCTCCTTCGCTACCATCTCCTCTAGTTGCTGCGTATTGCAATTTATTTCTATATACAAGGGACATACCAAGACCATCAATTTTCATTTCTGCCATGTATGTCACTTTGTCTACACCTAATACTTCTCTGATTTTTCTATCAAAATCTCTCAAATCAGTTTCATTAAATGCATTTGCTAAGGATAGCATCATTCTTTTATGAGTGACTTTTTTAAATTCATCTTGAACAGTGCCACCTACCCTTTGAGTTGGCGATAGAGGGCTCTTTAGTTCAGGATGAGCTTCTTCAATGGCGATTAATTCTTGCATTAAACGGTCGTATTCAGCGTCACTTACACTTGGATTATCCAAAACATAGTATTCATAATTATACTTTTCGAGCAACTTTGTTATCTCTTCACTTCTTAACTTTGGATCCATAATTATTTACTCCCTTTGCTAACACTTGGGTGATTACCAAGAATGGTTTTAACACCATGTTCTTTGAAATCAACTTTAATAATATTATCTTCCTCTACAGCAATAACTGTTCCACTTCCGAATCTTTTGTGAATACAAATATCTCCAACAGACCATCCTTCTACATCGTTAGTGGCTTGAGAGAAGTCTTGTCTAATTGGTTCATCATCAAAATTGAAACTATCACCATTCTTGATATCATCAAATTTATATTTGCTTTGGTATAAATTATTATTCTTTCTTTGATTGGTGAAAGCATAATAGTTTTTAGCCTGTAAGGCGTTCCCACTTTCTTTATAGAACTGTGATTCTCCTAAATCACCTTTGGTGACATAGCTATATCCTTCTGAACAAGTGAGATATAGTCTTTCTTTTGCTCTGGTCATAGCAACATAGGCTAATCTTCTCTCTTCTTCTAGGCCTTTATATCCACTTTCTTCAAGGTTTCGGTTATTTGGGAAGACTCCTTGATTAAACTTAACTATAAAGACAACAGGATATTCTAATCCTTTAGCGGTATGAACAGTCATCATTGTAATCCTATCGTCATCACTCATTTCATCTTGAGCACTTAATAAAGCAATATTTTGCAAATATTCATCAAAAGTACTATCTGGATTAGCAACTAGATAATGACGAATGTCTTCAAATAAAGATTTAACGTTATCGATTCTTTCATCACCTTTATCGTCTAATTCTTCAAGATATTTGTAATATCCAATCTCAATAATGAGGTCTTCAAGAATCTTGGCAAACATCTCATCGTCATCTTGAATTTTTCTTCTGGTAATATCAATTCTTTGAACCATAGTTCTTAAAGAATTAACGGTTTTATTTGGACATTCTTCTAAAGCGAAATCCTGATAGATATATTCGTATAGACACATGTTATGTCTTCTAGCGTTATCCTTGATAGTTTGAATAGTTTTGTCTCCAATTCCCCTTCTAGGAACATTGATAATTCTTTCAAAAGAAATATCGTCCGCTTTATTACTAATTAATCGGAAATATGCTAAAACATCTTTGATTTCCATTCTTTGATAGAATTTCAAAGAACCATAAATAACATAAGGAATAGATTTAGCAGTTAGTGCTTTTTCAAATTCAAGAGATACGTAGTTACTTCTATATAAAATAGCGATATCAGAATATTTGTAATGTAAAACATTATGTAAAGACAATATTTCTCTAGCTACATATTCTGCTTCTCCAGTAGCACTATCACTTCTTTTAGCAACTATTGCACTACCTTTACCATTATTTGTAAATAAGTTTTTAGGGACTCTAAATTTATTATATTTAATGAGCTTATTAGCACTATCCAAAATAGTTTGAGTGCTACGGTAGTTCTCATCCATAACAATAGTTTCTAAAGCTGGATATCTCTTGTCTAAATCAAGAATAATATCTTGATTAGCACCTCTCCATGTATAAATAGTTTGGTCAGGATCACCAACAACATATAGACACGATGAGTTCTTCATCAAATATTGAATAAGTTTATATTCAGTATCATTAGTGTCCTGGAATTCATCAATTAAAATATGATCATATCTATCTTGCCATTTCATTCTAATTGCAGGATAGTCATGTAGTATTTGGTTTGTTTTTAACAAAAGGTCGTCAAAATCTAATGCAAATTGTCTTTCTTTAGCTTGTTCATATTCTTCATAGATTTCTAAGCAGACTTTCTCGTTTTCAAATCTCTCATATTTGATTTCAATATCTTGAGGATAGTTGCCATGAAGTTTAGCGTTACCGATATAATTGACTGCTTGTTTAACAACTGGATCGCTTCTTCTATAACCTTTTTCAAAGGCAATATCTTTGATTAGTTTCAGTTGGTCTTCTTCATCTAAGATAGTGAAATTAACTGGGTAACCTAAAACCCCTATTTCCACTCTTAGGAACATTGCTGCGAATGAATGGAAGGTTTTAATAGTTAAAAACTTTTGTGCTTCAGGAACAATGTTTACTACTCTTGTTTTCATTTCACCAGCAACTTTGTTGGTGAATGTAATAGCTAAGATTTTCCAAGGCTTAACACCCATTTGTGAAATCAAATAGGAAATACGATATGTTAAAACCCTAGTTTTTCCGCTTCCCGCTCCTGCTACAACACGAACATGTTGAGAAGCTGTTTCTACTGCTTCAAGCTGTTTATCATTTAAAGAAGATACAAATTCATCATATTGCATAGCATTATGTTAACATAATGACCTATGCTATTCAATTTTAATATTAGAATTATGCAAATTTATTTTGCAGTCTTTATATATTCCAATATCTCTTGTTCTCCTAAGTAATAATTCGTGATTTTATGATAATCAATTGTGAATAAACTAGGTGTTCCTAATATGTAGAAGTTATCAAGATTATTAACTCCAATTAAAGCTGATCTATCTTTGCCTATCGCTACTCCTTTATCGGCATTTACAAAATACATATTTCCTTTAAAGGAATAATAAAAATCTAAAATGGTATCTTGTATTCTTAAGCAGTGACCACAAGTATCACTATAGAAATAAAGCAAATAGTGAAGAGAGTTTTGAGCAAATATTTGGGAGAATTCAATATCTTCAACTGCGAGAAAGGATGTTATTTCTATATTCTTGGGCAATTCAGAAAAACAGGATGATATTGATAATAACACGCCATAAGTGACTAAGAGATATTTGCTCATAGAACCCCCTTCATTATTAGATTAGAGTTTGAGATTTAGTTTTTTTGCTTTTTTCAAAAAAATATTTTTTATTTTGCTATGATATAGGCATGGCGTTATTCAAAAAGAGAGAAACACTAGTTCAAAACATCGCTTATATGGCCATCATGGCGGCAATCAATGTCATATTTGTTCTTTTGACAGCGGTATTACCACCTTTGATGTTTTTAATTGTTTTTGTGCTCCCATTAACTAGCGCGGTAGTTACTCTCTTTTGTAAGAAAAGATATTTTCCAATCTATTTTGTTGCCACAATTGGTCTATGTTTATTAACCACATTTGGTATTTATATGTGGGATACTTTCTTCTATGTTTTGCCTGCTCTAATTACAGGATTTGTATTTGGAATTTTGATTGAAAAAAATGTCCCTGGAATCTATATCATAATCATCAGCGCACTTCTCCAATATGTAATTACGTATTTAACCTTCTTAGTATTATGTGCATTAATACCAGGAATTAACTTTATTGACGCTTTGTTGAATATCTTTGGACTTGCAACTTTTGAATTTAAATCGATTTTTGTCCATAGTTTTCTATTCATTCTCGCTTTTATTCAAACTTTATTCTCTTACGTCATTATTGGATTTGAAATCAAGAAACTAGGATTTAGTATTAACCTAGAAGAAAAACATGATTGGTGGCTAATAGTCTTGTCTTTTGTCTTTATTTGCCTATCAATTTTAATGACTTATTTCTATGAGCCTTTGTTATATGTTTCGGTGATGATTAACATTCCTATTATCATCTATATGGTTATAAAATTAATCCTTACCAACAAGAAAAGATTATGGGCTGCTTTAGTTATCTCTTTATTCGCTGGAATATTCATTTTTGCTTTCTGTTATTTGCTAATTCCTAGTCCAAGGCAACTAATTTTAATCGCTCCACTATTTGGTTTAATACTTATAATTTATTTTGCGAACTATTTGTTTATTGAACAAAAACACGTAAAATAGACGCATAAGGTTTTTATGATTACTGGAATATTCAAAAACTTTGGTAAAGGTATACTATACTTCTTCCTCTTTCCAATCCTAATTATCGCTATCGCGGTATACGGAGTAGTTGGAATTGTTCTTTTTGTTATCCAGTTTATAAAAATGATTATCTTATTCTTCTCTGGAAGAAATCTTAATAGTGATCTCGAAGAAGATATTCAAGCTAAAGCAATCTTAGGCGAACTAAAGTTAGAAGAAGAGAAAAAAGAAGAAAAGCCCCTCTCTTTATATCCTTCAGATTCTCCTGTATATGGAAGCGGATATTCTTCACCACTTTTTGAAGAGCCTAATAAAGAAGAAGTCGTAGAAGATAAGGAGGGTGAAGATAATGAATATTAATCCTATTCTCATCACTTTGTCTGAAAACGATAAAAGAATGATTTTTGCCATCCTCATAGTGGTAATACTTGCTCTAGTATTAATTGGATATCTTGGTTATTTATTAACCAAATTAATGAAGTGGCAAGGCAAGAAAATGGACACTCTTATCCATGATGTTGTTGTCACTAGAGTTATCAAAGATAAAAAACACTTAATTTCTTACGGAAGAAAGAAAAACTGGGCTTTATTCTTTAAGCAAGCATATATTCCTGTCATCATTGCTCTAGTAGGCTTAATTGTCTTATTTATAAGAAACGGTATTACAAATGATTGGTCATATAACTTATTCTCAACTGAGAATGGTTTTGGCACTATTTTCTTCACCTGGAAAGTATCTGGGGAAATGACTGGTGATGCCACTACTCTTATTAGATTCAATAAACTAGTTGTTGATAACTACCCACATATGGTTGCAAGCGCATGGGCCTCATATATTGTTGCCCCTTGCTTCCTCGTCAGCGGAGTTTGGTATTTTATCGTCGTTTCATCATTACTTGCTAGAACCATCAAATTATATAAGAGAAGCAAAGAAGTATTTGAAAAGAGCTTAGATGGATTTAATCAATCCTCTCCAAGCCCTGTTAAACCTAATAATGAAGAAGTAGCTAAGACTACAGAAAATAATTAAGACTGCGCTAATAATAACGCTTGGATAATAATGTAGACAACAAGAGCTACACTAAGACCAATAAGTAGCCAAAAGATTCGGACTCGTGAGAGTTCTTTTCTTTTTGCTTTTTCAATGTCGATTAACTTTTGTTGTTCTTCAGTCATAATTAATACTTAATGCTGTTACTTGTTCTTGGATATGGTTGAACATCACGAATATTTTGCATGCCTGTGACATACATTAATAAACGATCAAAACCAATACCAAATCCAGAGTGTACACAGCCACCATATTTACGTGTATCAAGATACCATTCAAGACCTTCAGTAAGACCTAATTTGTCCATCTTGGCTTTCAATAATTCGTAGTTTTCTTCTCTTTGGCTACCACCGACAAGTTCACCAACTGCAGGCACTAATAAGTCACATGCTGCAACAGTCTTTTTATCTGGGTTTAGCTTCATGTAGAAGGCCTTAATTTCTTCTGGATAATCAATGAGGAATAAAGGCCCTTTAACAATCTTTTCGGTGAGATATCTCTCGTGTTCAGATTGTAGATCCATACCCCATTTAATATCGTTATTTTCAAAAATTACGCCGCTTTTGACAGCGTTTTCTAAGATTTTGATACCTTCTGTATATGTCATCTTTTGGAATTCAGAGTTCACAACATGATTGAGTCTTTCTAGTAAAGTGTTGTCAATCATTGTGTTAAAGAATTTCATTTCTTCTGGGCAAGCTTCCATCACATAAGAGATGCAATATTTAATGCAATCTTCAATAACTCTCATGTTGTCATTTAAGTCACAGAAAGCCATTTCTGGTTCAACCATCCAGAACTCAGAAGCATGTCTTACTGTATTAGAATGTTCTGCTCTAAAAACAGGACCAAATGTATATACATCTCTAAACGCTAATGCGAATGGTTCGACATGTAATTGTCCAGTAACAGTTAAGTTAACTTTTCTACCATAGAATTCAAACGGATCTTTTGTGTCATGTGTGGTGACATCAAAGACGTTACCAGCACCTTCGCCATCGTTAGTGGTAATTTCAGGAGTGTGAACGTATAGGAATCCTCTTTCTTGAAAGAATTGGTGAATTGCGAAAGATAAAACGCTTCTTACTCTAAAGACAGCTTGAAAAGTATTAGCTCTTGGACGAATGTGAGCGATCTCTCTTAAGAACTCAAATGAGTGTCTCTTCTTTTGAAGAGGATAATCTTCATCGCATTCTCCTGCGACAGATATTTCCACTACCTCAATTTCAAATGGTTGTTTGTTTTCTGGGGTGAGTTTTAAACTGCCTATCACTTCAACTGCGCAACCATTTCTTAATGCGGAAGCAACTTCATAATTAGGATTATCTTTGTTATAAACAAGTTGGACGTTTTTAAAATAAGTTCCATCGTTTAATTCGATAAAACCGATTTGGCCATTATTTCTATTGGTTCTAACCCAACCTTGCAAGAAAACACGATTGCTTGTTAAATCGTTTAATTCTTCTTCATCTCCACAACTTACTGCATCGTAGAGTTCAAAACTTGAAATCTTAATTGTATCCATAATTATTGCTCCTTATTGAAAATCATATATGTTTTATAATGAAAAATCATTATATAGTTTTTTTAAAATTTATTCCATTCTTCAATCGACCAGTTAGGATCAACCCCTAACGATAATGGGGCGAATACTTTAAGGCCGTAGAGTTTTTCTGCAACCTTTGCGATCATTGAAGCGTTATCTGTACAACACCACATTGGTGGAATATTTAGATTTACATCTAATTTCGCCATCTCAATTTGCATTTGGCTTCTTAGATATGAGTTAGCAGAGACTCCGCCCGCTAAGATGACTTGCTTAACATTATATTGTTCGACAGCCTTAATAGTTCTATCTATCACTAATCCAACCGCTACATCTTGGAAGGATTTGCACATATCAGCAACGTTAACTTTTTCACCTTTTTGTTCGAGATTATGAACGAGATTAATGACATTAGTTTTTAATCCAGAATAACTCAAATCAAGAGTCTTTTCCCCTCTTAGAGGAATTGGTAAGTCATAAGTATGTTTTCCTTCTTTAGCGAGCCTATCAATAGGTAAACCTCCAGGATAAGGAAGACCTAACACTCTAGCGACTTTGTCATAACATTCACCAATTGCGTCATCTCTAGTTTCAGCGATAATTTTGAAATCTAAATGGTCTTTCATTAATACTAATTCAGTATTACCACCACTAACTACAACTGCTAGCATAGGAAATTTGAATTCTGAAACATATTCATTAGCGTAAATATGACCCGCTAAATGATGAACAGGAATAAGAGGAATGTTATAGAGCATCGCAATGGTTTTAGCAGCTTGTAACCCTACATGAAGCGCGCCAATTAGTCCTGGCCCTCTAGTGACTGCTACTGCATCTAAATCTTCTAAAGTGATATTTGCTTCATCTAGTGCTTCTTTAATAACAATTGATATATTCTCTGCGTGTAATCTAGAAGCGATTTCTGGCATAACTCCACCGTACTTACGGTGAACTTCAATTTGAGTAGAGACAATGTTGCTCAATAATTTGCCATCCGAAATAACGCTTGCAGCAGTTTCATCACAACTACTTTCAATAGCAAGAATCTTCGCCATTATTTGTCCTCCCAAATCATATATAATGCATCTTCACCATCGGAATAATATCCTTCTTTAACATGTGAGAAGTTAAAGCCGAACTTCTTATATAATCCAATAGCTTTTTTATTGCTCACTCTTACTTCTAACGTAAGAGTTCTAATCTTTTTAGCTTTTGCGTCTTTGAGTATTTCTTCTAACATTTGACTACCAAGTTTATATCCTTGTAAATCAGGATGAACAGCGATTTGACAAATCGTGCCACTGTCAAATGTTTGCCAGTAATCACAAAAACCACAAATAGTTTTTAATCCTAACGAATCGTTAGATAATTCAATAACCCATAAATTAGAAAGAGGATTTTCTTTCATTTCATAAAGCATATCCTTTTCTTTCCATGGATTGATGAAGCAGAGGTTTTCTATCTCCAAAACTTTATCTAAGTCTCTTTCCTCCATTAAACGAATTTCTGTATCTAAATATCTCATATTAATCCTTCATGTAAATAGGCTTAATAGCGAGATTATCGTTAGCCTTATCTAATACTTTAGATAGTGATGTCATTTGTAGACATACATTTGTGTCGTATTTTTCTTTTCCTAAATATCTAGCGTCTCCACATAAAACATATTCTGGATGAGCGTCGATATACTGCAAAACTTCATCATTAGTTTTAATGCAATCGCTAACGATGATTTCTTTGCCTTTGTAAACACCAAAATAACTTCTATTACTTCTTGCGTTGATCACACAGATAGAAGGATTTTCTCCATCTTTTAAAACTCTTAAAGATGAAACAGGATAAACTGGTATTTCAAGGGCTAACGCTGCTACCTTAGCAATTGTTAACGCTATTCTTACACCGGTATAGCTTCCTGGTCCAATCGCAACAATAATAGAACTGATATCTTTTCTATCAATTTGATGTTCCTTCATTAATTTATCAATTTCAGGAATCATATTTTCTGATTGGCTTTGCCAAGATTCATATGAGGTATAGCAAATCAATTGGTCATCTTTTGCAAAACCCACTGATAAAGATGTATTAGACGAATCTAATAAAAGACTAAGCATTCTTTAGTGCCTCCAATAAAGTTAGATTATCAGAAGATATCTTAATGGTTCTCTTATCTTCACCATCATGAATAAGTTCGATATAAATCGTATCTTTTGGTAATAATTTTTCGATGAAAAGCGGCCATTCAATCATGGTTAATCCGTTTTCATAGCCAATATATTCTTCTAAACCGATATCAGTGTTCACATCATTTAATCGATAGGCATCAATATGGATTAAAGGGCGATCACCCTTCAAATAAATCTTCATGATGTTAAATGTTGGAGATTGAACAACTTCTCTGATATTGAGTCCATTAGCAACCCCTCTAACTAAAGTGGTCTTGCCCGCACCTAAATCACCTAGCAAAGCTACAACACTTCCATTAGGTAATATTTGGGCAATTTTATAACCGATTTGTCTAGTTTCCAAATCGCTAGAAGTTTGAAAAGTAATATATTTCATTATTTTATTTAGCCTTCTCAGTTAGTTTGAGATATTTGTCATAGTATGAATGAACTCTTTCATCCACGAATGGGAATTCTCTATTTTCCATTCTCTTTAAGATGTCGTTCATTTGATATCTGAGAACTTCATCAAGCTCTTCACTATATTTATAGTGTTCCTTGTTTCTTAAATATTCTTTCTCATCTAACACTTTGATAGTGTTATCAGGGAATAATTTAGCATCCAAATCATAATCAATATATTTGATTAAATGTGAATCAATTAGTGATGGGGAAGCGATATTACAGTAATAGCAAACTCCATCTTCTTTGAGCATGCAGATAACGTTCCACCATTCTTTCTTTGAAAAGATAGTGACTGCTGGTTCTTTTGTAAACCATCTTCTGCCATTGTTTTCAACAACTTTCGCTCTTTTGGTGGCCACAACAATGAAATCTTCATTATTAGCCAATACTAAACCACGGTCCCAGCAGCGATGCAAGGTGCCATCATGTTTGTAACATTGAATAGCTAACCAGTGGTTAAAAAGTGACATATTATAATTCCCCTAAGATTGAGAACATTTCTTCTACTGTGCTTCTAAGAGCAGTATATGCTTCACCTTTAATTTCGGTTTGGAAAGGAATGGCGGCGATAGAATCATCATATGATAAATACGCTGCAGTTCTACCACTCCAGAAAACGATATTTACATTTAGTAAACCAGAGTTAACTTTAACGCTTTTAAGTCTTCTAATTGTTTCTTTGCCAAGTACCTTCTCAGCATTCACTCCTTCTGGACCATAGATAATAAAATTGTCTTCATGGACCAATTCCACTAAATCTTCGATATCAGTAGGTAAGTCAAATTCCTTTTCTCCACGAATATTAACAAGTAAACGGCCTTCTGGGACTACTAAAGAGTTGGATAAAGCAATATGCCTTCCGACGAACAAAACGTCTTTAGAACGTTTCTTTTCGCCTTGTTTATAGAACGCTAATTCACCATAAACAAAGCCTTTTTCTTTATAGAAACCATGGATCAAGTTTCTAGAAGCGATATCTATGATATCTTTATAAACACGATCAGCAGCGGTTTCTGCTAATTGATATTTTTCATTAAAATCAACATGGCAATCAGTGAATTCAGGAGCGTTAAAAATATATTCGTTTGATAATGTCCAGAATGTATTGAAGTAATGTTTTGACTTTCTTGGATAAGCATTTCTAGTAAGGATGTGATATAAAACCATACCTACAACAGAAACACCAACTAAACACCAGCCAGTAATCATTCCCCATTGTCCTTGAGTTAGCAAGATAAAAGCGGCAACAAATACTGCAACAGCGGCAATCATAATGATGTTATTTCTTAGAGATGTTTTCTTGTAGAACTTAAAAAGTTCTTTTCTCTCGTTTTCTACTGTTTCGATAAAAGGAGTTTCATTATCTTTTCTCAAATAATATATATTATTAGGCTTAACATCAGCTTCCTTAATTTCAGGAGCTAATTGTTCTTCTTTTTGTTCTTCAACAATGTCAGGTACTTCATTAGTAATTTTTTCTTCTTCGTTCATAATTAGACCTCATTTTCTAAATACTATATCATAAATAGCTCACAAAGTGAGAGTAATTATGGGTATTTTTTATTTCATTCCTGAACACAAGAGAGCATAATAGTAGCATGGGAGCTAGGCGAAACCTGGCTGAGAGGACTCTTCTTGGAGTCGACCAAACCTGATCTAGGTAATGCTAGCGGAGGGAGCTTTTTTAATAAGTTCCATCATGCTTGCAGATGGAATTTTTATTAGGAGGAATATCAATGAAAAATACAACTAACATAGTTAGAATCATGTGCGAAGTCGGTATATTTGCTGCGATTGGATTTGTGTTAGATGAATTCCAAGGTGCATTAGCGGTATCATTCCCAAACGGTGGTTCTATTGGTATTGCAATGGTTGCAGTACTTTTAGTCGCTTATAGAAGAGGCGGTTTAGCAGGTATATTTACAGGTCTAATTATTGGATGTTTAGATTTATTAACCAAAGCTTATATCTATCACCCAGCCCAATTATTCCTTGATTACATTTTGCCTTATGCTCTTGTAGGTGTTGCCGGTTTCTTAAAGCCACTATTAGATAAATCAGAAACAAAGAAAAAGGCAATTTTGTGGATCTCAGTTGGTGCGTTAGTGGGTGGAACGCTTAAGTTCCTATCTCATTTCTTATCTGGAGTTATTTTCTTCAACGATCCATCAGGATTCGCTTGGAATTTAACAAGTTGGAACCCAGTTGCATATTCACTTGTCTATAATTTTGCATATATTGGACCATCAATTGCCCTATGTATTGCTTTCTTAGTTATCTTATATTGGAGAGTCCCACAAATTGTTAAAATCCGTGAAGTCCATCTTGAAAAAACACCAAAAGATGAAAGAGCAGTATACGCTTGGGGAGTTACAATCACATATATTGTTGGTGGCTTGACTGGTTTTATTTGGTCATTAATCGTGCTAATTAGAAGTGCTCTTTTAGATCACAAATCGGGATATGATAAGTTCTCAACAAATCAAGATTGTGTGGTAATTTGTGTGTTATGTTTGATGCTTCTTGTAGCAGGCATTATTTCTTTAATTTCTTTAATAAGGAAAAAGCACACAAATGGATTGCTAGTTATTATATTCCCAATCGTTGCTAGTATCACCACTCTTTATCCGGTTGCTAAGATAATAAAAATCGCCATTGATGGAGGCGCATTCGTTGATTATCAAGTCTATGTTTATTGGATGATAGTTGCTTTCTTATTATTGGTGCTTGGAATTATCGCTTTATCAAATCACTTGAAAAATAAAAGAGGTGAAGAATTCTAATTATTTCAACCAATTTATAGGTTTTATCCCATTTTTGCTGAGAAATTCATTAGTTTTCACAAAATGATTATTACCAAACCATCCGCCGTGCATCGCCCCTAAAGGTGAAGGGTGACAAGCAGTTAAGACGAGATGGTTTTTATTTGTCAAAAATCTACCCATACTCTTAGCGTTATTACCCCAAAGCAAAAACACGATTGGTTGATCTAAATTATTTAATCTTTTGACAATATCCATAGTGAACTTTTTATATAGCTCATTATTGTGGCTAAGTGGTTGATGTTCTCTGACAGATAAAACAGTGTTCAATAATAACACTCCTTGTTTGGCTAAATAGGTTAAATCTCCGCTTCTATCTTTGAAGGATGTTTGATATTCTTGTTCAATCTCTTTATAGATGTTTATTAATGAAGGCGGAGTTTGAATATTGCTAGGGACAGAAAAAGACAGCCCCATTGCTTGCCCTGGTTCATGATATGGATCTTGTCCAAATATCACAACCTTAACATTTTCTAATGGTGTGAGTTTAAAGGCTTGGAACATTTTTTCTCTTGGCGGGTAAATAACATGCTTGCTATATTCCTCATCCAAAAACTTGTTTAGTTCTTTTGCATATTCTTCCTTTTTTATCTCTTCGAATATTTCATTCCAGGTCATGGAATTATCATAACATTTTTCTACAAAAGTAGAAATCTCATTGTTATAATTACCATATGAAAGTTTTGATTGTTTTCAATCATCCAGCCCCATATAAAGTCGCTATATTTAATGAATTAGCCAAATATGTCGATTTGACAGTTATTTTTGAACGCACAAAAGCTAAAGATAGGCCTGTTGAGTTTTATTCAAATAACAAGTATGGTTTTAAGGCGCTTTTTATCACTAAGGGATATGTTGGGAACGAAGGCAACATTTCTTCGCTTGTAAAGCATTATATTAAGCATCATTTTAGAGAATACGATCACATCATCATGAATGGTTATTCTCATCTAGCGGAAATCAAGGCTATTCATTATATGAAAAAGCATCATATTAGATTCTCTCTTATGATTAATGGAGGAATAATCAGAGATAATGAGTCTTCTTTTAAGAAGAATTATAAAACCAAACTTATTTCTTCCGCAGATTTTTATATATCTCCTTCAAAGAAGAGCGACGAATATCTTATTTATTACGGCGCTAAAAAAGATAGAATTCATAACTATCCATATAGCAACCTAAGCATTAATGAATTTGTTGATAAGCCTGTAGATAAGGGTTCTCTTAGAGAAAAATTAAATCTTCCAGTTGAAGGGAAGATATTTGTTAATGCTTCTCAATTTATCGACCGTAAAAATAACATGGAACTCCTATCAATTTTCAAAGATAGAAAAGAAACGCTTCTATTAATTGGTGAAGGTGATGAATTAAAAAAATATAACGATTTTATCGTTAATAATAAAATCCATAACGTCATTATCTTGCCGTTTAAAGCCAAAGAAGATTTATTTGAATATTTCAGAGCATGTGATGGATTCATATCTTTAGCTAAAGAAGATATCTTTGGCCATACTATTATTGAAGCTCTTGCCAACGGACTACCTGTTATTGCTTCTAACAAAGTTAATAGTGCTCTCGAATATATCAAAGATGGTTATAACGGTTATATCGTTGATATAGAAGATGAAAACGCTATCAACAAGGCAATAGATGAAATAGTTAATATCAATGCCATTAACTGTGTTAAAAGCGTAAAAAACAACACTTTTGAGAACTGTGGAAAGGTTTTATTTGATATCTTAGCGGAGGAGAACCAATAATGAGCAAGATTATAATATATTTCACCACCGCTCAAAATAAGAATGACTTTGCTTCATTTTTAACTAAGTGGAAAGTGTCTCCAAATTTGTCCAATCAAAACTTCCACAACAAGCTTATCAGATCCTTAGCGTTAACTAAAAATGTGGACGTTATTTCAGTAAGACCAATTAATAAAAACTATTCAGAAAAGAAACTTGAATATTCCACTAATAAAGAAGGAAAAATCACTTGGAAATACATCAAAGTCACTAATAACAGGATCGACAAAAAGATTTTTTTAAAAGGCAGAATCGCTTCAGTAGAAAAGAATGTTTCATCTGACGATATTGTGATTGTAGATACTTTAAATTTGTCTTTGCTAGAGAACGCTTATAATTTTGCAGAAAATAACAAACTCAAGATTATCGGTGTTTGTACTGACAACCCAAAAAATATCTCATTTACAAGTGAGAGTTATAAAGAAAAACTGCTTAAAATCAGTAGGAAACTCGACGCTTTTATCTGTTTAACACAAAAACTTGATGAATTATATAACCTAGAAAACAAGCCATCTGTGATTATTGATGGTGTTAATGAAGATAATATAGTAAAGCATTCAAATTATTGTATTGATGGCCAATATATATTCTTTGGCGGTTCGCTAATGCATGAATATGGTGCTCATAATCTAATAAAGGCTTTTGATGACTTAAATAGAGACGATCTCAAATTAGTTATTTGTGGCCATCACGAAGAAAATGGGTTTAAACAATTCTTAAAAAATTTTAATAACGTTATTTATTTAGGGGCTTTAAATTATGATGATGTTTCCTATTTAGAACAGCATGCTTTAATAGCGGTTAATCCACGTCCTATTAACCCTGATATTGACGATTATTCTATTCCTAGCAAGACATTAGAATATTTATCTAATGGTGTTTTAACTATAGCCACAGAAAACACACAACTTAAAGATAATTACGGGCCTGCAATTATCTGGGCTAAATCAAGTAGCGTGAAAGACCTTAAAAACGCATTAGAACAAGCACTAGACTTGTCTGAGGAAGAAACAAATCAAATTAAAAAGCTCGCTAAGGAGCTAGTTAATAAGAGAACATCTCTCGAAAATATAAATAAG
>CADCPC010000044.1 GCA_902803285.1 uncultured Erysipelotrichaceae bacterium | reverse complement strand
GCTCCAAATCTAGAAACTGAAAGTGGAATTAGAGATAAGGCAATGCTGGAACTAATGTATGCGACTGGACTACGTGTTAGTGAACTACTAAATCTAGAAAAGAAAAACGTGAATCTCAATAAAGGAATTGTTACTACCTTTGGCAAAGGGGCAAAACAAAGAAAAGTTCCAATGGGAGAATTTGCAATGGAATACGTTGTTAAATATCTCAATGAAGTGAGAAATAAAAATCCAGGCAATAATTCCAAATATTTATTTTTAAATAAATTTGGCAAGCCACTCTCTAGAGTCTATTTCTTTAATCAAGTGAAAAAATATGCTTTGGAATCAGGCATTAACCCTAACATTTCTCCTCATACATTAAGACACTGCTTTGCAACGCATATGCTAGAAGGTGGTGCCCAACTTAGAGTGGTTCAAGAGATGCTTGGCCATTCAAATATAGCCACTACACAAATATATACTCATGTTTCTAGCCGTAGAATTCTCAGTGCATATGATTTGCTGACCAAAGAGAAATAATATACAATATAAACCGTTAAAGGAGACTATATTTATGTCACATCCATATAAAAGAGTTTTCGTGATTGTCGCTGATTCAGCTGGTATTGGTTATGAACCTGACGCTGATAAGTTTTTCAACGGCGAACATAGCGATTGGGGCAGCAATACTTTTGTTCATATTAGTGAGAAGATGCCTAATGGACTAAATATTCCTAACATGAATGCTTTAGGCATTGCTGATCTTGCTGATATTAAAGGAACTCACAAAGTGAGCCATCCACATTCTTACGTCGCAAGAGCTCGTGAACTTTCTAATGGCAAAGACACGATGACTGGCCACTGGGAAATGATGGGTGTACTAACAACAGAACCATTTAAAACCTTTACTGATACAGGATTCCCAAAAGAACTAATTGATGAGCTAGAAGCCAAAACTGGCCATAAGATTATTGGCAACTACGCAGCTAGTGGGACTGAAATCTTAAAGGAATTAGGCGAAGAGCAAATGAGAGATAATTCTCTCATCGTATACACAAGTAGCGACTCTGTTTTACAAATTGCCGCTCACGAAGGAGTGACAGGTGTTCCTGAATTATACCGTTGCTGTGAAATCGCTCGTGAAATTTGCATGAAACCAGAATGGATGGTTGGCAGAGTTATTGCTCGTCCATATATCGGTGAAAACAAAGATAACTTTAAAAGAACAAGCAATCGTCATGATTTAGCCTTAAAACCAACAATTCCAACCGTTATGAATGTTTTACAAGATAACGGATATATGGTTGATTGTGTTGGAAAGATTGGCGACATCTTTGATGGATATGGTGTTGTTAAAACTCAAAAGACTATTTCTAATGAAGATGGCATGGACAAGACTATCGAAGAAGTTAAAAACTTTGACTTTGAAGGCTTATGCTTTGTTAACTTAGTGGAATTCGATAGTGAATATGGCCATAGAAGAAACGTTATCGGATATGGCGAATGTCTCGAAAGATTTGATAAACGTGTTGGCGAAATGATGAAAGCCATGAAAGAAGATGATTTATTAATCATCACTGCAGATCACGGTAACGATCCAACTTGGCCAGGTACTGACCACACCAGAGAAAAAGTGCCTCTAATTATGTACTCACCTTCTATTAAAAACGGATGTTATTTAGAAGAAAGAGAATCATTTGGAGATATCGGTGCGACTGTATTAAAGAACTTCGGTTTAAAGAAACCTGACAATCTGGTCGGTAAACCAATGGAAGAACTTTTAGCGGATAACCGTTAAGTATTCAAAAATAAAAAAAGAAGCTTAGGTGTTAAGCCTAAGCTTTTAATTTTAATAATTTCTTTAATAGGTCTAGTAACAAAGTTACTAATAACATAACTATAATCGCAATAAGAGAATATGCGAATGTTGGCACTAATCCGTTTTCAGAATTGATATAAGCAACTTGAATAGCTCTACCAAGCCCATAACTAGATGAACCAGATATAACTTCCGCCATAATTTCGATTTTAAAAGAAAGAGCGAAAGAAGATATCAAACCAAGAGAGATAGTTGGTAACGCTAATGGAAATTTAACAAAAACATTACTTCTAATGAATTTAGCCCCATCAACTCTAGAAGACATGAGGATATATGGATCTATTGATGTATATCCACTGACTGTGGCCTCATATATGATAGGGAAAACAATAATAACGACAATATATATTGGAGCGTTCTTTAGTCCCGCTAAAACTAAAAAGAGAAATACTAGTGCAGCGGTAGGAATAGCTCTTATAGCAATCATAGTTGGATTAAAAACATATTTTAACTTCGTGAAGTTGCCAACGATAACCCCTAATAAAATTGCAGCAACTGTCCCAATTAAAAAACCGTATAACATTCTCTTGATGGAGCCCAATATACATTTATATGTATAAGCATCTCCTAAGTAACGAAACATCTCTCCAAAAGTCTCGATCGGAGAAGGAAAAACAGCTTGCGATTTGCCTGCGATTAAGTAGATTAAAAACCACAAGAGAAAAAAGAAGACTAAGCCCAAAAATGTTAAAAAGTATTTATTGGCTAGAATCTTCTTCGTTGTCATAAATTACTTAACGAGAACTCCGTTATTTTCGATGATAACTTTAGTATCGCTGACAGTGTTAACAGCAGTGATGTCTAACTCTAAATCACCATAGACATATTTGAAGACTTTACCAGGAACATCATTTTCTTGGAAGATTAACACTTTATCGCCTTTATTAATAATTCCATCATCATCTCTACCTGTAGAAATAATATAGAAATTACCATAGGTAATAGTAGCAGCAATTTTGTATTCTGCACTTTGTTTAACTATTTGAGTTAAACCGCCTTGAGTAGGGGCAATAATAACATCATAATTGTCTGTTTTGAATTGAGGAATTAAACCTTCTTGAGGATTTGTAGTAGTGGTGAAGTTTTCTTCAGTAGCGTGTCCATATAATGCAACAGAAGGAGCACCTGTTGGTGCTAAGATTCTAGCATCACTAAAATCTGCTGCAGCGATTGCTGCTAAATCTATGCTTGGAACGAAATAAGCTTCTTCTGGAACGATGCCAAATTTGTTACCTGTTAATAAATTAACAAAAGAAGAAATATCATCCTTAATGGAGTACGCTAAATTGTATCCTAGAGAGAATCCGTTGTTTGCGGTTGTAACTTTTGCAGCCATGGCACCAGGAACACCAAATTTATTTTGTTGCTCAGCTACAGATCCAACAGCTTCAATACTTGTTTTAATTAAAGCTGGATTAGCAATACCAGTCGTAATATCAGATGCTAAATCAAGTAAAAATGCTGTCGCTTTGTTTAAATCGTAGCCGTTTCTAATGAAAACAGATGCTTGAGTAAGAAGTTTTCCACCAGATTTTTCATTAAATGCGTCTTGCACATTCTTAAATACTTCGGAATTTGTTGCGCTGACAACAGGTTGTGCGGTGAAGATATAATCAAATTCAACTGTATTGTTTTTGGCGCAGCTTGCCATTGATAATGCCATTGGTAATGTGGCTAGAAATAATAATTTATTTTTCATATTTGAATACCTCGAGTGTATTTTATTAAATAAATGATATAATATATGTGATTCAAATCACGAAATTATGAATATTTTAGAAAAGCTAAATAAAAGTGAGATTGAGAAAACACAAATAAAGAAACTCACAAAAGGAGAGATTCTTTATTCTGAAGGTGATGTCTGCGAAAATATAGGAATTATTAAAAGTGGGCATTTACAAATAGTCTCGTACTTAGAAGATGGAAAAGAAATCATTTATAATGATTTAGATAAAAATAAAATATTTGGAAACAATTTAATATTCTCATCCAATCCTTTTTATAGAGGAGACATAATTGCAAAACAAGATACCGAAGTTTGTCTGATAAGCAAGAAAGTATTATTAGAACTATTTAAAGAGAACCAAGATTTCTTAGTTGCGTATTTAGAAGAACAATCAAACTTTGGGAAACAATTAAATTTCAAAATAAAGTTATTAACCTTCAACAATGTAAAAGATAGGATATTATATTTTTTGAGTATTAATAAGAACACAATCAAATACAAGAGCATTACAGATTTGGCAAATAAGCTGTTTTTATCAAGAGAATCTGTGAGCCGAGAACTGCATAAACTTGCTAATGAAAAAATCATAAAAATTTCAGGCAAAGAAATAGTGAAAATATAAATTAGTAGATAATTAGTAGTTTGTAAAAATAACTAAATTGTGGATAAATATGTCCACATTTTTATTATTTAGTCATTTTTATTATTAATTATATATTGATTGTATCTAATAAAAATTATAAGTAAGTTAACATAATGGAAATTATACGAAGTTAATGTATTTTAGCATTATTAGGTGTGGAAAATAAAAAGATGGAGTTTTACCATCTCTTATTAAATCTGAATGTTGTATATCAGCATCCAATTATAAAACTAATCCAAATAAGCTTTTATGCAAGCCTTTGTTAGCGGATTCAAATAATTCACTTTATGCTTTTCGTAATATTGTATATTTGAGATCAAAACACTTCTCATTCCGCTATTTATGTTAACCTTCATGTTATTAATTAACTTAGTGCTGTCAAAACCCCTCGTTGGTTCTATCTTATCTGAGCAATATAAAACCTTTGATAAGTCTGACATATTACCATTTCCTGTAGTATGGAACTCAATTGCGTCTAAAATATCTTTATCATTAATGCCAAAAACTGTCTCCACGATATATTTTCCTGTAAATTGATGATAAATCATTGGCTCTAAATAAAGATATTCAGCAAAGTGTTCATTCATTATCTTTAACGTATCTTCTTTTGAAAGATATTTTCCGACATCATGAAGTAATCCAGCGATTAAGTATTTATCTTGATGAACTACACCATTCTCCACCGCTATTTCATAAGCTAATTTAGCAACAGAAACACTATGAACAAATCTTGCAGGTTTTAAATAACGTTTTATTTTGTTAATAAAATAAAGGTTGTGTTCAATAATGTAATCTAATACACCAAGAGGTATATCTAGGCATTTACATTCTCTGATATCTGAAGAACTAACTTCTCTCATTTCTCCAGGTATGTTTTTCATTTTGAATCTTTCGATGTTTGATCTATTTAGTTCAAGACCTGGTCTATCAAAATAAACGATTTGCACTATTTCCGCTATTTCGTCAGGACATTTCCATTTGTCGAAGCTATTAACTTGATCTGTACCAATTAGCAAAAACAAATTGTCGTCAGTATGACTATCTTTAAAATTCTTAATTGTGTCAATCGAATAATTGATATCTTGGTTAGAATCTATCTCGATTCTAGAAATGGAGAAATTTGGATGATTTTTAATCGCAATTTCAAGCATATTGATTTTATCAATAGCAGAAACACTTTCTGTTTTCCAAACAGATATTCTTGCAGGTATAAAAACCACTTCTGCATCTAAAAAATTGGCAGCAACTTCCGCCATATTCAAATGTCCATTATGGACAGGATCGAAAGCACCACCAAATAAAATGATATTTTTCATTATTTTGCTAATTTAATTTTTGGGTTTTCTTTGTTCTTTCGATAAAGAACGATTACTTTTCCCACTACTTGTACTATTTCAGCGTGTAATCTGGACGATAAATCATAGGCTAATTCTAAAATTGGATCATCAGCACCACGCATTACATCAACTTTGATGAGTTCTCTAGCAGTCAAAGCTTTATCTAGCATAGCTAAAAGCGAGTCTGTGACTTCTTTTTTACCGATTTGATATTTTGTACTCTCTTTTGCAGCAAGAGCCTTTAATTGTTTCTTTTCGTTTTGTGTTAGCATTTATCTCACCTTAGATAATGTTTCTTTTAAAGCAGCACCTTTTGGTAAAGATACTCTGACAGTTTGACCTTTGCCTCTCATAGAGAACCAGCATAAACCTTCAATAGCGATGTCGTGTCTTAAGTCATCGTTTTCTAAGTCATATTCGAATAAATCGAAATCTTGGAAAGAGGTAAATCTATCACTAACAGGCTTTAAAGAGTGTTTCTTTCGATTCATCTCTACGAAAGCTTCTAGTTTGTCTGTATCGATAGCTTTGACTTCGCTTTTTTCACTAGTGAAAATACGTACTGAGGTATGGTGACCTTTGATGATTGTTAAACATGCAAGACCACCAACTAAAACAGAGCTACCTGCGCCAATAAATCTTCTTGTCATCACAATTTCCTTGCGAGGAGTAATGATTTTTTGGACTTCTTTTTCAACTTTTGATAAAACTGAAGTTCCGTTAGAAAGATCTGGAAGTTCGTAGAAGAATGACGAATTAGATAATGGAATTTCTAATACATCGGAGTCTGTACCAGGATATTTTTCTGTTTTGATTGTCCATTTTGTTTTGTTCTCATAATTTTTGAGAAGTTTATTAATGAATGTTGTTTTGCCACTGTTATTGTTACCAATCATATAAACATCGTGGCCTTTTCTTGCTTTATGGATGATATCCATGATAGCGTTTGTATCTAAATTAACTTCGTTACCTAATAATTTGATAGCAATTGGATTGATTCCGACATCAGAAAAACGTTCATCAATAAATCTTTCGAGCATTTCATCAGTTACATTAGATGGGAATAAGTCTCTCTTGGTGCCAAATACGATAACGTCAAGCTTCTTAACTTTTTTAACAACATCAGGATTTAATGTCCCATTAAAAGAGAATAAATCAACAACCCAAATGATTAATGCGTCTGTTGCGATAGCATCTTTTAAGATTTTCAAAGTTGCCTTATCAACTTCCTGTGGTAAATCACCAGAGTTTAAAGTTAGCATCTTTTCATAACATGAATTGCAGTATGGAATCTTTGGAATGCCGTTTTCCACAACGTTTCTAGAAATGAATCCAGGTTTTTTGGTGCTTTCTGTTTGCAAAATAGCGCCACAACTGTGACAACGTACTACTCTTCTTGGATGTGCCATATTATAAATCCCTCCAATTTCTTAAATTTCCCTTTTTTCTATGATGCCTTCGAATTGGTCTATCAATCAAACGATTGAAATGTGTTGTGAACTGGTCTTCTTTAACAATTTTCTCAGTCAGTACTACACGTATGCCTGCGTGTTTGCCTGCAAGTACATCAGTCATCATCTGATCGCCTACAAGCATAACTTCGTCCTTTTTCAAATTTCTTTTAGAAATTTCGTTAAGCAATCTTTTAGCAAAGGGCTTTCTTGCGCTGGCCAGGAATTCAATTCCTAATTTATTGACATACCCAGAAACACGGGATGCTTTGTTGTTTGAAATAACAACAGGGGTAATATTATTTGTTTGAAGCTTTTTGATAAGTTCAATTGTCTCTTGCTTTGGCTCTTTAGCTTTATAGCTATCAAGTGTGTTATCGAGATCCATGAATAAAGTTTTAACACCATGCTTGGTATAGAAGCTAGGATCGATTTCATAAATCGATTTAGCGTGTCCAAATGGAATAAAACTCTTACACATTTTTTGCCACCTTTGTTTTATTCTATACGAAAAAGTCTTTATTTTATAGACTTTTATGAAATAAACGCTTTTGTAATTCTTTATTAAAAGAAAAATGGCAGTAATCATTTACTACCATTTAACTACTAATTTAATACTAATATTTTTATGTTTATAACTTGTTATAAGATTAGTCTAAATCATCGAATATTGATATTTGTTCAAATCCAGGTTCTTCTTTTTTCTCTTCGCCATTATCTTCAGGAATCAAATTCACAACTGGTGCTTCTTCAACATCTTCTTTTTTAGAGATAACTGGGTGTGAGACGATGGATTTATCGATTTTGATTATATCAGTATCAAATACAAATACAATATGTTGCTTTGCATTAACTGCGTCGATGTTCTTTTTGGCGTATTGGGCTTCTGTATTCCTTAAATCATCCACTGTTATTTGTAAATTTGTGTGATCGTTTAGATAGAGATTTAAGTTAACCAAATCAGATTTATCTGATTTAATTGCTGCAACAATGCTATGAGGCTCACCTTTAAAGCTTTGAAGAATTACTTGTGGCTTGCCTAATCTGTTCGTGCGTGTGAACTTATTTATATCGGTTACGCGTAGGTGTGCCTTATTAGTAATTAAGAGGATTTTACTTCTCTCATTTTCTTCAAATGTTAATAATCCAACAACATTATTGCTACCTAATCCAGAAATTGATTTAACACCACCGGCTTTCGAGCTAACGATTGTCAAATCGTTCTCGTTAAACAAGGTACAATTTCCACTATTTGTAATGACCATAATGTCGCTATTTCCGCTTAATAATGATATGCCAACAACACTATCATTAGCGAGAAGTTTCATATATCTTGAAGGTCTTCTATGAATGCTTAAATCTAAAGATGAAATAGGCGTTCTTTTGATTTGTCCAAACTTAGTAACAATGGCTAAATATAAGTCGTCTCTAGGTTCTGTAAGAATCATTACTTTGATAATCTTTTCACCGGATGCAAGTGTTGTGAACTCATTAATATGAGTTCCTTCATCTTTCCACTTGGTTTCTGTTAAGTCAAAAACGTGTCCTACAGTGAAGTTTCCTAAGTTGGTGAAACATAATATGAAGTCGGTAGTTAATGCCTTTGCGGAGGCCACTAGCATATCGCCATCTTTAAGTCCTGGTAGAGATCCTTCAGATGATGAATAACTACGGATAGAGCTGCGCTTTAGATAGCCATCATAGCTAACTGCGACCATGACTTCTTCTTTAGCGATTAAATCACGTTTATCGATTTCCTTATCTTCGCCCTTTTCAATAATTTGAGTTCTACGATCATCGCCATATTTTTCAGAGATTCGTTTTAAATCTTTGATTAAAACGCGATTAAGTTTTGCTGGGTCTTCTAATATACCTTTCAAGGTTTCGATTTGTGATAATAAATCATTCTTTTCTTTTTCCAAAATAAGCTCATCAGTGTGACTTAATTTGTATAAAGGCATAGTGACAATAGCTTCGGCTTGCTCGCTAGATAAATCATACTTTTTCATTAAGTTGATTTTACTATCAGCCTTGTCTTTACTCTTTCTGATGATGTCTACGACATCATTGATATTAAGAGATGCAAGAATTAGGCCTTCGACAATATGCAATCTATCGCTACATTTTGTGAGATCAAATTGGCTTCTTCTGGTAACCACATCAACTTGGTGTGCGATGTAAGAATCAATAAAATCTAACAATGCGCAAGTTTTTGGTCTGCCATCAATAATTGCGACCATATTAGCAGAATAACCAGTAACAAGATTAGTTTTCTTCATTAAATATTGAAGAATTGTTTCTGAGTTTGCGCTCTTTTTGATATCAACAACAATACGAATTCCTTTCCAATCTGATTCATCACGGACTTCGATAATGCCATCAATCGCTTTTGAGTGCCTAATTTTGTCTATTTCATAGACAAGCTGAATTTTGACCACTTTATAAGGAATTTCTGTGATGATAATTTGATTAACATCCTTATTTTGAACAATTTCAGCTTTGCCAGCGACTTCAATTCTTCCTCTACCGGTTAAATAGATGTCGTTTAAGCCATTTGATTTATAAATATAGCCACCACCTGGGAAATCAGGCCCTTTAACAATTTGCATTAAATCTTCAATTGTTGCTGTTTTGTGTCCAATTCTATAGATTGTTGCATCAATTACTTCTCTTAAATTATGAGGTGGAATTTCAGTAGCTAAACCAACAGCAATACCTTCAGCTCCGTTGACTAAAAGATTAGGGAATTTAGATGGTAGAACCACAGGTTCTAATTCTGTATCATCGAAGTTCCATTGCATATCAACAGTCTTCTTTTCGATATCAGAAACTAATTCGTTGGAAAGTTCTGCTAATCTACTTTCTGTATAACGATATGCTGCTGGAGAATCGCCATCGATAGAGCCATTATTACCTTGGAAATCAATTAATGGATATCTAACTTTCCAATCTTGGCTCATTCTTGCTAATGCTTCGTAAATTGAAGTATCACCATGTGGGTGGAAAGTACCCATAACCGCACCGACAGTATGAGCACATTTTTTAGTAGGTTTATTAAAAGTGTTTCCACTTTTATACATTGAGAAAATAATTCTTCTTTGAACAGGTTTTAAGCCATCTCTGATATCAGGAATGGCTCTATCTTGAATGACGTATTTTGCGTATGTTGCAAAGCGATCACCCATGACATCTTCAAGAGGTTCAATAGAGATGTTTTCTTCAATGTTTTCTTCGACTACATCAGTCTTTTTCTTCGCCATCTTACTTTGCCTCCTTCATGAAATTATCTTCTTGATTGAAGTCAACATGTTTTTCAATCCAAGTCCTACGAATAGAAGAATCTTTACCCATTAAAACAGAAACTTTCTTTTCGACTAAAAGCGGATCATTGATGTCAACTTGAATTAGTAATCTAGTCTTTGGATCCATAGTTGTTTCTTTTAATTGAATTGCGTCCATTTCACCAAGACCTTTATATCTGTTAATCTTGCAGCCAGCACCAACTTTCTTTTTAGCTTCTTCTAATCCTTTGTCATCCCAAGCGTATTCTTGGATGAGGTGTTTGTTTTCTTCTTTATATATTCTATATAAAGGTGGGACCGCAATATAGACGTGTCCGGTAGTAATTAACTGTCTCATATAGTGATAGAAGAATGTCAAAAGCAATGTTTGAATATGAGCACCATCGGTATCAGCATCGGTCATAATGATGATTTTGCCGTAATGAATATCTTCAATATCAAAACTTTGTCCAAATCCTGCACCAATTGTGTTGATGATAGTTGCTATTTCTTCGTTATGTAGCAATTTATCAAGTGCGATAGAATCAGTATTTAGTGGTTTACCACGAAGTGGTAATATTGCTTGATGAATTCTATCTCTACCTTTTTTAGCTGTACCACCAGCAGAATCACCCTCAACGATAAATAATTCGTTTTTAGCGTATTCTTTAGATTGAGCAGGAGTTAATTTATCGGATAAAATCACTTCTTGTTTAGCTTTTTTGCTACTTCTTGCTTCATCTTTTGCTTTTCTTGCTGCAATTCGTGCTTGTTGGCTATCGATACATTTTTTGATAATTAACAATGCGTTTTCTTTATTCTCAGTTAGATAATAAGTAAACTTATTATAAATTAAATTTGAAACGACTTGGAAAGCAACAGGAGTTCCTAATTTGCCCTTTGTTTGCCCTTCAAATTCAAGTAATTCTTCAGGAACTTTTAAGGAAATAATAGCAGTTAATCCTTCTCTAATATCGCTTCCTTCGAGCTTCTTGCCTTTGGCAAGATTTTGTTGCTCAGCAAAATCATTAACTGCTCTTGTGATACCTGCTCTAAATCCTGATTCATGAGTACCACCATCACCAGTTTTAACGTTATTTACGTAAGAATAGATGGTTTCGTTATAATCTTCAGCGCAATATTGAAGAGCAATCTCTACTTCAATATTTGTTAAAGAATCGATGTCTGAAAAGCTTACAACAGGAATTAAATGACGTTTGCTTTCATTGAGATTATTGATATATTCAACAAGCCCTTCTTGATAGAAAAATTCTTGTTTTTGTCCGCTTCTTTCATCATTAATGATGAAACGTACGCCTTTCATTAAGAATGCACTCTCTTGTAAATGTGATGAAATTGTATCGTATTTAAAATCAACTGTGGAGAAGATTTCTGGATCAGGTTTGAATCTAACAAGAGTACCATGTTTTTTGGTATCGCCTTGTCTATTTAATGGTTCAACTAAGTGACCACCTTTTTCAAATCTTAAATGGTAAATACCGTTATTTTGATAAACGGTAACATCGCACCATTCACTTAACGCATTGGTAACAGAAGCGCCGACACCATGTAATCCACCAGCACTTTTATAGACAGCAGAATTGAATTTTCCGCCAGCATGAAGCTCAGTAAAAACAATTTCGACACCTGGTCGACCTGTTTCTTTATTGATATCAACTGGAATTCCTCTTCCTTCGTCTAAAACGGAACAACTTCCATCTTTATGTAGTGTTACTGTGATGTTTTTGCCAAATCCACTTAATGCTTCGTCAACTGCATTATCAACAACTTCCCAAACTAGGTGATGTAGACCCATTGAATTGGAGCTGCCGATATACATAGCAGGTCTCTTTCTGACACCTTCTAGACCTTGCAAAATATGGATATCATTTGCTGTATATTTTCTTTCTGCCATGCGTTTTTACCTGTTTCGGCGTTTATTATAAACGGAAAAAGTTGAAAATATAAAGTTATTTTATATAATAGATAACGGGCAAAAAATGGATATTATTTTATATAATATAGGCGTTGTAATTATATTGCTAATTGTTAGCTACCTCATCGGGTCTATTCCAAATGCAATTTGGATTGGTAAGGTCTTTTTTCACAAAGATCCACGTGATTATGGCAGCGGAAACGCTGGTGGTACGAATGCCGGAAGAGTATTCGGAAAAGGTATTGGCGTTTTGGTGATTTTTCTTGATGCAATTAAGCTCGTTTTGCCTTTATACATCTCATGGCTTATTCTCACAAAAGCGCCTATTTATCATGGAGAGCCACTTGTCGCTGATGTTTTATCTTCATATTCAGGAGAAGCAAACACTCATATAATTAAATGGCCAGTTTATTGGGTTACAACCATAGGTTGTATGGTTGGACATGTGTTCCCAATTTTTGCTCAATTTAAAGGCGGAAAAAACGTTGCTTCATTCGCTGGAATATTGCTTGGTAGTACTTGGTCCATTGGCTTAGTATCCGCAGTTGTCTTCTTCTCAGTGCTAAAATGGAAAAAATATGTTTCCCTAGGAAGCATATTAGGTAGCTTATGTGGAACATTATTATCTTGGGTTTGGGCTATACTTATTACAACAAGAGCTATTAGTCCTGAACTTATGTGGGTTGCAACATATGGCTATTCACTCGATTGCAATTGGATTTTTGCAACCTGTGTAACAATCGGATTTTTGATTCTCTTATTCAAACATTTAGGTAACATTTCTCGTATCAAAAACGGTACAGAGAGAACCATCACTTGGATGAAATAGTAATAGTGTTAAATTAGTAGATAATTAGTAATAAATATACCATGTTATTTATGTTTTCCACATCATGCCAAAATGTGGATTTTTATTTGATTGCATCTAATAGTTTTAATTGACTTTTAATAGGATCATTATATCAATTTATAACGAATTAATAAAAAAGGCCATTCTTAATAAATAGCAATAAAAAATGCACCACTTTCGGGTGCATTTTAAGCTTGTTATAATCGATTAACGTTGTTGTCTTTTAACAGCGTTCATTGTGCGTTGAATGTCGGCTTCTGAAGGCTTTCTTCCAACACTTTGGTATAGGGCTCTAATCATTGCTTCATTGATTGGAGGATTCTTTTCAATTTGCCTTTTGAAGATAAATCTAGCTAAGAAGAATCCAGCAACCGCTCCAAGGACTAAGGCAGCAACCACAATTCCGATCCATGATCCTACATCCATGATTGCTTCTCCTATGCTCTTCCGTCGTAATCACCATTATCAGTTCTGACAAGAATTTCTTCGCCTTCTTCGATGAATAATGGGACTCTAACTTTTAATCCTGTTTCTAAGATAGCGTCTTTCATTGCTTTGTTAACTGTATCACCACGGATAGCTGGTTCACAGTGTGTAATCTTTAAAGCAACTTTAGCTGGTAAGCTAATACCAAGGACTTCGCCTTCGTAGGAGGTGATTTCTACTGTTTCTTCACCTTTTAAGAAATTGAGTTCCCAAGCTAGTCTTTCCTTAGAGATTTCAATTTGTTCATAGCTTTCTGCATCCATGAAACAAAGTGCATCTCCAGTATCATAAAGATACTGCATAGGACGTTTTTCTAATCTGATATTCTCGATACCGTATCCACTATTACGTGCAATTTCGGTAACTGCACCAGTACGCATATTTTTAACTTTGACTTTAGCAACCATCTTTCTCATCGCTGTTTTATTTAATAAAATGTCGATGACTTGATAAATGTTGCCTTCTTCAAGGAAATAATTGCCTGGTCTTAATTCTGTGACATTAATCATGCTTTATATGTTCCTTTCTTTTGTATGTTCTTTGGTATTTTACCAAAAATTAATAATTTAGAAAACGATTAAATGATAACTCGAATCCAATTGTGGTATTACCTCCGTGCCCTGGATATACTTTTGTTGCTTCTGGAAGAGCTTTTAGCTTATCAAAAGTTGACTCAGTGTATTTACTTGTGGAAGTTGGCAAATCGTTCCTTCCAACACTTAGTTTGAATAGCGTGTCTCCAGTAAATAAGATGTTATCTTTTTTGATATAATAACACACACTTCCTTCTGTATGATAAGGAGTATGAATTACAATAATTTCGTTTTCAAGTATTCTTAATACTTGTTTATCAGTTATCGTTATTAGTGTAGCTATGTTAGATAAACTAACAGAGTTGCCAAACAATTCTGAACCATTCAAATATGGATCTGTTAATAAAGGCGTTTCTAGAAAGTGAATATAAACTGGGATGTTATATTTATTAATTAGTCTAGAAACTCCTCTTATATGGTCAAAATGACCATGCGTTAATAAAATTGCTTTAGGAGTTAAAGAATTACGCTCTAAATAGTTAACGATTCCATCATAATCGACAGAAGGATCGATAATAACCGCGCTATTGAAGCTGTCGCTTACTACATAAGTATTAGCGAATAAATCATCTCTATCGTTATAATTGAATTTTTCTACTTTCATAGCAAATAAAAATAGGAATTAATCCTATTTCTTTTTCTCACGATGAAGTGTTTTCTTTTGACAACGTGGGCAATATTTTTCTTTTTCTAAACGATCTGGATTGTGTT